>CAXTKL010000053.1:0-18525 GCA_964244825.1 uncultured Aestuariivirga sp.
CCCCTTCATGCTGGCAGGCGGCCTGACGCCGGACAATGTGGCCGATGCCATCAGCAAAACCCAGGCTGCCATGGTCGACGTATCATCGGGTGTTGAATCCAGCCCCGGCGTCAAGGATGCGCGGTTGATCGCAAAATTCATTGAGGCGGCGAAGTCAGCCCGCTAGAGGTTATCCATGAACACGCCCTTGCCCCCAAATTCCTTCCGCACCGGCCCCGACGAAAAGGGCATGTTTGGCATCTACGGCGGCCGCTTCGTGGCCGAAACCCTGATGCCCCTCATCCTGCAACTGGAACAGGCCTACAAGGACGCCAAGGCCGATCCCGCCTTCCAGGCCGAGCTTGATGATTTCGCGGAACACTATGTGGGCCGCCCCTCGCCGCTCTATTTCGCCGAACGACTGACGGAATATCTGGGTGGCGCAAAAATCTATATGAAGCGCGACGAGCTCAACCACACCGGCGCCCACAAGATCAACAACGTCATGGGGCAGATCCTGCTCGCCCGCCGCATGGGCAAGAAGCGCATCATCGCAGAAACAGGTGCGGGCCAGCATGGCGTGGCCACCGCCACCGCCTGCGCGCGCTTTGGTCTCAAATGTGTTGTCTATATGGGTGAAGTCGATATTGAGCGGCAGAAGCCAAACGTTTTCCGTATGAAACTGCTGGGTGCCGAAGTGGTGCCCGCCAAATCCGGATCACGCACTCTGAAAGACGCCCTCAACGAGGCGCTGCGCGACTGGGTCGCCAATGTGGAGGATACATTCTACTGCATTGGCACCGTCGCTGGTCCCCACCCCTATCCTGAAATGGTGCGCGATTTCCAGTCGGTGATTGGCCGCGAAACCAAAGCACAAATGCTGAAGCGTGAAGGCCGCCTGCCCGACTCGCTGGTAGCAGCCATCGGAGGCGGCTCCAATGCCATGGGCCTGTTCCACCCCTTTCTCGACGACAAGGACGTGCGCATCATCGGCGTTGAAGCCGCAGGCCATGGCCTGAAAACCAAGACGGGGCACGCCGCCTCCATCAGCGGCGGCAAGCCCGGCGTGCTGCACGGCAATCGCACCTATCTGTTGATGGATGATGATGGCCAGATCATTGAGGGACACTCCATCTCCGCAGGCCTCGACTATCCCGGCATCGGCCCGGAACATGCATGGCTGCATGACATGAAGCGCGTTGAATATGTCGCCGCCACCGACAAGGAAGCCCTCGCCGCTTTCCAGCTGTGCTGCAAACGCGAAGGCATCATCCCCGCCCTCGAACCCGCCCACGCCCTGGCCCACGTCATGAAAATCGCCCCGGACCTGCCGAAAGACCATCTCATGGTCATGAACATGTGTGGTCGCGGCGACAAGGACATCTTCACCGTGGCGAGCATCCTGGGCACCGAGATTTGACGCCTGGACTACAGTGTATTACAGTGTAGTGACAAGGAGTGTGAAATGACAGCATCACCATTCTCCGTGCGCCTTGCACCCGAGACAAAAGCCAAACTTGAAAAGTGGGCCGAAAAACAGGATCGCCCCATCAGCTTCCTTGTGCATCGCGCTCTTGAAAGTTACATCGACGACCTAGAACAGTTTGATCGCAGCATGCTTGAAGCAGAAGCTGAACTCGACAAGGGCGTGTTTACCTCATGGGAAAAGGTCAAGACCTGGATGGAGACCTGGGACACGGACAATGAACTGCCCATGCCGGAACCCGACATTTTCCCGACGCGACGCAAAAGCAAATCCGCATAAACAGAATGAAGGTCGTTCTTTCCGAGCAAGCCAAAAAGGACATGCGATGGTGGCGTAGCTACTACCGACAGGCGTTTCCGGCCGGCAAGGCAAAGGCTTCGCTGCACTTGTCAAAAGCTGTTGAGTTGCTCGCCGACAATCCGTACTTGGGAAGTGAAATGGAAGGCTACCGACTGCGCAAATATCAAATTCACCGATCGCCCTTTGCTCTGATTTATCGGGTAAGAGATGAAGAGATTGAAATCGCACGCGTCTGGGACGGTCGTAAAGACCCACAAAAACTGCACGCGAACAAATGAGACAAGAATGACCACACGCATCGACCAGAAATTCGCCGGCCTCAAACAGGAAGGTCGTGCCGCCCTTGTGACCTTCATCACGGCGGGTGATCCTGATTATGACACATCACTCAAGATCATTGAGGGACTGCCGAAAGCCGGTGCTGATGTGATTGAGCTTGGCATGCCTTTCACTGATCCCATGGCTGATGGTCCGGCCATTCAGGCCGGTGGGCTTCGCGCACTGGCCTCGGGCCAGACCATGAAAAAGACGCTGAAGCTGGTGAAGGATTTCCGCAAAGCCGACAAGACCACACCCATCGTTCTCATGGGCTACTACAATCCGATCTATGTCTATGGCGTTGACAAATTCCTGACCGATATTCTCAAGGCTGGAGTCGATGGCCTGATTGTCGTCGATCTGCCACCTGAAGAAGATGACGAACTCTGCATCCCCGCCATGGCCGCTGGCATCAACTTCATCCGCCTCACCACACCGACGACCGATGACAAGCGCGCACCAGCCGTGTTCAAGCACACTTCAGGCTTTGTTTATTACGTCTCGGTTCTCGGCATCACCGGCACCAAGGCACCGGACCTGAAGAGTGTGAAACAGAATGTCGAACGCTTGAAGAAGCATACAAGCCTCCCCATCTGCGTAGGCTTCGGAGTTAAGACAGCAGAACAGGCGAGAACCATTGCCAAGACCGCCGACGGCGTTGTTGTGGGTTCCGCCCTCGTCAGTGCGGTAGAAGCATCACTGAACAAGCAGGGCAAAGCCACCGCAAAAACGCCATCTGCCGTGCACAAGCTGGTGGCTGACATTGCCAAAGGTGTGAGAGCATAAATGAACTGGATCAAGAATTACGTCCGCCCAAAAATCCGCTCCCTGCTGGGTCAGAAGCGCGACACGCCGGAGAACATGTGGATCAAGGATCCCGAGTCCGGTGAAATGGTGTTTTACCGCGATCTCGAAGCCAACCAGTTTGTCTTTCCTGGCTCCGGCCATCACCACCGCATGCCTGCTGACGCGCGTTTGAAGACATTTTTTGACGGTGAAGCATGGGAAAGAATATCCTTCCCGGCCGTGGCTGTTGATCCCCTCAGATTTCGTGACGAGAAGAAATATGCAGACCGTCTGAAGGATGCCAAATCCAAGGGCCATGCCGATGATTCCATCCAAGCAGGCTTCGGCACAGTCAATGGCCAGGACATGGTCGTTCTGGTCCAGGACATGTCCTTCATCGGCGGTTCACTCGGCATGGCGGCAGGTGAAGCCATCATCACCGCCATGCGCAAGGCCCTGTCTGCCAAATGCCCCTGTGTCATCTTCGTAGCCTCAGGTGGGGCCCGCATGCAGGAGGGCATCTTGTCTCTCATGCAAATGCCACGCACCACCATCGCCGTGCAGGATTTGCGGGCCGCGGGTTTGCCCTACATCGTTGTGCTCACCAACCCGACAACGGGTGGTGTGACAGCGTCCTATGCCATGCTGGGTGATGTGCATCTGGCTGAGCCCAACGCCATTATCGGCTTTGCGGGCCAACGCGTGATCGAGCAGACCATCCGCGAAAAACTGCCATCAGGTTTCCAGCGTTCCGAATACCTCAAGGATCATGGCATGGTGGACATGGTCGTGACACGCCATGACATGAAAGCCACAGTGTCCAACATCGCCCGCATCCTGATGAAGCAACCGCAAAGCACAACCTCCACCGCCCTTGTGCCCGTCTGATCCATGGCCGTCAGTGATGCCATCCTGACGCGGCTGTTGCAGCTACATCCCAAAATCATCGATCTCAGCCTCGACCGCATGCACCGCATCTTGGCGCGGCTTGGTCATCCGGAAAAAAATCTGCCCCCCATCATCCATATCGGCGGCACCAATGGCAAGGGATCGACGCTGGCTTTTCTGCGTTCGATCATGGAGGCAGCGGGCCTCAAGATTCATGCCTATACCTCGCCCCATCTCGTCAAGTTTCATGAACGCATTCGGGTTGCGGGTGAACTGATTTCGGAAACAAACCTGTCGGCGCTTCTTGAAGAATGCGAAGTGGCAAATGCGGGTGAGGCCATCACGTTTTTTGAAATCACGACAGCGGCAGCCTTCCTGGCCTTCGCGCGGACACCTGCCGACTACCTCCTGCTCGAAGTGGGGCTGGGCGGCAGGTTGGATGCCACCAATGTCACGCCGCCGCCCGTGGCCTGTTGCATCACGTCCCTGGGCCTCGACCATCAGCAATTCCTGGGCGATACACTCGACCTCATCGCACGGGAAAAAGCCGGCATCATCAAGCGCGGTGTGCCCTGCGTGATTGGGGCTATGCCCGCCGAAGCCCGCGACGCCATTGAGGCTGTGGCGGATGCTGTTAAGGCACCGCTCAGCATCTCTGGTCAGGATTGGGACGCCTATGTCCAGCATGGCCGCATGGTATTTCAGGACGGCAATGGCCTGTTAGACGTGCCGCTGCCAGCCCTTCCCGGTCCGCACCAGATTGCCAATGCCGGCACCGCCATTGCAGTGCTGCGTGCCATCAAAGATGAGCGCATCACCGAAGCGCATATTGGTCACGGTCTGAAGTCCGTGTCATGGCCTGCCCGCCTGCAACGCCTCAAAGGCGGTGCCCTGTCAACTCTCCTTGATGATCAATCAGAACTCTGGCTTGACGGTGGTCACAATGCGGATGCAGGCGTGGTTCTGGCAGAGGCCTTGAAGGCCATGCCGGAAAGGCCGCTGGTCATTATCTGGGGCATGCTCAACACCAAGGACGCCACACAATTTTTCCGCCCCCTCGCGGCACGCGCCGATCATGTGGTCACATTGTCCATTCCCAATGAGGTCAACGCCATTCCGGCCGAACAGCTGGCGGAAACGGTACGTAACCTTGGAACGCCAGCTTCGACAGCAAGCGATGTCACAAATGCCGTGCGGCAGGCCTCATCTCTGAAACCTGCTGCACGCATTTTGATCTGTGGTTCACTCTATCTTGCAGGCCATGTGCTGGCCGCCGAACAGCAAACCGAAATGTCTGCTGTCACGGGTGTCGCCCGCCGTTAGGCACTGGCGCAGTGCGCCATCACGCAATTGACTGTTCAATCCAGCTTTGCAGCTGGTTCTTTGGCGCAGCGCCCACCTTGGTGGAAGCCAGCTTGCCACCCTTGAACACCATCAAGGTGGGAATGCCGCGCACACCGTACTTGGAAGGCGATGAAGGATTTTCATCGATGTTGATCTTCACAATCTTGACCTTGGGACCAAGCTCCGTGGCAATTTCTTCCAGGGAAGGCCCGATCATCTTGCACGGGCCACACCACTCCGCCCAGAAATCGACAACGACAGGCGCGTCTGACTTCAGCACATCAGCATCAAAGGAGGCATCGGTAACTTTGTGGGTGGACATATGTGTTCTCCAAAACAAATCGGTGGTGTTGGACAAGAGGTAAGCATCCAGCCGGGCCGGGTCAAGCCGTCTCTTTGATCCGCAGATCAAGTGCTTGTGACAGAAGCGCTGGAGAAAGCCACATCACCTCCCCGCTCTGCGTCCAATACAGGGCTGCCTTGACCCTGTGGCCGGGGTAGGCTTGCTGCAACAACGCCGCATAACCCGCCATTTGACGCGCATAGGGATGATCCGGAACAAGTGAAGCGGGCGGATTGCGGTTGGTCTTGTAGTCGAGAACATGGATTGTATCCGCAGCAACAGCCAACCGGTCCACCCGTCCCGTAACCCGGCCCAGGCCCGGAACCACGCCATCGATCACCACCTCCGACTGTCCCTCAGGTCCGAACAGGTCCTGAAGTTCGGGCAGGAGCAACATTGCTTCTACGGCCTCTGCAATGGCTTCCGCCAAACCAAGCCGCTTGGCAAAAGCCTGGCCCTGCACCCCGCGTTGTGCCCGGTCTGCCTCCGCCATGCGTTCGATCAGCCGGTGCGTCGCAATCCCCTGCTCAGCCGCACGGCGGTCAAAACTGTCACTGTTACGGGCGGGCAACAAGGGCGGTGGAACTTTGGCCCGTGGCACGACGGCCGTTGTCGCCCAGTCCGGAATTGAATGCATTTCCACGGTGTCATCTCTGACTGCTTCCTGCCAAACAGGGTCAGCACCGAAACGCCACACTGTAAGTTCCGGATCATCGGTCACCACCCGCACACCTTTGAGACCACCTGCGTCCTGCACCGCAGCCGCCACATGGGGATACCAACTGTCCTTCGGCACCTTGTCTGCACCGGCCTTGTTGACGCTGCCACAGACATAAAGTTCATCCGCAGCCCGGGTCATGCCGACATAGAGCAGCCGCATGCGTTCCGCCTGGGCCTGAAGTCTTGCCGCGTCTTTCAACCCATCAACGGCAGCGCCCACCATCAGCGTATTGGGCAGAAAGACTTGGGCACCCCGCCAGGGACCATCATTCATCACTTCCACCACACGGCTGCTCCGCCCTCGGCCTGCATCTGCCGCATCAGCCAGAATCACAATCGGTGCTTCCAGACCCTTGGAGCCATGCACCGTCATCAGCCGCACCAGACCCGTGTCCGCTTCCATCTCGCGCTTGATCTGGGTTTCGCCTGCGGAAAACCAGTCCAGAAAGCCCGTCAGCGATGTGCCGTGGCGCTGCTCGTAGTCAAGTGCGAGGCTCAGGAATTCCTGCGCCGCATCATCAGCCTCCTGGCCCAGCCGTTGCAGCGTCAACTTTTTTGCCCGTTGCAAAACGGTGGAAAAAAACTGGTAAGGAGTCGCTGTCGACGCAAGCGCCTGCGCAAGCATCAGGGCATTGGGCGAATCTGCTGGAATGCGTTGCCAAAGACTGTGTGTCTCGCGTCCATGGGCCAGGGCAAACAATTCCTCCTCGGTCAAAGGTTCCGGCACCAGCGGGCTTTTCAATACACAAGCCAACCCATGGTCATCACCGGGCATGCGGATGAACTGACCGAGCATCATCAGGTCCTGCACAATCAGGCTCTGTTGCAACTGCAACCGGTCTGCCCCCGCCACAGGCACCCCATGGCGGCGCAGGGCACCGATCAGGGCGTTGAACAACACATTGCGGCTTTGCAGCAGAATGAGAATATCCCCGGCGGAAACCGTCCTGTCCCGGCCGGCGATGACGCGTTTGCCGATCCAGTCCTTGACCGTCAGCGCAATGCGGTTCGCCAGTTTCAGCCGCGGGTGACTGCGTGACAGCGCATCCGTGGGCGCACGCCAATCCTCCACCTCTTCCTTGTCATCCGGCCGCACAATGTCCCACAATTCAACCAGGCCGATGCGATCTTTTGCAAAAGCCGTATGCGGGCGTTCCATGTCAGCCCGCACACCAAAGCCGGAGCGCGCTGCCCGGCCCGGCGCGAACACCTGGTCCACCACATCCAGCACTTGCGCATTACTGCGATAGGAGATCGACAGGTCCACCTCATGCAACCTGTCCTGCAGGTGCTCCAGTGACGTGCTGAAGGATTTTCGTGCCGTTTCAAAAGCTGCAATATCCGCACCCTGAAAACTGAAGATCGATTGCTTGATATCGCCCACCGCAAACACCGTGCGCTTGCGGCCTGCTTCGTCTGCCGCTGTTGTGAAAAACTCACCCGCCAGCGCCCTGATGATGCTCCATTGCGCCGGGCTGGTATCCTGCGCCTCATCAACCAGAATATGGCTCAGCCCCTTGTCGAGTTTGTAGAGCACCCATTGTGCGGCTTCGTGGCCTTCCAGCAATTGCGCCGTGCGGGCAATCAGATCGTCAAAGTCATAAAGTCCCCGTGCTCGCTTCGCCACATTCACCCGCGCCAACACCCCCGCCATGGCCCGGTAGATGGCGAGATTGGCATTCAGGGTTTGCAGCAGGCCATGGCGCTGCATCAACTCCACCTTGTTGGCTTGTTCCGCAATCAGCCAGTCGATTTCACCGGGGTGTGCCCTTTGTGTCGGTGCCAAAACCAGCTTGGCCCGGGGAATGCGCCCGCTGCCATCAATCCGCGTAAACAGCTCGGCCATTGCCTGCATGCGCCCCGAAGCTTCGTTGGCTCCCACTACCTTGACCAGAAGATCGGCTACCGCATGGTTAAAGGCCAGAGGATAGGGCTGAAGCAACTTGGCAACAGCCAAATATTTCTGCGCGCCAATATCAACCAGAGCCTCTTCCACATCGCCGATCTGTTCATCCGCTCCGAGACCCAGAATATCGCGCAGCATTATCTCCACGCTGGCCAGCTGCGCCAAATCCGACAGCCTTTGCCGCATGCCATTGCTGCCGGATACAAACGGCACCACCAGCTTTTCCAGGGCTTCCAATGTGCTGATACTGCCATCATCCAGAAACGCCCAGGCCGTATGCGTATCCTTGTCGGTTGACGACAGGGATTGCAGCAGGGCATCGCGAAACAGCTGTTCACGCTCCTGATCTTCCAGCACGCGAAATCCAGGTGCCATGCCGCTTTCGACGGGGAATTGTTGCAGCAGCCGTTCACAGAAGGCGTGAATGGTCTGGATTTTGAGACCGCCCGGTGTTTCCAGTGCGCGTGCAAACAAGCGCCGCGCCGCCTGCCGCGTCTTTGCCGAGCTGTCCTTGACACCAAGGTTTCGCAATTCTTCATCGAGGACGGCATCTGTCAAACCGATCCAGTCACCCAGGCGCTGGAACAGGCGGTTTGACATTTCAGCTGCCGCCGCCTTGGTGAAGGTCAGGCAGAGAATGGCTTGCGGCTCAGCGCCATCCAGCAACAGCCGAATGACCCGGTCCACCAGCACCTGAGTTTTACCCGATCCCGCACTGGCCGCCACCCAGACAGAGCGTTCAGGATGGGCCGCATCCCGCTGTTCCCTGGTGGGTATTTTTTTGGAACGTACAACATTCACAGCGCCGTTCCCTCCAGCTGCCATTCCAGCTTGCGCGAGAGATGGTCATAGTCGGACACGTCTTCTTCCATCTTGGGATTGTGACGTGGAATATAGGCTGTTGCGGGATGCTGAAAAGCTTCAAGCAGTTTCAGTAAGCCTGCAAAGGCTTTGGCGGCTTCGGCAGTCACATCATTCTTCTCGGCCAGTGAGGTCACATCCACACCCTTCGCTCTGCCACCCACAAAGATGTAGACAACGTCATTCACAGTGCGAGCCTGCAAATCCCTGAATCCGCCCTGCATGGCAATAGAGGCTTCCAGGGTAAGCTGCGGTGCAAAGCCGGATTTCATTTGCGCGACTGTGGGTACCGCACCGGTCTTGTAATCCACCAGACGCAGACTGCCGTCTCGTTCAATATCGATGCGGTCGGCGCGCGCCGTCAGGCGATGCTCCACGCCCGCAACCAGGAAGCGCAGGGTTCCATTGATTTCAGTAACGGTGTTCAATGTATTGGCACGCAAGTCCAGATCTTCAGCAACAAACTCCCGGGCCATGTGCACAAAACGCGGCCACCAGAAACGCGCCACTTCTGGCAGATCGATATAGGAGTGAAAGACCTCTTCACCCTTGGCCAACAACAGTTTCAAACGCTCGCTTGCCGCCACCTGCGGCAGGGCAACCGTCCAGGCCTGCAGGGCTGCGTGGATAAGTGAGCCGCGCAAGGCTGCACCCACATCTTCACCCACAGCATCCAGCGGCACCAACCGTAAAACGCCACGCGCATAAACCCAGTAGGAATCCCGCACCAGCTTTTCAATGCGGGTGACGCTGAAATGGGTGGGACGCGAAGCAACGGGTGGTGTGACCTGGGGCCGCCGCAGCGGCGAAAATTGCGCGGGTTGATCAAGCATGCGGGCAATAGTGCCAAGCCTGCTGTCCAACACCTGTTTGGGGTCCACACCCGCCGCCTGCATCACCGCCTTCAACCGCAACACCCAGCGTGACACAATGGCAGGCGCGCCGCCCAATCGTTTTGGCCATGTCACCATCGCTTTGGCATGGCCAAATCCCTGCACAAAATCATGGGCGGTTACGCCAATGTCGCGCTCGGGCTGTTGCAGTTTCAACGTCTCGCGCATGGGCCGGTTCAACCACGGTCCCGAGTCAGGATGTTCAGGCCATGCCCCCTCGGTGAGGCCACCCAGAATGGCAAGCTCCACATCAATCAGCCGTGCTTCGGCCAGACCATAGATGGCAAGCCGGTTGTGTTCATCAAGCGGCGGCCGCAAGGTTTCCCGTGCCAACGCTTGAATGATGCTGTGCTGCACCTTGCCCAGCGGCAACACGGGATGCCATTGCGAGCCATTGCGCAATCCTTCCATCACGTCCAGCAACACCTGATCCGCCGGGCTGATGTGATCCTCCGGCGGCGAGAGTGTGTCCAGCGTCAACAGCAGCAGGTCAACATGTTCTGCCAAAGCGCGTGGGACGTGATCCGCAAACGGCTTCAGGATTGCAGCCAACTGTGCTGCCAATTGCTGTGCACCGTCCCACATATGATCCGTCAACCCGCGCAACAGCGGATGGGCATAGGCATCAGCCCCAACACTCTTTCGTCTCACCTGCAAGCGCATCGCCAGATCGCCCAGACCATCAGTTTCGGGTAAACCACGAAAGCCTGCAAGTTCCAGCGACCGCACACGCTGCAAATGTTCCCCATGCTGAAGACCAAAACTGCAGTCCCTTTGATAGAGCAGGGCAAACAGGGAAGACGCCGAAAAACCTTCCTCCACCGCGCGCAGCAACAGCACCAGCAAGGCTGCCCGCCCACCATGGGTCAGGGGTTCACCGGCAGAATCGTCGATCTCCAGGTTCCACCGCTTCAAAGCGGCAGTAACCCGTATGGCAAGGTCGCGGTCCGGCGTGATCAGGGCAGCCCTGCCCTTTGACTCCGCAACGTGCTGGCGCAGACGCAGCGCAATCACCTCGGCTTCCTGCTGCCGGTCCGCCGCCTCAACCAGCTCCACCTGTTGCAAACCCTGCCGCACGTCAGGCCCAGCACCAGAAAGCGTGGTGGCCCAGGCCTCGGCAACCGCTGCGGGCCGCAGGGCCTGTCCCATCAGCCACGTGCGCATATCTTGTGTTGCACCCAGCACGCCCACGTCCTGCCGTTGTACGCCCCACTGTTCCAGCATGTTGCGCAGGGCAAATTGTGGATGTTCCGCTGTGATGGCAGCCCAGGCCGCAGCATCAAGCTCAAGGTCCAGTCCTGGCAACACAACGGCACCCATGGGGTGCTCGGCGATCGCCTTCAGCAGATTGCGCGTTGCTGGATTGGTGCCCGTGGACCCCGCTGCAATGATTGGTCCCTTGTGTTTGTGTTGTACAATGCGCTGGGCTTCAAGGCGGATCAGCAGATTGCGCCGCGCCGCCGGCCCCATGAGATTTTCTTTCGCAAGCAACGCGGGTAATTCAGCCGTCACCACTTTCAAAAGATCAAGAATATTTTGCCGGTGTCCTGCAAGGTCGAGGTCATAGACACCTTTCAGGTTATCAATGTCCACGTCTTCGGTTTCAAACTGGTTGACCAGTTGTTGCAGGCTTGACGCCAGGGCATAGGCCTGAGCGCCCGACTGCAACACATCCTGTGCCAACTGTGCACCGGGGTTGTGTTCGGCCCAGCGCGTCAACAACAAGAGAATGGCGTGCAAGTGATCCGTCTTCGAAATACCATCCGGCACACCGTCCTGTGGCAGACTGTCGGCCACCAGTTCCTCGTCAATGTCACCGATGGGCTTGATACGCGGCAGCAGCATCGCCATGGCTCCGCTTTCTTCCAGCAGGATCGATTCAAGCGTGCGGGCGGAACGGCGGTTGGGCACCAGAATCGTCCAGCGCGACAAGGCAATATCCGTCTTGCCAATCGGAAAGCCCTCCAGCACCGCCCGCGCCAGCACCCGCAGAAACGTCTGTTCCGCCGCAATGGTGAAAATCGAAAAGCCCACACCTACCTCCGGCGCAGAAACTCTTCCGCGTCTGCAATTGCGTCTACCGTGCCAACGTGCAACCAATGTCCATCATGGGCAAGCCCAAACAGGCGTCCTTCTGCCATGGCGCGGCGCCATAACGCGTGCATCGAAAAAGCCCCTGCAGGTGCGTCTTTGAACAGTCGCGGATGCACCAGATAGCCGCCGATATAGACAGGCAAAACCGGATCGTCAGCTTGCCGATAGCGCAGAATGCGTCCGTCTTCTGCGATAACGAAATCCCCCTTGCCATCATAACCCGTGGTCCGTGCAGGATCACAAAGCAAAAGCAAGCAATCCATGGCGCTATCATGCCAGGCCTGGCGCAGCCGCTCTAATCCCGGTGTTGCACCATCAAGCCAGAAGCAATCTGCATTCAATACAAAAAACGGATCAGCCCCCAGCAGTGGCAGCGCCCGGGCAATGCCGCCGCCCGTGTCCAGAATGGCGTCCCGCTCATCGGAAAAAATCGTCTGCGGTGATGTGATCGTACGTGTCCAGGCTTCAATCTGGTCGGCAAGATGGTGACCATTCACCACTGCCGTTTCAACCTGTGCCTCGCGCAAACGGTCAAAACCATAATCGAGCAGGGACTTGCCTGCGACCTTGATCAGCGGCTTGGGCGTCGTCAAGGTCAAGGGACGCATGCGCGTACCAAAACCCGCTGCCAGAACCATGGCATGAGAACCCAGACTCATGCTGCAAGCCCGATTGCTTCTGGAAGATGTGTCATGTACCAGATCTTCAACGGTGCGAGGGCAGGGTGTTGCAAATTGCGGGCGAGGTAACGTGAGACCCGCGGCATGTGTTTCAAATAGCCAGGTTTGCCATCGCGCATGTTGAGCCGTGCGAAAATGCCCAGAATTTTTGTGGCCCGTTGCGCGCCAAGCACCGCATAGGCCGTCATGAAGTCAGCCCGGTTGAAACCCCCCTGCCGCGCGCGCAACATGCAATAATGCGCAATGATATGGTCTTCCATACCAGGTGCAACGTCGACGCGCGCATCCTGTCCCATGGACGCGAGATCATAGGCCGGGTGCCCCATCACGGCATCCTGACTGTCGATGATACCCACCCGCTGCAAACCCCGGCGTTCAGGTATCCACAGCAGATTGGGTGAATGGTAATCGCGAATGGTCCAGTGTGGTTTTTGGGGCTGTGCCAAGGCAAGCAATGCAGTCCAGATTTCGGCGAAGGTCTGCTTCTGGTCGTCTGTGGCATCGACTTGCCGCGCATGGGGAATGAACCATGAGGGCAACAAATCCACTTCGATCAATTGCGCCTGAACATCATAGTCATGTACCGTGTGGTAAACACCGGGTGCCACCAGTGGGTGGCGCGGCCAGTCTTTCGTTGCCATGTCAGCCAACACCGCGGCTGCTGTTTCCAGCGGCTCCCGCATGTCAGCCCCCTCCAGCATCATCTTGCCATAGGCGTTGAAACCCAGAGGCTCAATCAGCCCAAAGCCATGCGCGAGATCAGATTGTAACACGCGTGGCGCACTGTAACCCAGCGACACCAGATGCGCGTTGACTGCGACAACCGCCGAGATATTTTCCGCCAGGTGCGCTATCTGGCTATAGGGCTTGCCGTGTTTGACAATCGGGCCATCAGGCCGCTGCGGCATGTCCATCAAAAGACACATCTCGCCCGCTTTCGAAACCAGACGTTCATAGCGTCGCGACGATGCATCGCCCTCGAAGAAATATCGCTGGGAATCAGCATGAGTCGTCTGTGCAAGAAACCCTTGCAACTCCGCATCGCGCGACAAGGCCCTGTGCCATGTACCTGTGGCAACCAGCCTGGCTTCGCGCCGTTCTCCGCGCCCCGACAATGACACGGTGAGAACATCCGGGCCCAGCGGACGCTGCAACTGCTCCGGCCATTCAATCAGGCCCGCATGGGTCGCCAGCAATCCGTCGAGCCCCAGTTCATCCACATCAGCACCAGCAGTGAGACGATACAAATCCGCATGAAACACCGGAACCCGCGTCTCGTCATAGGTCTGGATCAGTGAAAACGTTGGGCTTGGAATATCCTGTATATCATCAGGTTTCATCAGCGCCTGAATGAACGCGCGCGCCAGAGTGGATTTGCCAGACCCCAGATCACCTTGCAGCAGGATGACCATGCCCGGTCTTACCCAAAGCGACAGCCGCTCCCCCAGCGCAACCGTTGCCGCCTCGCCTTCAAGCGCAAAAACGAACTCAACACCCAAGATCACGCCGCACCCTTGACCTGCACCATGCGATGTTCGGGTCCGGCCAGTGGCAGGTTGCACACAACCGTGGTGCCTTCGTTGATCTTTGATGACAGCGCCACAGTGCCCGCATGCAGTTCCGTGAAGCTTTTGACGATGGCCAGACCAAGCCCTGGTCCGCGATGGCTGCCCGCCATCGGTTTTGCCTGGAAGCGGTCAAAGGCGCGGGGCTGGAAGTCCGGATCAATGCCCTTGCCCCGGTCGGCCACCCAGATTTGCAACATGGCACCACGCTTGCGCGCGCCCAGGGTAACTGTTCCCTTCGGATGCGAAAAACCAATGGCATTTGACAGCAGGTGATTGAGAATCTGTTCCAGTCTTTGCTGGTCCGCCAGGATCTGCGCCACATCATCAGCCAGTTCAATGTTGAGTGAAAGATCGCGCCGTTCCAGCGCTGGCAGAATGCGTTGCGCCACGCGCTCAAACATCTGCGGTACATCAACCTTGGCAAGCCGCAGTTCCATCTGCCCCGCATCAATCGCCGACAGATCGATGATCGCATCAATGATCGATGTGAGTTCATCTGACGAACGCCGGATGTCCAGAATGTATTCGCGCTGCTTCGGCTGCAACTGACCGGCAATGCCAAGATCGAGGGTCTCGGCAAAACCTGAGATGCTGGTGAGGGGTGTACGGATCTCATAGGACACATTGGCCAGGAACTGGCTCTTCAAGCGGTCGGCCGCTTCCAAAGCCTCGGCCCGTTCACGCAGGGCTTTTTCCGCCCGTTCGGCGTCAGAGATATCGGCGAAGGTCAAAAGCGCATTGCCATCCGGCAGTGGCACGGCGGAATAGCTCAGCACCAGCCCGTCATGGGCCACACGGCCATCCAGCCGTTTGCGCTGTCCTTCAAGTGCCGTCAGGGCATAGCGAATATCCTGCCACGCACCCCGGGCGTCGATGGAATAGTCCTGCATCTGGCTGAGCTGGTCCGCGTGCAATCCAGGACCTGTGGCCGTGGCGGGAATGTGCCACAACCGCTGGAAAGCCGGATTGAACAGCTTCAGCCGCGCGTCCGAACCAAACAGCGCCACCGCCACGGAGAGATTGTCCAAAGTCTCCCGCTGTACCGTCGAGAGATCATTGTAGCGGCTCTCGAGCTGATATTCCTTGGTCAGGTTTTCATAGAGATAGGTCACACCCCCAAATGGGTGCTGTTCGCAGATCACATGCAGGGAGCGGCCATCCGGCAGATACCAATAGGCTTCGCGCATCTCCAGTGTGGTATAGGACGAGAGTTGTTTGGACTTCCACTCACGGAAATTCGCCTGTTCCGGCAACACCCGTTGGCCCCGCAAACGGTCAAGAATCTCGCTGTCAGACGGCTGGGTCTTCAGCCATGTTTCATCCAGCGACCACAGCGTCACATAGGCCTGATTGAAAAACCGCAGGCGCTGGTCCGGTCCAAAAATTGCAATGGCGGTTTCCAGCTTGTCGAGGGTGGAGGCATGGGCCTTGATGTGGCGCTCAAGTTCCTTCTCCGCATCCTCAAGCGCCGTCATGTCAATGGCATAGCCAACCGTACCGCTGTCGATGCTGCGTTCATGTACATTATAGGTTCGCATCGCACCTTTGGTCACGGCGCGCCCGCGGCCAATCAACCCGGACGCCGTGCTGGCGCGGCTGCTGTCAATTTGCTCGGGTACAAACAACGGCCTTCCCGCCCGCAACACGCCTTGCATGTCGCCCGCTTCCATGGCCACCACATAGGCTTGGTTGACCCAGCTCAGTGCGCCTTCGGCTGTGCATATCCACGCCGGAAAAGGCGCTGCATCCAGAATGGCACTCAGGCGCTGCACCTGCTTAGCAAGCTTCGATGCGTCGTAGGACAACTCCGTCATCTGCCGCCTGTCACCTGCCAGGGGCCGGAAGCGCAGCGTGGCGTGGCCACCCGCCGGTCTGCCGTCTACCTCCAGCAATTCACCCTCAACACTCTTCACGCCAATGTTGAAAGCCCGCCCCGACTTGCGAAGCGCATCAAGATTGGCGCTGATCTCGCTGACGGAGTCGGGTTCCAGCCATTTCTGGAAATCAGCCATGGCGTCCATCGTCACCGGAACCTTGGCAGACCCGTGCATGTCCCCTGCCATGCGGTGCGGCTGCTCTTCCTGCCCGCGCCATACCAGCAGAATCTGCGACTCGCTGTGAAGGGCCGCTTCCACCTCGTTCAGTTGATATTCAAGCTCGCCCACACGGCGCTGTGCTGTAACCAGTTGCCGGCGGGATTTGTTGAGATTGATGAAGGTCAGGGCAAGCCCGGCTGCCATGGTGCCAAGCGCTGCCATTTCAATGGCACTGGAACCTCCTGCCAGCAAAGCAGCAAGCGGCAGGGCTGCGGTGGTCATTCCGCCCTGCAAAAACAGCACAGATGACAGCAATGGCAATCCCGCATCCATGCCCAGTTCAAAATCCCGTTTTAGTGTCTGCCCAGAACTTTCGAGGCGCCTGCCCCAACGCCACGAATCACAAGCAGACTATAGTGAAGGCGTACCCAAAAGAAAAAGGGTGCTGCAACTTTTTGCTGCAACACCCCGGATTCGATTTTGCGCGGAAATCAGTAACGGTAGGCATCCGTTTTGAACGGACCCTGTGGCGCAACACCAATATAAGAGGCCTGCTCAGGCTTCAGTTCCGTCAGCGTCACACCCAGCTTGGCCAGATGCAGACGTGCCACTTTTTCATCCAGTTCCTTTGGCAGCACATAGACTTCATTCTTGTACTTGCCATTGGCACGGTTGGTATAGATTTCGATCTGCGCCAGCGTCTGGTTGGTGAAGGAGGCTGACATGACGAAGCTCGGGTGGCCCGTGGCATTGCCCAGGTTCACAAGACGTCCCTCAGACAACAGGATCATGCGGTTGCCCTTGGGGAACTTGATCAGGTCAACCTGTGGCTTGATGTTTGTCCACGGGAAGTTCTTCAGCTCGGCAACCTGAATCTCGTTGTCGAAGTGCCCGATGTTGCAGACAATCGCCATGTCCTTCATCTCTTTCATGTCATCAAGCGTGATCACATCCTTGTTGCCGGTGGCCGTTACGAAAATATCAGCGGTTGGCAAACTCTGCTGCAACGTCTGCACCGCAAAACCATCCATCGAGGCCTGCAAGGCACAGATCGGATCAACTTCTGTCACAACAACACGGGCACCTGCGCCGCGCAACGAAGCAGCAGAGCCCTTGCCCACGTCACCATAACCGCAGACCACGGCCACCTTGCCGGCGATCATCACATCGGTGCCACGGCGAATGGCGTCCACCAATGACTCCTTGCAACCATATTTGTTGTCGAACTTCGACTTCGTAACGCTGTCATTCACATTAATGGCAGGGAATGGCAATTTGCCCTTCTTCTGCAATTCATAGAGACGGTGCACACCGGTGGTGGTTTCTTCCGTCACACCAATGATGGCCTTGCGCTGTTCGGCAAACCAGCCTGGCTGTTCCTTGTGGCGCTTCTTGATCTGGGCGAACAGATATTCTTCTTCCTCAGCCTTCGGATGCGCGATCAGGGCCGGGTTGGATTCTGACTCTTCACCCAGCAGAATATACATGGTGGCATCGCCGCCATCATCAAGAATCATGTTGGTGGGCTTGCCATCGGGCCATTCGAAAATCTTCGCGGTGTATTCCCAATAGTCCTTGAGTGACTCACCCTTCACAGCAAACACCGGAATGCCAGCAGCGGCAATGGCAGCAGCGGCGTGATCCTGCGTCGAGAAAATATTGCACGACGCCCAGCGGATATCAGCACCTAGCGCCTTCAGTGTTTCAATCAGCACCGCTGTCTGAATCGTCATATGCAGCGAACCGGTGATGCGCGCACCCTTCAAAGGCTGTGCTGCGGCATATTCAGCCCGGGTGGACATCAGGCCCGGCATTTCAATTTCGGCCATATCCAGTTCCTTGCGGCCCCATTCCGCCAGTTTGATATCGGCAACAACATAGTCATGCTTGCTCATGATCGATCCTTATCCTGTGTGTGATTGCCCGCGCCTATAGCAAGCCGAGATGACGGCGGCAAGAGCTATATAAAGAAATCTTTATATAGCTTCGTGGTGGTGTCATTCATTTGCAGTTCGAGCGAAACGGGCGATCATTGCCGCACTTGACCCCTTGCCTACGCCCTGCCAAACCCCCGGCTCCATGACTGACCTTTCCCACATTCGCAATTTTTCCATCGTTGCCCATATCGACCATGGCAAGTCAACGTTGGCGGATCGTTTGATCCAGCTCACGGGTGCTGTCGCCGACCGGGATATGCAGGACCAGATTCTGGATTCGATGGACCTCGAGCGCGAACGTGGCATCACCATCAAGGCCAATACGGTGCGGCTCGACTACAAGGCCAAGGACGGCAAGCAATATGTGCTGAACCTGATCGACACGC
>CAXTKL010000054.1:0-18112 GCA_964244825.1 uncultured Aestuariivirga sp.
CCCACTTTGCAGGGGTGTTGCAGACCAAGGCCGACAGATCCGGTCCCACAAAGCCGCGATTGCATGCTGATGCGGCAGCCGTTGTCGCGGCCACCGCATGAGCCACGTCCCTACTTCAGAAAATCAACATCCACGAGTGGCAGCGTATCAACTGTGCCTGCACTCCATTCGGCATCGCAAGTCTTGAGCGCAACAAGGCCCTTGTCGAGCAGATAGCCGTCTTCACCGATTGCGGCTTTCGACGTGAATTCGGTCACGAACTCAATCATGCCGGGGACAATGCCGAGATGGTCCTTCTTCATATAGATATACAGCAGGCGCGATCCCTTGTAGTTGCCATTGGCAATATCCTTGTAGGTCGGCTTGTCGCCATCAATCGCTGCGGCCTTGATCACCTTGGCGTTTTCTTCGAGGAAGGAATAGCCGAAAATGCCGAAGGCCTTCGGGTTGCCCTCAAGCTTCTTGATGATCAGATTGTCATTTTCACCCGCTTCGACATAGGCCCCATCTTCGCGGATGGTCTTCCAGATTTTTTCAAATGCCGGGGCGTCGGTTGAGCCGAGTTCAAGCAAGGCCGGATATTCTTCCGCACCCTTCTTCAACATCAGTTCGGCAAAGCTGTCGCGCGTGCCCGATGTTGGGGGCGGGCCGAGCACTTCAATTTTTTCAGCGGGAAGTGCGGGGTCAATGTCGGACCACATCTTGTAGGGATTATCGATCAGCTTGCCGTCCTTGTCGGGCACCTGCTTGGCCAGCGCCAGGAAAAGCTGCTTTCTGGTGAAATTGACATCGGGACCCTGGGCCGACGTGGAGAGTGTCAGACCATCATAGCCCAGCTTGAACTCGACAATATCGGTTACACCGTTCTTGGCGCAAATTTCAAACTCCGCCCGCTTCATCTTGCGCGACGCATTGACGAAATCAGGTGTGTCTTCACCCACACCTTCGCAAAACAGCTTGATGCCGCCGCCAGTGCCGGTTGATTCGATCACCGGTGTTTTCATTCCTGTGGACTTGGCGAAAGCTTCGGCAACAACAGTTGCAAAGGGATAAACTGTAGAAGAGCCGACGATGCGAATCTGGTCGCGGGCGAGAGAGGATGTGGTTGCAAGTGCCAGCAGTGACGCGGCAAGCAGGAAGCGCTTCATTGGGGTATCTCCATGTTGAATGACGTATAGAACTTTGATTTATCGACGTGACAATTGCGCGAAGCCTGCAGATAAATTGCAGGCTTCGCATTCACGTTTTGCAGGGGTCGTTAGAAGGAGTAGCGTGTCACCACGGCAGCAGTGAAGCCGTCGTTGTTTGACAAGGCCGCATTTGGACCGACCTTTGGTTTGCCGTCCTTGTAGTAGTCAGCTTCAAGGCCGATCAACATCTGCGCCAAAGGCGCATAGTAGATTTCACCGTGGATGAGTTTTTCCGTGTGGTTGATTTCAGTCAAGCTGCCAACCGGCGTATTGCTGATCTTCGTCCAGCCTGCGCCGAGACCCAGGGTAATGTCATCCGTCAATGTAAATCCGACTGAACCCGACACCTTCAAGGATTTGGTGCCATTGTGCAGGCGGCCCGTTTGTGCGCCAATGCTGATCGGGAGACCTGGAATGAAGTCGAGTTCGGTGCCCACACCGGCCAGCCATTTCACGCCCACTTGCAAGGGAAGCGCGAGGTTCTTGGCATTGCTTTGGCCCCAGTAGCCACCAACCATTTCAAGGTTGAAAAGATCGGCTGTATAACCGCCCTTTATGCTCGCGCCAACCGCATCGTCATCCGATCCTGCGGCACCTGTAACACCACGAGTCGCATCATGGGCGCGAACAGTGAGGGTGATTGGACCGCTGGCATAGGCGAGGCCGAACATGGCGTTGTAGGCGTCACGGTCAAAGAAGTTGGCACCCGCGTTTTCTGCGCGCACACGGCGGTTGCCGAAGGTCCAGAGACGCTTGGTATTTTTGTCGATACCATTTTCAAGACGTCCCGCGTTACCGCGTCCCGTTTCAAGCTTCAAAGTATCGGCAAACTGCCAGAACCCGATAATGCCTTCGTCTCTGAGTGCGAATGAAGCCGCGTTGTTGCTGCTTTCGGCAATGTCCCACTTGGCCTGGATGGTCGAACCCACTTCACCGAGTGCAGACTGCACAGAGCCTTTGACAGTCACACCTGCTTCGACGTCGAAGTCCCTGCTCTTATCGAGAGGCGAGCCGTCCTTGATGTCGCTGTGAATATAGCCCGTCTTGATGTAACCGGATACTTTCACGTCCACAAAAGGCTCTTCGACGGCGTCAACTGCGGGTGCATTGGCGTCAGCCGTTGGGTTGACGTTGTAACCATTCGGGATTTGAGGCGCTGCGCGATACAGCGCATCCCGGGAGTTGACCAACTCCATCACCGACTTCAAGTCAGCAAGCGCGTCAGCGTGAGCGATTGGTGCGAAAGCCGATAGCGCGGCGGTCGCGAAGAGTGCAGTTTTCATCATCTTAATCATGTTGTTTTTTCTCCCAAAACAAGCGTTGAGTTTGAGAGCCCCCGTCCCCTGCAAGCGAATAGGTGGCACTACGCAGTGTTGCCGCGCCTTCACCTCATTGCCGCCAAGTTTAACGAATTGTTAACATTTGCATGACGATCCCATTCCAAGATCGCATTTATGCAAAATCGCGAAACAAAAATGTGGGTAAGTTTTCCGCTCGTGAAATTGTCACAAGGCCGTTACAAAGCTTTGCAAATCAGCGCGAGGCCGAGCCAGATGGGGCGTTGGCTTTCATGTTCAAACGGAGAAACCCAAATGAAAACACGTAATGTTGCATTCGCCGCATTGTTCTTGCTGTCCTTGTCGAACGTTGCCCAGGCGGGCTGCACAATTCACTACAACCGCACTGCTTGCCCCGGCAAAGAAGCAGAATCATATTCAAAGTGCAACGGCACCAAGGAATGCGACAAGGAAGATTCATCGGCCGTGTCACTCAAGGCTTGTGAACAGGCAACGGCTGCGGCTTGCGCCAACACCCGCCTCACGATTACCAAGTCTAAGGTTGTCACCGGCAAGTTCAACGGCAAGGCGCTGCGTGGCGGTGCAAATTTCTGTGCGTCGAATCGCCCAGATTTCAACAAGTGCAACGGCTAACCCATCGTCCTTGGTTTAAATAGCGAAGATCAGACCACACCGGTCTGATCTTCATTCGCCGGGTTTCAATGCCCGTCCTTGGAAAAGTGCTGATAGTCCTTGATTGTCGTCCACTCACCGCCCCATTTCCAGCCATATTTCTTGAAGATCCTCACGACAATTCCATTGGGCTTGATCATTCCGGCGGATTTTGACTTGTCGCGTTGCTGCTTGGTCACAAAGGCTTTGCTCTTGGTGTGGCTGGTGCCGGTTTTATCGACGTAAGGATTGATCAGCGGATTGAGATCAATGGCCCTGCCCCTCGCATGGGCCGACATGGTTTTGGCTCCAGTCGTCAGCCGGCAGTTGAATGCGCTGGTGTTGTTGTCCTCAATGGAATTGAAATCATCACCGCCGTAGGCATCGATCAATTTCACACGCTCGATGCGATAAGTTGCAGTGGCCGCAATCTCCTTGAAGATTGTCAAGATCTCGTCAGCAAGCTTTGCGTCGACAATGATCGGTCCCGTTTTCAATTCGCCATTAAAATCAACATAGGGAATTTGCACGAGCCGCAAGTCCTCACGTTTCGGGCAAGGCAGATTGCTGTGCCAAGATACGCCTTGCATGGATTTCCAGATATCGTCGGGAATGAGACTGGGTTGCCCGGCTTGCGCAGTTGGCAAGGCGCATGTGGCGACGGTGACAACCAGGATGGCCAGGGAATTTAAACGTGTCATCGCCTAATGCTAACGCATTCACGCCTGAGTGGAAACACTCTTCGCACTGCAACACCGTTTCCGCACGGCACGTTAACATCTCATTAAGATGACAGCGTTCACACTCGCCCTTGAATGCGGCTCACAACAGGACCACATTAGATCTGTTAGAGAGTCTCTTTCACTTGGTTCAACAACGTGGAGTGTACTATGACCCGTTCCGTTCGTCAGAATCCCTTTGTCCCCAATGCGACAAATGAATCCGAAAAAAACGACAAGCGATTGGCGCATATGCGTGAACGAAAATGGATACACGACCACCTGACGCCTTCGGCGGCCACCAAAGAAGACTTTGATATTCCCACGTTCCACGAACATCCGAAAAGCGGTCGCGACCTGTTTGCCAAACACGGCAAGGTGCTTCAGGTCGAAGAGGCCACGGCATTTAGAAAATAGGGTGCTTCGCCCCTCGAGGCTCGCCCCGTAGCGGGCCTCGACACAAGCGCGTTCTTACTTCTTCTTCGCAGCCTTGGCCTGATCGACCTTGGCACGTGGTGCTTTGCCAGCAAGCAATTCCTTGGCCTGGGCAATCCATTCTTCACGGGCCGTGCGGCCCTTGAGGCCCAACTTTGAATCGAGCGTTGCCAATGCGGAGGCAGTCATGGCGGCGATCTGGGAGAGGCTGGTAATACCAGCATCTGCCAGTTGCTTCGTGATCTTGGGGCCAACGCCGTCGATCAAGGATACATCATCTGCTTTTGCGGTAACCTTCGCGGCTGGCTTGACGGGGGCGATAGTGACAATCGTTTCATAGGCCCGCTGCCAATGAATTTCATGGCGGCCATTGGGGCGGCCTTCTTCTTCCCATATTTGATGGGCGCGGGCGCGAATGGCGGCTTCGGTTTCAGGTTTCAGTTGCACAATCATGGGGCATCTCCTCGGTTAAGATGAGCGGCCCCATATCATCATTTTGTGCAATGCACAATAATGTTGCAATGCACAAAACGCATAGGCTCTGCCGCTTTTTTCACAGCCCTCTTGGCATAGCATGAGTCGCGGCGAAGCGTGACTCGGCAACTGCCTGCAGGGCTTTTCGCGTCCACGGCACCGCATGGCGGTCAAAATACCACCAGACAGCGCTGGCTGACAAAATCACGGCAAGCAACATGTCCACAAACAAGACAACACCGTCCATCTGCTGCCGTAGCCTGACAAAGGCCACCTGGCCCAAACCCTCGTGCAACAAATAGAGTGGATAGCTGATGCTACCGGCCCAGGCGAGTACGGACACGGGCAACCAAGACCGTTTCATCTCAACCGCCCAGACCAAGCCCATCAACCCTGCAAGGAACAGGGCAACGGAGGCAGCATCAGACATGGGGATATGAAAAGTGGTCCGAATATCTTGCGTTTCCCGCAACAGCACTGTTACGCCCAGCGCCACAGCGGCGGCTATCAATCCGCCGATCGGCCATGTCAGCCGATTGGTTTGCACACGTTGCAACAGCATACCAAACGCGAAATAGGGTGCGAATTCCGTAATCAACAGTAAGCGCAGGATGGTCTGTCCTAGAAACACTTCGTTGAGCGCCGAAAGTGCCAGCCAGACTGCAATGATGACCAGGGTGAAGCGCTGGAACAGCCCTGTTACCAACAAAGCGAACACCCATGCATAGAACACCAGTTCCACGATGATGGACCAATAAACGCCGCTCAAAAAATCCTGGCCGAATATTTTTGGCAGCATGGCAAAGCCTGCCAGATATTGTGCAACGCTGGCCGGAAGTTCGGGCGCACCCCAAAACCAGCGAATGGAAAACAGGATGGTGAGGCAGAGTATAAAGGTTGGATAAATCCGGGCAAACCGAGCGGCGGCAAAATTCCACGCCGAAGCAGCAGCGGCCGAATAGGCGATGACAAATCCGCTGATGCAGAAAAAGATGTGCACACCGATATGGCCATATTTCATCGGATCGGCAATCGCAGGCCAAGGCAACAGCGGCGCATAGAGGCCCTGAAGACTGCCGCGATAACCATAGTGAAACAGCACTACGGCCAAAGCGCAGATGAGGCGCAAGCCATCGACGTTTGCATAACGTTCGGTTCTCTGCATGTGCCAGATTGCTCCGTGAGTGGATCACGCAGCAAGTGGTGTGCCAAAGACTGTCATGAACATGTCACTGGAAATTGGAAAACCAGTCACCATTGTGTCTGAGGATGTCCATGTCACACGCCCACGATCTGCCGATCCTGAATTTTACTTTGGATACGACGCACAGCATTCGTTTCTCCTATGCCCATCCCAATGACAATTGGTTGCGGCGCACCGCAATCAAATCCATCGAACGACTCACCGGCCAACCGAAACTCGCCAGGCATTACCGCAGTTGGACCCGCGACCGCCGCAAGGGTGAGAATATTTTCGAGGCCGGACTGCGACTGTTGAACATTGGGCTTTTGGCGGATCAGCAAAAGTGCACCGGCATTCCGCGCAAGGGTCCACTTCTGGTCGTCGCCAATCATCCCTTTGGTGTCGCTGACGGCCTTGCCATTGGTGCCCTGCTCACCCGCAGCCGGCCTGACGTCAAACTCATGTGTCACAGTTTGCTGTGCCAGCCCTTGGAAGCAGCTCGTTACCTGCTGCCTGTGGATTTCGGCAATACGTCAGAGGCCCGCAAGCGTTCTGCTGCGACACGCCAGGATGCCATAGCCTGGCTTGAACAAGGCCATTGTCTGATTGTGTTTCCCGGAGGTGCAGTTGCAACGCGGCAGGAACCGCGCAATGGACCGTCACTTGAGCATCCCTGGCATCCGTTTACGGGACGGTTGGCTGCCGTGCCGGGCACACAGATCATGCCCGTGTTTTTTCACGGCGAAAATTCAACGCTCTTTCATTTGGCCAGCCACACGAACTATGCCTTGCGGGTGGCGCTGTTGTTCCGTGAGACATTGCGCCTTGTCGGCAAAACCGTAATTGCCGAAATCGGCGAACTGGTCGATGGCGGTGACTTGACTGCTGGTGTCAGCCGCGCCGAAACCACGCGTCAGCTGCATGAATTGACCATGGGGCTCGAAACAAATTCGGATGCCAAGCGCCTCGCGCATTTCAGGTGGCCGTCACGCATGACCGCCAACTGAAAGCCGAAACCTACTTTTTGATCTTCAAGGCAATAAACCGCGTCTCTGCGGATTTTCCGGCTTTGGCCGTGAGTAACAACACGGAACTCTTACCTTCCTTGGTCGCATCTTCAATGGCCTTCGAAACATCGCCGGCCACGTCCACCGGCTTGCCGCCTGCTTCCATAATCACATCACCGGGTTCGAGACCTTTTTCCATGGCAGCACCGTCTTTGGCCACTTCGGTGATAACGACGCCCTTGACTTTCTCTTCGATCTTGTAACGCTCGCGCAAGTCTGCTGTCATTGTCGCCGCTGTCATGCCGAGTGTTGTTACGGTCGTCGGAGCAGCGGCATCGGACTTCTTCTTGTCGTCAGCAGCCACAAGCTTTTCACCATCCTCGAGGCGGCCGATGGTGACATTCAGCGCCATCTCCTTGCCCTTGCGGATCACCTTGACCACGACCGTTGCACCGATGTCGGTGGCGGCAACGGCCTTCGGCAATTCCTTCATGTCGTGAATGGGGCGGCCGTTGAAATCCGTGATCACATCGCCGGGTTCAATGCCTGCTGTTTTTCCGGGGCTTCCCTCCGTCACGTCAGCAACAAGAGCACCAGAATTCTTCTTCAATCCCATGCTCTCGACAATGTCATCGGACATGGATTGCACCCGCACGCCCAACCAGCCTCGCCGGGTCTCACCATATTTCACCAGTTGATCAACAACGCCCTTGGCCGTGTTGGCAGGCACGGAAAAGCCGATGCCGACAGAGCCACCCGATGGCGAGAAAATGGCTGTGTTGATGCCCATGACTTCGCCATTGAGACTGAACAGTGGGCCGCCAGAATTGCCCTTGTTGATGGCAGCATCAGTCTGGATAAAATCATCATAGGGTCCGGCATTGATGTCGCGGTTGCGTGCCGACACGATGCCCAGCGAAACAGAGCCACCCAGGCCGAAGGGATTACCAATGGCTATCACCCATTCGCCGATGCGCAGTTTGTCACTGTCGCCGAAGGCCACGGTTGGCAAAGTTTTTGTCGGCTTGACGCGGATCACGGCCAAGTCGGTTTTGGCATCGCGGCCCACGAGTTCGGCTTTCATCACCGTGCCGTCCTGCATATGAATTTGAATGCTCTCTGCGCCTTCAACCACATGATTGTTGGTCACCACCAGGCCCGATGCGTCAACGATGAAGCCCGACCCCATGGAACTCACGGTGCGGCCACTGGGCTGGTCACCCTGCCCCTGTTTCTTTTTGAAGAAGTCGTCAAAGAAATCCTTGAAAGGCGAATCCTCCGGGATCGGCGGTGCCTCGGGTGCAACTGTTGTCTCACCGCCGGGCACTTTGCTTTCCACTGAAATTTCGACCACTGCGGGCAACAGCTTGTCCACCAGATCCGCCACATTGGGCAACACTTGTGCCTGTTGGGCATAAGCGGGTGTTGATCCGAGAACATTCAGTGGCGCTGTCGCCAGCAATGCCGGCAACGCTAATGCACCAAAAAACCACGTGACTGCCTGTTGCCGTTTCATTGCAAAATCTCCATCAAACATAGTCTAGAAGCGGGCCACCCAAACCACAAGAACGCCGAGCGCAAGAACGACTGTTCCCATGATCCGCAGTTGTTCCGGCGGACGCTCTTGCAGCTTGCGCATCATGGTCTGCATGTGACCGGGAACCAAGGCATAAGTGAGGCCCTCGATCACAAGTACGAGACCGAGCGCCATCAACACGTCGTGTGTCATTGCGGTGTGGTGGGAACTTGTCCGCTGTCTTTCTGTGATCCGAAATATTTAAAGAACTCAGATTTTGGGTCCAGTATCAGGGTTGTACCTTCCGCACCCAGACTTTTGCCATAGGCCAGCATGGAGCGGTAGAAGGCAAAAAACTCCGGGTCCTTCTGGTAGGCATCGGCAAACACCTTGTTGCGTTCTGCATCACCCTGCCCGCGCAGGATTTCGGATTGTTTGCGTGCTTCGGCAACCTTGACCGTATAGGCGCGGTCGGTTTCAGCATTGCGCTGGGTTTTCAGGGCAAGACCTTTGCTTCGAATGTCCTGAGCCAGCGCATTGCGTTCCGACTTCATGCGCTCATAGGTATCGGCCAGCACATTGTCGCTCAAGTCCGTGCGGCGCACGCGTACATCGAGAATCTCAATGCCGAGCAGATCCGCCTCCGGGCGTAGTTGATCCCGAATTTCATGCATCATGACGGATCGGTCTGATGACAGGGCTGCATCAAATGAGCGGCGACCGTAGGTTTGGCGGAGGGCCGCATCCATGCGGGCTGCAATCCGGTTGCGGGCCTGATCAATATCCGCACCCAGGGTTTCGCGGAATTTGCGGGCATCCTTGATGTGGACAAGTGTGATTGCGTCCACCGTGTAGACTTGCGATGCGATGTCCTGCACTGGCTTGTCATTCATCTCCCAGACCAAGGCACGGTCTTCCACCATGGTCACGGCGTCCGTGAACGGCATCTTGAAATAGAGACCCGGTTCATCAACCACACGATTGATGTCGCCGAAGCGCAACACCAGCGCCTTCTGTTTTTCATTGACGATGAAGAAGCTCATGTACACCAGCAGCAACACCGCCGCGATGAGGACGCCCAGAATATTTTTTGCAAACGTCATGGTGCGGGTCCTCAGTTCTGCGTGCCGCTGGCGCGGTTCTTGATTTCAGGCAAGGGCAGATAGGGCACGACGCCAGGGCCGCCCTTTCCGCTGTCGATAATGACTTTGTTGCTGCGCCCCAGGACCAGTTCCATGGTTTCGAGGAACATGCGTTCACGCGTCACGTCCTTGGCATTCTTGTATTGATCGTACACTGAAACAAAACGCGCAGCTTCACCCTGGGCATCAGCCACCACGGATGACTTGTAGGCATTGGCGTCTTCGACCAGTTTTGCGGCTTCGCCTTCTGCAAGACGTGACTGCTTGTTTTTGTATAGTTCTGCTTCGTTAATCAGCTGCTGCTGGTTCTGCCCGGCGCGCACCACTTCGGCGAAAGCGTCACGTACTTCTGCGGGCGGTTGCACGTCGCCGAGGTTGACCTGGGTCACAGTGACGCCGGAATTATATTCATTGAGCAGGCGTTGTGTGATCTGCATCACGTCGGAGGCCACCAGATCCTTGCCGTTTGTCAGCAGCGGCTGCGCCTTGGTTTGCCCCACCACTTCGCGCATTGCACTTTGAGAGACAGTCCGGATCAGTTCCTCCGGATCGGCGATGTTATAAAGATAGCTCTTGGCATCGGAAATCTGCCAGAACACTGAAAATGGCACGGAGATAATGTTCTTGTCGCTGGTGAGCATGGTGGCTTCGTTGTTTTCAGCCCCAATATCAATCTGCCGGACCGAACCAACTTTGGGCTTGTCCATGCTTTCCACGGGCCACAACGCAAAATGCAGGCCGGGTTCAGCAACCCGGTCAAAGCGCCCGAACCGCATGACAACGCCACGCTCGTCCGGCTGGATTTGATAGACGGAATTGTACAGCACAAACACCGCCAGCAAGCCGAGCGGCACCAGCCAACTGCTGCGGCCACCACCGCCGGGGATTGCGTTCTTCAAACTGTCCTTGCCGCGCCGGATCAACTCATCAAGATCGGGAGGAAGATTGCTGCCGGGCCCCCGGTTGCCGCCACCCCAGTTGTTCTGGTTGCCGGGCTTCTTGGGTCCTTGGCCCCATGGCCCCTGTCCGCCACCTTCGTCATCCTTGTTCCACGGCATAAATTTCTAATCCTTCAACGATTTTGTGGACAGGATATAGGCAGCGGCTGCCCAAAAGTCCAATGGGTGCGGCGCTATTACAGCGTTTTCACTTAACGCGTTCAAGAATGCGCGTCATGAACGGCGCCGAATCCTTCTCGCCCCGGTGCGAAGTGCTTCGCGACGTCTCCCGCCATTGCGCAGAGTCAAGTTGGGGTGCAGGCGTGTCACCCGCCACCGTCACATCTACTTCGGTGAGGTAAATGCGGTCCGCACTGGCCAGGAAGAGGTGGTAAATTTCGCCACCGCCAATCACACAGACCTCTGGCACGTCACCTGCGAGCGCCATGGCTGTGTCAAAGTCATGCGCCAATTCAGCGCCATCAGCGGTCCAGTTCGTCTGTCGTGTGATCACAATGTTGCGCCGTCCGGGCAATGGTTTGCGCGGCAGGCTGTCCCAGGTTTTTCGCCCCATGATGATGGGCTTGCCCCATGTGGTTTCTTTGAACCGTTTAAGGTCAGAAGGGATATGCCAAGGCAAACTGCCCGCATGTCCAATCACGCCATTTTTGGATTGAGCATAGACGAGTGACACGACGGTCATGGGGCGCGTACTCTTCGATGCGGCATCATGAGCCAGACACGCCGCCAAAAATTGCAAGTGTGCTGAATGCGTTCCACGCCGCATGTGCTGCAATCGTCACCCACAGGGAACCGAAGCGCAGCAGCAGCCACCCCAGCAACAGGCCCATGATGAAGATCACAAAGACGAAGAGCCAAGGTGCCGATGCGCCATGAATCACCGCCCAAAGTGCAGCGGTGATGACGACGGCCCCGGTTTGTCCGAACCAGGAATTTCGAATGACGGAAAACAGTGCGCCCCGGAAAATCAACTCTTCAGAAAGAGGAGCACCCAGGACAATTCCCGGCAGGGCCAATGCGAAAAGCCATGGTTCATCCGCCAGATCAGCCAGGGTTTTTTCGACAAGACCGGAGGCGGATGTTACGTCATTGACGCCGTCCGCCGTCGGCGCATAGGTTTTTGGATCAATGCCAAGCACATAAAATGTCAATATGTAGGTCGCGTAGAGGAACACGATCACGCCGATAATTGTGACTGCCCACCCTGCAAAACCCAAATCAGGGCGGCGCAAGGGAATACCGCGCTCGCCTGTCTTGTTGGCCCAGCTTGCACACCACCAGCTGAACAGGGCCATCACACAGGACGCGGGAAACATGCCCACAATCGAAGCCTTGGAAAACTTCGCCATGAGGTCTGGACCCATCTGAGTCATATCCGGCACGCCACGATACATGGCCACGTAAGCGACGACCGCAGCGAGGCCCTGAATCACAAACAGCACCCCAATCTGCAACAGCAGGAATAGTAACACCCAAACCCACCATTGCCCGCTCACCGCATTATAGGTGATGCCAGCCCGCGCCGCCCTGAAATCCGAACCAAATTTGAACATTTCGGCTACACCGCCACGGGTGCTGAAATCGCCGCATCCGGCATATAGCCTACGATCTCAAAGTCTTCGAACTTGAATTCCTCTATAGCGCTCACCTGACGCTTGATCATCAATTTCGACAATGGTTTTGGCGTCCGCGTCAGCTGCAGATCCGCTTGTTCCAAATGGTTCAAATACAGATGCGCGTCGCCCAGCGTATGAACGAAATCGCCAACCTTTAACCCCGTCACCATGGCCACCATATGCACCAACAATGCATAGGACGCGATGTTGAAAGGCACGCCCAGAAAGATGTCGGCGGAGCGCTGATAGAGCTGGCACGACAATTCACCATTGGCCACGTAGAACTGGAACAAGCAGTGGCACGGCGGCAGCGCCATCTTGTCCACATCGGACGGGTTCCATGCCGTAACCAGCAAGCGGCGTGAATCAGGGGACTTCTTGATTCGGGCGATCACGCCGGCCAGTTGGTCAATCGTCGATCCGTCCCGCGCTGGCCAAGACCGCCATTGAGCACCATAGACCGGGCCAAGGTCACCCTTGTCATCGGCCCATTCATCCCAAATTGTCACTTTGTTTTCATGCAGATACGCGATGTTCGTCTCGCCCCGGATGAACCACAGCAACTCATGGATGATGGAGCGCAGGTGAAGTTTCTTTGTGGTCACCAGCGGAAAACCCTGGCGCAAGTCGTAGCGTGATTGATAGCCGAAGACCGACATCGTACCCGTACCGGTGCGGTCTTCCTTCTTGATACCGTGCTGACGCACATGGCGCATGAGATCGAGATACTGCTGCATGACCGCCTTTTAACCGCCCTGCCCGATTCCCCAAAACAAAACGGCGGTCACCCAAGAGGTGCCGCCGCCGTGTGAATAACTTTAAAAGAAAAATCAGGTGATCTTGGCCATGGTGCCCGTGTGTTCGGCGATCAGGTAATAGACGGTGACACGGTGCTTGGTGCGGTCAGCCTTCATTTTCTCGCCAACGGCTTTCACAGCGGCTTCCGCTTTCGCGGCGTCCAGGCCCAGTTTCTTGGCACAAAAGCCGTCAACCACGCGCTTCACTTCAGCCGGGTCAGTGACCGACACGAATTGCGAATCTTTGCCCTTGAGCGCGATGCCACAGAATTTTACAATTGAATCAACGGCTGTCGCGTTCACTTTGGACGTGTATTTCGCGATGTCGGCTGCATAGTCGGCCATATGAGTCCCCTCTACTTTAAATGGTAAAATGACAACCATTCCCCGGTTGCAGTGTCCACTATAACACCAAAGATGATCCTGGGAAGCCCAAAAGATGCCAGTTACGCCGCTTTTCGCAGTTATTCAAACGGCACTTTCATTTTCCCCAGCCGCGCCCTATATCTGCGACGTCAGCCGCAAGGTTTGACTATGGTGATAAACAGCTGACGTAATAAACCTTTAGGACCCGGGGGCAGTACCCGGCGCCTCCACCAATCTTCCCGTGAGCAGGGAGCGACGGGGGCGAAACAGGATCGACTGAGGTGTAAAGGTGAGTCTTTTGCCCGTGATTGTACCGACGTTATCGGGCTATTTTATAGTTGCAAATGACAACTATGCTCCGGTTGCTCTCGCTGCGTAACGCAGTGCGAAAAGCCGAACCTAAGTCCTGACGTTTAGCGACGGCAGGCGGGGTTTGCCGGTACCTGGCAACAGAAACCGGCGCTTCCGTTGCGGCATTGTGGTTGTTTATAATGCATCGACCGCCGCGTGACATTGCCCCTTTGAAGGGGCTAAGAACAGCGTTTGAGTCGGATAACTCCAGAGTAGATGCAGCAATGGCCGAAGACCTGATGCGATATGACCAACTGGCGCAGAATGCCCTGCGCGGTGTGGTACGCGACGCGCTGCGCAAGGTGCAGCGCACAGGCTTGCCAGGCGAGCATCATTTTTACATTGCCTTCAATACAAAATATCCGGGCGTCGGTTTAAGCCCCCGTATTGCTGAACGGTATCCTCGGGAAATGACGGTGGTGTTGCAGCATCAATACTGGAACTTGAACATCTATGAAGACCGTTTTGAAGTGGAGCTGTCTTTCGACAACATTCCTGAAAAGCTGATTATCCCATTCAATGCCGTCAAAGGCTTCCTTGATCCGTACGTGCAATTTGGGTTGCAGTTTGAAGTCGTGCCAGTGGAAGAGGTAGCCGAACCAAAGCAGGGCGAAGTTGTTGATATGACCGGAAAGCCGACTGGGGAGCAGCATTCCGAACAGGCAGGTGAAGGCGATGCCGATACCTCGGAAAAAAAGGTCGTTTCCCTTGATGCTTTCCGTAAAAAATAAGATCGCTGGCGCTCTGCTGTTTGCTTGGGCAGTTTCAGCCTCGGCGCAGGATGTGTCCAACATCAAGCTTCTGAGCGACATGGCGGTACCACCCCCACGTGACATGACGGCGGCCCTGTCTCTTCCCGCAAAGAAACTGTTTGGGCGGCAGAAAACCCCGGCACCGTTGCAGGCCCGGGCCATAGGTACCTATGCCCGCGGCTGTCTTTCCGGGGCACAAGCCATTCCGGTCACAGGTGAGGCATGGCAAGTCATGCGCCTGTCCCGCAACCGCAACTGGGGTCACCCCGATCTCATCGCACTGCTGGAAGACCTCGGCACCAAGGCCAAGGCTGCTGGCGAATGGAATGGCCTACTGGTGGGTGACATTTCCCAACCCCGCGGCGGCCCCATGTTGACGGGACACGCCAGTCACCAGATCGGTCTGGATGCCGATGTCTGGTTCACGCCCATGCCTGACCGCGTTTTGTCGGGGAAGGAACGCGAAACCATTGCGGCCAAGGTCATGGTGAAAAACCATACGGAAATTGACCCAGCTGCGTGGAGTGAAAGCCGTGCCAGGCTGGTCATGCGCGCCGCACAATATGACCGTGTGGCCCGGATTTTCGTGCACCCACCCATCAAGGCCGAATTGTGCAAATGGGCCACGGGTGACCGGTCGTGGCTGGCCAAGGTGCGGCCCATGTATGGTCACAACTACCATTTCCACATTCGCATGAAATGTCCGGCTGGCGTTGCAGGTTGCAAAGACCAATGGACACCCAAACCCAAGGACGGAACTGGCTGCGGCGAAGAACTGGCTTACTGGATGAGCGACATTCCATGGAAGCCCCGCAAACCCGACCCAACCCGGCCTGTCATCAAACCCAAGCCAGTGCCGCCCTTGACTCTGTCAGGCCTACCTGCTGAATGCCGCGCCGTCATTGCAGCGCCTTGAGCTTGCAAACTTTTGATCGATGCCTGCTGGGGGTGGGCTGATATGAACAACACTGCGACAGCTGGTCATTCGGATGACAACAAGAACATTCTGAAAATGGCCTTCGCCACGCTTGGCGTGGTCTATGGCGATATCGGCACCAGCCCGCTTTATGCCATGCGCGAGGCGTTGCACCCCGTGATGCGTGCCGGTGGTGATTTGCGCTTGTCGGTTCTGGGGGTTGTGTCGCTGTTGATCTGGGCACTGCTCATCGTCGTCACCCTCAAATATGTGGTGATGCTGATGCGGGCCGATAACCGGGGCGAAGGCGGCATTCTCTCACTGGTCGTACTGGTGGAAACGCTGCTCAAGAAAAAGGGCGGCATTGTTCTCGGCCTTGGGATCGTCGGAGCAGCCTTCTTCTTCGGTGACGCCATGATCACGCCTGCCATGACGACGCTTGGTGCCGTAGAAGGACTGGTCGTCATCAATCAGGGTTTTACACCATTCGTTGTGCCTCTGACGCTGGCGATACTCGTGACGCTGTTCACGTTTCAATACAAGGGCACGGCGGGTGTCGCCACACTGTTTGCGCCGGTGACGATGGTGTGGTTCATCATCATTGCGGCCCTCGGAATTTATCACATCACGGATGATCTGGAAATCTTCCTGGCTTTCAATCCATGGTATGGCATTCGAATGTTGCTGGAACAGCCCGGTCTCGCGCTGAAAGTGTTCGGCGGTGTGTTTCTCGTGGTCACAGGCGGCGAGGCGCTTTACGCTGACATGGGCCACTTTGGCCGCAACCCTATCCGCATTGCATGGCTCAGCGTCGTGTTGCCGGGCTTGATCCTGAATTATCTGGGCCAGGGTGCCTTTGTGATTTCACATCCCGACGCCATCGAAAACCCATTCTTCCTGATGTCGCCGGATTGGGCGCTTATTCCGCTGGTGCTGCTCGCAACACTCATGGCCATTATCGCCAGCCAGGCCGTGATCACCGGGGCATTTTCGATCGCACAACAGGCCATGTCGTTAGGCTTGTTACCGCGCATGGAAATCACCCACACCAGCGAAGATGAAGCCGGGCAGATTTATGTGGGCCAGATCAACTGGCTGATTCTGGTGGGCGTGATCCTGCTGGTGCTGGTGTTCCAATCATCATCGAAACTTGCATCCGCTTACGGTGTTGCCGTGAACACGTCGATGATCGTGGACTCGATCCTGGGCCTCGTGTTTTTCTGGAAATCCGGTGTGTGGCCGCGTTGGGTCACCATTCCTGCGCTCACGGGTGTGCTGGTGATTGAGTTGATGCTGGGACTGGCCAATGTCCTCAAGATTCCCCATGGCGGCTACATGCCGGTGTTGATCGGTGCCACCATCATCATGCTGATGATGACATGGATGGGTGGCCGAAGGTTGCTGGCCGAAAAATTGAAGCGTGACTCGGTTGAGTTGCAGGGCCTGCTGGAAAGCCTGGAGCGCCGCTCCCCCGCCCGCGTGGCAGGCGCAGCCGTGTTCATGCAGACGGATCCGAAATTCGCACCCTCCGCGCTCATGCACAATCTGAAACATAATCGCGTCTTGCATGACAAGCTGGTGTTCATGACCGTCGAAACTACGGATGAGCCACGGCATGAAGGTGAGCGCGTCAAGGCCCGGCAGACGGCCATGGGGGCGTGGATCGTAGAGTCCTTTTTCGGTTATATGGAACAACCGGATGTGCCACGGGCGCTGCGCGCCTGCAAAGAATTCGGTCTCGAAATCGACCCCCGCCAGGCCAGCTATTTCCTGGGCCGCCGCTCCATCCGCCTGAACCCGCGCTCAACCATGCCATTCTGGCAGCAACGCATCTTCATCATGCTGACAAATCAGTCCGCCAGAGCCATTGAATTCTTTCGAATCCCGGCCGACCGGGTGGTGGAGTTGGGCATGCAGATGAGTGTATAATGAGAACCCTCCCCCCTTTCTCCGCTCCCGGCCGCTTCTGGCGTGGCAATCTGCATACGCATTCCAACTTGTCCGATGGTGCCCTGCCGCTTGAAGATGTGGTCAACCGGTACAAGGCTGTGGGTTATGATTTTCTCATGATGTCGGAGCATTTCACGCATCACTTCAACTACCCCATTGCCGATACGCGATACCTGCGCGGCAATGAATTCACCACCATTCTTGGTGCAGAGCTCCACGCACCCGTGACATCGGCTGGTGAATGGTGGCATATCCTGGCCGCTGGCTTGCCGCTTGATTTTGCACCCGTTCAACCCGGCGAAACAGGCCCGCAAATCGCAAAGCGCGCCGCTGCTGCGGGAGCCTTCGTCGGCATCGCCCACCCCGCGTGGTCGCAACTCACCATTGAAGATGGTCGCGCCCTCGCCTTTGCCCACGCCGTCGAAATCTACAATCATGGTTGCGCCGTGGAATGTGATCGCGGCGACGGTTTCTATCTGCTCGACCAACTGCTCAATGAAGACCACCGTCACCTCACCGCCTTCGCCACTGACGACGCCCATTTCAAATCGGCCGATCACTTTGGTGGCTGGGTGCATGTAAAGGCCGAAAGTCTCGATCCTGATGTGCTGCTCGCGGCTTTGAAGCGCGGCGACTACTATTCCTCGCAAGGGCCCCAATTCAACGACATCCAGCTTGACAGTTACGAACTCAGCGTCACCTGCAGCCCCGTCGACACCATCGCCGTGGTCTGCGGCATTTCCCGCACCGTCGTAAAAACAGGGCGTGCTATCACAGGCGCGAGCCTTGA
>CAXTKL010000055.1:0-16496 GCA_964244825.1 uncultured Aestuariivirga sp.
TTCGGCTTCTACCTGCTGCTGTTCTTCGGCTATCTGTTTGGCCCGCTGCTGGCCATGGGTGTCACTGCTTTTAACACCTCGAACTATCCGCAGGTCATTCCCTTTGAAGGCTTTACGCTGGACTGGTTTGTAAAGCTCTATCACCACCAGCAGATGATGGAGGGACTGTTGAACTCCGTCATCATCGGCATCGGCGTGGTCTGCATTTCCGTGCCCGTGGGCCTGTCAGCGGCCATCATCATGAATCAGATTTACCACCGCGCCCGCAGCCTGTTCTATCTGGTCACCGTATCGCCCTTGCTGACGCCCGGTGTCATCATCGGCATTTCAACGGTGATTTTCTGGAAGGACATGTTTGGTCTGACCGATGTCACCAAGGCCGTGTTTTACAAGGGCATCATGCTGTCCATTCTCGGCCAGTCCTCCTTCGTCGCCGCCTATTGCCTGCTCATCATCATGGCCAGGCTCACGCGTTTTGACCGTGGTCAGGAGGAAGCGGCCTTGGACCTCGGCGCATCCTATCCGCAGGTGTTCTGGCACATTCTGCTGCCCTATTTGCGGCCTGCGTTGATTTCTGCAGGGGTACTGGGCTTTCTCTCGTCCTTCGAAAACTACAACACCACCACCTTCGCCATTCTTGCTGACAAGACTCTGGTCACAGTGCTCGCAGGCGAAACCCGGCAAGGCACAACGCCAGCGCTTTCTGCACTTGCAGTCATCATCATCGGTCTTTCACTTGTGGGGGCCGTGATCTACGAAATCCTCAAGCGCCGGGAAGAGGCCATGAGTCTTGCAATCAAAGAACGGGCAAGAACTGCTGAGCGTGTTGAAGTCGGATAAATTATAAGTCACCCGCCCCGTAGGTTGTGACATCGTTAACCGTTGAATTTCGTTTATCCCACCTGCCCGCGATGTCGCAAAAATTGATCTGCCAGCACAATCGCCATCATCGCTTCACCGACGGGCACGGCGCGAATGCCCACGCAGGGATCATGCCGACCCTTGGTGATGATGTCGGTATTTTCTCCATCCGATGTTACTGTTTCGCGCGATGTCAGAATTGACGACGTCGGCTTCACGGCGAAGCGCAGCACAATATCCTGTCCAGTGGTGATGCCGCCAAGAATGCCGCCCGCATGATTGGATTGGAACTCCGGCTTGCCATGGCGCATACGAATCTGGTCGGCGTTGTCCTCACCCGACAAGGCCGCTGAAGCAAAGCCATCACCGATCTCGACAGCTTTCACCGCATTGATGCTCATCATGGCAGCGGCCAGTTCTGAATCCATCTTGGCATAGAGCGGTGCCCCCCATCCCGCTGGCGCACCTGACGCCGTTACTTCAATGACAGCGCCACAGGACGAACCGGATTTCCGTACCCCGTCAAGATAACTTTCCCACGCCTTTGCAGCCTTGGCATCGGGACAGAAAAACGGATTATTGTCGATCTCCGTATCATCCCAATTCAGGCGGTCGATCCTGTGTGGTCCCATCTGCACCAGGCAACCGCGGATATTGACCTGCGGAATCACGAGCCGTGCCACCGCGCCCGCTGCTACCCGGCAGGCCGTTTCGCGCGCCGAGGAACGGCCACCACCGCGATAGTCGCGCAGGCCGTACTTTGCGTCATAGGTGAAGTCGGCATGACCGGGACGATACTTGTCGCGGATGTCAGTATAATCTTTTGAGCGCTGATCCGTATTTTCGATCTGTAGCAAGATTGGCGCGCCCGTGGTCACCTGGCCGTTCGTGCGCTCATCCTCGAACACGCCCGACAGAATGCGCACCGCATCGGCTTCCTGCCGCTGTGTGGTAAAACGGTTCTGTCCGGGTTTGCGCTTGTCGAGAAAGCCTTGAATGAAATCAGCTGTCAGCTTCAGGCCCGGCGGGCAGCCGTCAACCAGTGCACCAATGGCAACGCCATGGCTTTCGCCAAAGGTAGAAACACGGAAGAGGTGACCGAAGGTGTTATGGGACATGCCGTCTGATTAGGCTGCCACGTGTGATCCGTCAAACCACTGCAAGCCTCCGTGGTCGAGCAGGCAATATTTGCCCTGCGGTGTGGGTAGCATCACCAGTTCAGCTGGTCCCAAACCCGCCACTGCACCCATCAGGCAGCGCCCCACGGCGCCATGAGCAATGACTAAAGTGGGCCGGGTCAATTCAGCCCGCCAGGCATTCACCCGCGCCACGCCATCTTCATAGCTTTCGCCAAGCTGTGGCCGCCAATAGAAACGGTTCTCCGCATCAGCGGGATAAACCGGGGATGCTTTCAGCTCCCAGAACGGTTTGCCTTCCCAGATCCCAAATCCCAATTCGCGCACCCGGGGTTCGACACTGTCCATGTCGCGGCCCAGCGCATTCAGAATATAATGTGCCGTCTGTTGCGCCCGCCGTTGCGGGCTGACGACAATGCGATAATCCGCCCATTCAATATCCTGCTGCGCCAGCAAAGATGCAACGGACTTGGCTTGCGCGTGTCCGGTTTCGTTCAGGTCCGTTTCAACGGAACCTTGAATAAGGCCCTGCTTGTTCCAGTCGGTTTCGCCGTGGCGGACGAAGATGATGGGACTAGGCATCGTCTTTATTGATCGACATGTCTGGCGCTGTCGGCACTTTCATGCCGACGATATGATAACCTGAATCCACGTGGTGAATTTCACCGGTCACGCCACGCGAAAGGTCAGACAGGAAATACATGCCCGCATCTCCAACTTCCTCGATTGAAACGACGCGGCGCAAGGGCGAATTATATTCGTTCCATTTGAGAATATAACGGAAGTCACCCACGCCCGAAGCTGCAAGGGTTTTGATTGGCCCTGCCGAGATGGCGTTGACGCGGATGTTTTTGACACCCAGATCAGCCGCCATATAGCGCACCGAACATTCAAGCGCTGCCTTGGCCACACCCATGACGTTGTAATGTGGCATCCACTTTTCCGCACCGTAATAGGTGAGCGTCAGCATCGAGCCACCGTCGGTCATCAATTTTTCGGCGCGCTGGGCGACCGCTGTAAAGCTGTAACAGGAGATGAACATGGTATTGGTAAAGTTGTCAGCCGACGTATCAACGTAACGTCCCTGCAACTCGTCCTTGTCGGAAAAGGCGATGGCGTGGACGATAAAATCCAGTTTTCCCCATTTTGCCTTGATCAAGTCAAAGGCGGTGTCAATCGAAGCCATGTCGCCAACATCGCAGGCCACCACCAATTCGGAACCGACTTCTGCGGCGAGCGGGTCAACGCGCTTTTTCAGGGCATCGCCCAGATAGGTGAAAGCCAATTCAGCCCCCTGTTCGGCGCAGGACTTGGCGATGCCCCATGCAATCGAGCGGTTATTGGCAACACCCATGATCAGGCCCTTCTTGCCAGTCATGAAACCCTTTTTGTCGTTCATATTGTCCTCGCGATGCCGGGGTGATGCGACACTCTGGCAAATGTGACGGCCTCATTGCATAGAAATCAAGACATGGAAAGGGAGCAGCGACGGTGTTGACAGTTATCCAAAGATCATGTAATTAACATCTTCGTTAATTAAACGAATTGTTATTGAAATGGAGCGACCATGGACAACTCTCTCAATACCTCCGGCTGGAAAACAGCAGCGCTGCTTTTGGCGCGCTTGATCATGGCGGCCATGTTCGCCATGGCGTGCACCTTCAAGTTTTCAGGCATTGCTGCAACGGCAACCTACATCGCCATGGCAGGTTTTCCCTTTCCAACATTCCTGGCCTGGGTTGCAGCCATTTTTGAACTGGCCCTGGTGTTGTGTTTTCTGAGCGGCGCATTTTTCCGCGAGGCTGCCATACTCGCTGCCATCTACGTTGTGTTCCTCGCCTTTGCCTTTCATGGCCCCAGCCACTGGACGGATGCGGAAGGTCTGAATTTCGGTGCCTTTGTTAGCCATTTTCCGTTTGCCGCAGGTTTGCTCTTCGCTGCCGTCAATGGCCCCGGCCGTGTCCTGACATTTGCCAAGGGCTGGCTGACGTAATGACCGCTGACACGCTCAGTCTCAAGCTGCAAGCCCTCGCTGACCCCACGCGCCGCGCCATGCTAGCGCGGCTGCATTTTGGCGAGGCCACGGTGAATGAGCTGGCGGAACCTTTCAAAATGTCGTTGCCCGCCATTTCCCGGCACGTCAAAGTACTTGAAAAGGCGGGCCTGATCACCCGCAGCCGTAACGCGCAACAGCGCCCCTGCCAGCTTTCACCGGCAGGATTGAAGCAAGTCGATGATTGGCTCCGGGCCTATCGCGATGTGTGGGAAGATCGTCTTAACCGCCTCGAAACCTATCTGCAAACCATCCAGGAGTGAATCATGTCTCTTTACTCACAAACCAGCCTGCCCAAGGACAAGCCATTGATCATCACATCCCGTGTTATCGCGGCACCGCGCGAGCTGGTGTGGAAAATGCTGACGACGCCTGAGCACCTGAAAAACTTTTGGGGCCCCGATGGGTTCACGAACACGTTTCGCCAATATGATCTGCGCGTTGGCGGCCAGGCCCTGTTCACCATGCATGGACCGGATGGCAAGGATTGGCCCAACCGCTTCATTTTCCGGACAGTGGAACCACCTCGCCTGCTGCGCTACGACCACGACAACGGTGGCGAAGGTGAGGTCGATCACAAATTTCTGGGCGAGGTCGAGTTGACCGAGGAAGACGGCAAAACCCGCATTGAATTGCGCATGGCCGAAAGCAGCATGGAAGCGCGAGATGCTGTTGCAGGTTTTGCTGTCGAGGGCGGCAAACAGAACCTGGACCGCTTCGCAGCCTATGTTGCGCCCATGGCCGACGCCAAAAACCTTTTCGTCATCGAACGCACCTTCCCTGTGTCACAAGAACGTTTGTTCCGTGCCTGCACCACTGTAGATGAAATGTCGAAATGGTTTGCGCCTGCGGGCATGCGCGTGATCAAGTCCGCGCAGGATTTTAAGCCGGGTGGCATCTATCACTATGGTCTGGCGTCGGGGCAGGGTAGTGAAATGTGGGGAAAGGTCACCTACAAGGAAATCACGCCCAGCAGCCGTCTGGTCTACAGCCAAAGTTTTTCCGATCCGAACGGCGGGTTGACGCGGCACCCGATGGCGCCCACCTGGCCTATGGAAATGCTGACGGTGATGGACTTCAGCCCTGAACGGGAAAAGCAGACGCGTTTGAAGATCAGTTGGATTTTCGCCGGTACAGACGATGCCGAAGGTGAAACCTTCCGCGCCGCCCATGACAGCATGAAAGGAGGCTGGACGGGCACACTCGATGGGCTTTATGCTTACCTCACGAATAACCCGTGAGTGGACACAAACAAACACATGTCGCTGAATGACCTCGCTACGCTCACTGCCTCCCTCGGGTTCGCGGACCGCAATGACCCTTTTGGTCTGTTCGCCGAATGGTTTGAAGATGCCAAGAAATCCGAGACAAATGATCCCGACGCCATGGCCTTGTCGACCGTCGACGATGAAGGCCTGCCCAATGTGCGCATGGTGCTGATGAAGGACTATGACGAAAAGGGTTTTGTCTTCTACACCAATTTCGAAAGCCAGAAAGGCCAGGAGATTTTGGCCACGGGCAAAGCAGCAGCGGTGTTCCACTGGAAGTCCCTGCGCCGTCAGGTGCGGGTGCGGGGCTTAACAGAAAAAGTATCGGACGCAGAAGCTGATGCCTATTTCAAATCGAGGCCACGCGACTCGCGCATTGGCGCCTGGGCGAGCGCGCAGTCGCGCCCCCTGACAGCCCGTTTCGAGCTGGAAACCGCCGTTGCCATGAACACCGCCCGCTTCGGCATCGCCGACATTCCACGGCCACCGCATTGGTCTGGGTTCCGGATCAAGCCGCTGTCCATCGAGTTTTGGCATGATCGTCCGTTCCGGTTGCACGACAGGGTGGTGTTCAGGCGCAGTACGCCTGAGGGTGAGTGGAGCAAGGCCCGGCTGTATCCGTAAATACGTTGTATTGACAATGTAAATATATCGCGTTATGATCCCAATATGAAAGAAATCGATTGGAACGCAGAGAAAGACGCTTGGTTGAGAGACAAGCGCGGTCTTTCGTTTCAGATGGTTGAAGAAGCGATCGCGTTGGATGAAATTGTGGACGACACTGAGCATCCCGATCCCGCTCGCGGGCACCAACGCATATTGATTTTTCGGGTGAATGGCAGATGTGTTGCTGTACCCTACGTAACGTCCACGGCTGGACGCTTTTTGAAGACAATGTACTTCAGCCGCGACCTTGATGAAGTTTATGGAGCAATTGATGGCTAAACTTGCAACTGATATGACACCGTTAGAACTTGACGATCTGATTTCTCGGCAAGTGCTTGATCCGGACGAGCAGGAAATTGATGATGCTATCAGGGCTGGCAAATTCAAACGGGGTACTGGTCTCGAAGGGCAAATGTTGGAATGGAAGCAGGCGCTCGAAAACGGTGAGCGTAAATTACCGATAAGCATGCGCGTTTCGAGCCGTATTGTGAATCGCTTGAAACTCAAGGCGCGTGACGAAGGAATGCCTTACCAAACCTTGATCAACTCTATCCTGCATAAATTTGTGAATGGCAGACTGGTCGAACGTGACTGACACGCGCAAGACCCTCATCCTCACCGGCGCATCACGCGGCATTGGTCATGCCACGGTAAAACGCTTTTCCACGGCGGGCTGGCGCGTCATCACGTGTTCGCGGCATCCTTTCCCGGATGATTGTCCGTGGGATGCTGGACCTGACGACCACATCGTGGTTGATCTTGCTTCCTCGGAAGATACGCACAAGGCCATCGCCGTCATGCGCGAAAAACTGAGGGAACATGGCGGCAAGCTTGATGCACTTGTGAACAATGCGGCCATCAGTCCGAAACTCGCTGGCGGCGCCCGCATGAATTCATTGGAGACGGCCGAGAGTGACTGGAAGACTGTGTTTCAGATCAACTTCTTCGCCCCCATCATGCTGGCACGCGGGTTACTGAACGAACTCAAGTCCGCCAAGGGAGCCGTGGTCAACATCACCTCGATTGCGGGAACAAAAGTTCACCCTTTCGCCGGTGCCGCCTATTCCACATCAAAGGCGGCGCTTGCCTCCCTCACTCGCGAAATGGCCTATGATTTCGGCCCCCATGGGGTGCGCGTCAATTCGATTTCGCCCGGTGAAATCGAAACCTCGATCTTGTCACCTGGTACTGAAAAAATTATTCCCCAAATTCCTTTGCGCCGTTTGGGCCAGCCCGAAGAGGTGGCCAAGGCCATCTATTTCCTGTGCACCGATACGTCGTCATACATCACCGGTGCCGAACTGCACATCAATGGCGGGCAACATGTCTAACCACGAACGCAGACCAGAAACCATCGCTGCTCAATTGCTGCATTCAACTGATTCAGCAACAGGCGCCGTGGTTCCGCCGATCCATCTGTCCACAACCTTCATCCGCGATGCAAATTATGAAACCCTGATCGCTACGGATTACCAGCGCGGCGGAAATCCAACGCTGTGGCACGCGGAAGAGACACTTGCCGCTCTTGAAAAGGGAGCGGCTTGCCTGCTTTATCCCTCCGGAATGGCGGCGATTTTCCAGTTGGTGGAAACCCTGCCCATGGGTGGCCACGTCGTTGCTCCCAACAACATGTACTATGCCGCCCGCCTGTGGTTGCAGAAACTGGAAGCGAAGGGACGAATCAGTCTCACATTGGCGGGACTGGATATCGCCAGCGCCATTGTGCACGGCAAAACCAAACTGGTCTGGATCGAAACGCCTTCAAACCCCATGTGGGATGTGACGGATATTGCTGCCGTCGCAGCCGCAGCCCACAAAGCGGGTGCCATTCTCGGCGTTGACGCCACCACGACAGCCGCAGTGACAACCCAGCCTTTGACACTGGGGGCCGATTATGTGTTTCACTCTGTCACCAAATATCTGAACGGCCACTCCGACGTGCTGGGCGGTGCCTTGATTGTGGCGCGCAAGGATCAACGTTTTGACGATCTGCTGCTGATGCGCGGCAAAACGTCGGCACCGCTTGCGCCGTTTGAATGCTGGCTGTTGTTGCGAGGACTGCGCACACTGTACGTACGCTATCGCCAGGCCTCCAGCAACGCCATGGCCGTTGCGCGACATTTCTCAAACCATCCCAAGCTGAGCGGCGTGATTTACCCGGGTCTTGCAAGCCACCCCCAACACGACATCGCAAAACGTCAGATGACTGATGGCTTTGGCGGCATGATATCCTTCATGCTGAAAACCGATTTTGCCGGAGCGCGAAAATTTTGTTCAATCTTGAAAGTGATCCTGCCTGCCACATCTTTGGGCGGAACTGAAAGTCTGGCCGAACACCGGAAAACTGTGGAAGGTCCCAGCAGCCCCGTGCCTGACAATCTGGTGCGCCTTTCCATCGGCATCGAAAACGTCAACGACCTGATTGGCGATATCGAACAGGCTCTCGCCACAGTTTAGCCATCTCGGTTACAAATGTGAAAACCTGCGACGGAATTGCCACAGCATCGCGTCCTATGGGCACTAACAACCCAAAGGAACGATAATGAACAACTTTCAAAAACTCTCGCTTGCTGCCGCTTTGATGCTCACATCAGCATTCGGTGTGGCCCACGCCCAGCAGGCCAATGATGCTCCACCCCCTCCCGGCATGCAGGATGATGGCGGTCGTGATCAGGGTGACGGCGGCAGGCGCCACCACGGCAAACATGGCGATCGTGAAGGTCATGGCGGCAAGGGTATGCGCATCATTGATGCCAATGGCGATGGTGTGATCGGCGACGATGAAGCCGCCGCCCTGGCCGATGGTGCCTTCATGCACATGGACCAGGACCGCGACGGCAAGGTTTCCGAAGCTGAATTCGTATCAGGTCCCGGCGGCAGGAAAGGCTGGTTCAACTGGTCAAGCGACGAAACGGCGGCCGTGCAAAAAGTCCGCACCGACAAGTTCGTCGCCATTGATGCGAACAAGGACAAGAGCCTGGACAAGGCTGAGTTCTTCGCCGATGCCAAGTCAAAACTGGCTGCAGCTGATACCGACAAGGATGGCAAGGTGTCACCGTGGGAATTCCGCGCCAGCCGTTGATGTCACGACTTTGCGTGAGTTTCACCTCTATCGCGTCGATAACGCTACTCCGTCTGTCATTCCGGCCTTCGCCTGGATGACAGACTGAATGGCGTTGGTAATCCAAGTGAACTGGAATATCTCGAGATGCTGTTCAAACGCCAAATGCTGTAGCAAGGTGAGCGACCAGCAGCGGAATTCATATCATGACTGTCACCCTCAACACCCGATCGGATTTTACGCTTGAGCACTATGAGCGCGTAGCCTGGGCAGGCGATGATGTGGGCTTGGGCGACGAGGCCCGCAAGACAATGGCGGTGGCGCGTGATGCGTTCATGCAGTTGATCGATAACCCCGCGATTACGATCTACGGTGTCAACACAGGTTATGGCGGGCGGGCCAAGCTGCGGCTTGATGCAGAAGACCGCAAGGCGCAGGCACAGTTGCCGACCCATCATCGTGCGGCGTCCTGGGGTGAAGCCTTGCCGGACCGGGTGACGCGGGGCATTGTATTTGCACGCTTGACCAATTTTATCGAAGGCCATGGTGCTGTTTCGCCGGCCGTTGCGGAAGCGGTGGCAGATATGCTGTCGCGGCCATCCATGCCTTATGTGCCAGCACGGGGCCAAGGTGGGGCGGGCGAAATCCTGTCGCTGTCACACCTTTTTCTTGAGGCGTCACAACACTGGCCGCTGGCGGAAAAGGATATGCTGGCGCTGGTCAATGGCTCACCCGCAGCAACTGCGCTGATTGCGGATGCAGCGCTTTCGTCACAACGGCGGTTGCAGGTGGCTGCAGAAGTTTTCGCGCTTGCCGCAGAGGCTTTTAACACGCCGCATGGGCATTTTGCCGAGGACTTGGAGGGCTGCTGGAACAACCCGCACGATGCCTGGGCACTGAACCAACTGCGCCGTCTAATGCAAGGCGGAAGCGAGCCCCGCCGCCCCTATCAGACCCCCGTCAGTATTCGCATTCTGCCGCGCATTCTGGCGCAGGCGCACCGGGCGTGGAAAACTGCAGAGGAGGTGGCGCATCAGTCGCTGCGGGCTATCACCGATAATCCCGTGGTGTTTCCGCCGGGTCAGCAGTTGGGCACGGAAACCGTTGTCAGCACGGGTGGTTACCACAACATGCAAGCCGCCGCAGCGCTTGATGGTCTGGTCTGCGCCCACACTAATCTGGCCGTGTTGGCCGGTCGCATTGCCGCAAAACTGCTCGACGGGTCCGTGTCCTTGTTGCCACCCTATCTCGGTTATGAGGATGGCCAAAGCTATCTCGGCTGCCTGCCCATGGCCATCGTCGGCTACGAAGAAGAACTGCGCATGCTGGCCATGCCAACGCTGCTCCCGGGTTCTGAATCCGGCAGCTTCGGACAGGACGACGTGGCCTCACCCGTGTTTCTGGCCTGGCAGAAGTTTGACCGCTCCTGCATCTTGTTTGAACAATGTCTGGCGACTCTGGCCCCTGTAGCGGTGCGGGCACTAGACGTGACGCACCGCGTTGTACCAGAAAAATTGCAGGCTTTGGCAGATCAGACAAAAACATGTTTTCCAGATAACGCAACGGATCGCGCGATGGGGTTTGATATTGCGGGATTGGCACTGGAGCTGCGTAAGCGTGTCTACGCACCGTCGCGTTAAATGCACTGTCACCGAAATGTGTGTCAATGGTCGAGATGCCGCACAGGCTTGACTTCGAAGCCTTCCTGCAACGTGACAAACGTGAATCCTTTCGCCTTTAGCGCGGTGATGCCTTCGACCACGCCCGCCCCCGCAGGGCGCAGGGGTTGATTGATGTGGGCGATGATCACGTCGCCATCCTGTGCCTCGCTGAAGCTTTTGGCCGTACGCATCGTTGAGTAAAGTGCGCCGCCATCACCCAGACGGTTGAAGCCGGCAATACGATAGCCCAGGGCTTCAATCTGTTGTTCACTCGCCTTGGAATAGGTTGCCGTGGCACCGCGAAACCACGTCGGCCGAACGCCGAATGCGGCTTCAACAGCCGTGGCGCCATCCTGTACTTCGGCAGCAAGGGCGGCGGGGCTCCCTGCTGCCTTCACGCCGAAGACATTCAGCGGAACATCAATGGCTACCAAATGCTTCGCACCATGGTTTTCGATTTCGAACAGGTCTGGATGTGCTGCCATAACCGCAATGGCTTGCGGGTTGCGTTTCAGCCAGCGGCGGGTGACAAAAATCGTGGCCTTGATGTGGCCATCCACCAGCGCCGTCAGGATACGCTCATCCACCTTGCCACTGCAGGCATCAAAGGTGATTGCGACCCGCGGTGCGGATGGCGTGAGTGGCAGACTCAATGCCGGCACCTCAAATGCTGACGCAAGAGCAGATGTGGTCCACAGGGCCATGACGACGGCGATAAATTTCAGCACTAGAACCTCAAAATCCGCAGCCAACGCGCCACATTCAGCAAACTCACCAGGGCCCCCGCCACATAGGTGAAGGCCGCCGCCTTTAACACAGAACGGGCCCCTGTCATCTCCGCTGGTGGAAGATAGTTTTTGAGCACCGGCAAAGCCTTGTTGAAGCTCGCGTCAAATTCCGTTGGCAGGGTGAAAATGTGGATGACGATGGAGGAGGCGAGGATGCCAAGTGCAAGTGCCAGTTCCAGCACCAGAATGGCCGGGCTGCGGAAGATCGCAAACACCACCGGTATGGCCATCAGCACAAGACTGCCGATACGTTCCACCATGATGGTCTTCTTGACCAGCCGCTGGCGCCACATCAGGGGTGCATAGCCATCGCGGTCTTGCACCGCATGGGCCACTTCATGGACGGCAACGGCAACGGCGGTGATCGACTTGCCCTTGAAGTTGGTTTCAGACAGACGCACGGCCTTCGCGTCGGGCGAATAGTGGTCGCCAGCTGCCACCACTTCGACTTTCACATCCTGCAAGCCAGCATCATCAAGAAGATGCCGGGCCAGTTCACCACCCGTGCCCGGCATGCCGGGCCGCTCCACCGCGTGGGCACGCATGACCCAGTTGATCCAAACCTGCGGACCAAAGATCAAGGCGGCAAATGCAACAATGCCAAGAGCGGCAAGAAGGATCATGGTCCCTGCTATACGTGTGCTTGAAAGCTGTGGGCAAGCCGTACATGATCCCCTAATGAAATATCTGCGCTGCGAGACTCAGGACCTTGTGTCCATTCTGGACATGGATCAGCCAAAGCCCGGGCATGGCGAAATCATTGTGCAGCTGGTCATGTGTGGCATCTGTGGAACCGATACGGCCAAGGTCTTTGGTGCTTATCCAAAGCCGCAAAAACTTGGCCATGAGGTGGTAGGTGTGGTCCATGCGGTGGGAGGAAGCGTGTCACGCTTTGTCGTGGGTCAACGCGTGGCTCTGGCACATCATGCCGCCGACGCCTCATCCCATTATGCCGCGCGCGGCAGTGAAACCATGGACCCTGTGTTTAAAAGTTCAAATATTGACCCCGGAGGCTTTGCGGAATTCGTCCGCGTGCCCGCCCCGCTGGTCGCAAATACCGTTGTTCAAATTCCTGACCCTATACCCGATAGTCGTGCGGTGTTCATGGAACCCTTGGCCTGTTGTTTGCGGGCGCTGGATCGCGTGACGTTTCGCACAGGCGATTCATGTCTTGTTGTGGGTGCGGGCGCTGTCGGGATTCTGTTCATGCCACTGTTGCGCGATCTTGGCGTGTCTGTGATTGCGACGGACATGCGGCAGGAGCGCATCAATGTTGCGAAACAATGGGGCGCTGCTGGTGGCGGTATTCCGGGTACGGATAATATGGTAAGCATGTGCAAGCAACACAGCGAAGGGCGCGGAGTTGATGCGGTGATCCTCACGATCGTCACTGCCGCAACCGTGAAGCTCGCTCTGGAAGCCATGCGCGATGGTGGCACCATCGTTGTTTTTGGAGGCAAGCCCGATGTGGAACTGATGTTACCCATGTGGGAGATCTGGCTTCGTGAAATCAATCTGATCAGCAGTTACTCCGCAACGCCCGATGGCCTGAGACGCGCCATGGTGATTTTGTCCGGTCAGGGCTATGCGGGCCTCGAAAGTCTCATCAGTCATCGCTTGCCCCTGGCCGAAGCCCAGTCTGCGTTTGAGTTGGTGCAGCACGGTAAGGCGTCAAAGGTCGTACTTACGCCTATTTGAGAGCCACGGTGTCGTAATCATACAGAATCTCAAACCCCAGGCTTTGGTACAACACGAGGGCCGTTGTGTTTGTGACATCTACTTGCAGGAAAGCCCGGTGGACATCTTGCGTTTTGGCCCACTGCAACAGCGATACGACCAGCGCCCGGCCTAGCCCTTTGCCACGAAAGGCCGCGTCAATCACGATTGAACCCAGTTCCACCCAGCCGCGGTCAATTGCTGCCACACCAAAACCTATGGCTTTGCCATCCACCACCACGGTTGCAAACTTTGCAGGGCACTGAATGCGACTGACAATCGCATAAAGCGCATCAGGGTTCCGCTTGGCCCGTACCTGCCGTGATGTTACGCCGATGCACCAGTTCATGTCTGGGCTTGCGCGAAGTACAACCTGAGTGTCAGTTTGCAGCTTGCCTTCAATATTTGCAGTCAAGGTATGTGCCAGGCCACGCGATACAAAACCACGCTGCTTCAGAAATTCTGCTGTACCTGCATGTGCCACTGGCGATATCCGCATCTGTGGCACCAAAGTCTCCGCTTCATACATTTCAATAATGCGCGCCAGCAAAGCGTCCGTCATCCGTGCACCGGCCGTGATAGCGGATGCGGAATTCGCCCGCCCGGTATAACCACCTGCAAAGCGCAGCGCCCAACCGTCAAGCATCTGTGTGGTCACGGCGGGCCACACCTGGAGTAGCCGGTGCTCCAGGCCTGCAATCAGTTCAACGTCGTGCGGCTTTGATTTCGGCAATGCGGTCTGCGTCCTCTGTCTGGAGATAGCGCCCGTTGAACAGGATTTCGAGTGTATATTCTTCGTAAGTCAGGCCCAGTGTCTCTGCCAGTTTCAGCCGCCGCACCATGGTGTTATAGGGAATTGCCTTCCACACCTCGGTGTGGGCCCGCTTCCAGGCGTAATAGGTGGCAATCGGCGCGTCGCCCCACTTGAACTGATCCTCAAGCGGCGGCCCGCCATTATGGCCGATGGTGATATGGAGAGGCGGCAAGGGCATTTGGTGAAGTTTGCATGGGCCGTGAAGTTTCAACAAGACCTGAAAGGGGAGAAAACATGAACACCTATTCTGCATTCAAATGCTGTGGCGCCGCCCTGTTGATCGCTGCAACATCACCGGTGCTGGCCATGGCCGAGTGTGTTTTCACCGATACCATCACGGTACCGCCCAATCCCGCAACTGAAACGGCACCCAAACATGCCTATGGCCTGCAGGATGGATCGCGGATTTTTCTGGGTCAGTTTTTTATCGATGCTGATGGTGCCCCCAAGGCCTATCATCGCAATGATGCTTTAGCCCTTGACAACCTGTCGAATGCCGGAGCGCCTGGCAATTGGTGGGCGCTGGCAACCTCGGCCAAAGACTGTGGCCCCAAAGGCAAGCCAGTGGTGCAAAAGAAATCCGATCCGGCACCCGGATATTATGTCTCCATGACATCCATGATCGATGACTCCATCGCGGACTGTCGGCGGCAAGGCAGATATGTTGATGCCAGCAAAATTCCCTACGTGGCCCTGTCCCCCAGGATCCGCAGCTTCAACGATGACAAGAACAGCGGTGCCCTGGCCCTTGTGTTCAGCAATTACACGGGCAAACGCGCTTTCGCCGTGTTCGCTGACCAGGCCCCCGATTACGGTTTTGGTGAAGGCTCCATTGCACTGGGCAAGGCACTGGGCCTCGACCCGGACCCCAAGACCGGTGGTACGGATGTGCACGAAAACCTGTTCGTGATATTCAGGCCCGAAATAGGTTTCCCGCGCAATCCCGCTGATATTGAGAGCAAGGGCAAAGCCGCCTTCGAAGCCTGGGGCGGAGAGGCGAAATTGAGTGAGTGCATGAAAGCGTTAAAGTCATCGGAACCATGAAAAGGCGTGACTTTCACAGTCATATGTGATATGCATGACGTGACTTACACATATAACATGGATAATACGTATCATGAAAGTCTCAACTGCTGATTTTATCAAGAACTATGGTACCCTGGCCGACAAGGCCCTGACCGAACCCCTGACCATTACCAAGAACGGGCGGGACCGTTTCGTGCTGGTGGAAGCCGCAGAGTTTGCAAGGCTGATGCGGCGGGACAGGAAGGTCTATGGTTTGGGCGAAATGCCGGATGAGTTGTTTGAATTAATCAAGCAGGCGAAGATGCCGGAAGGATTTGAATATCTGGACGAAGAATTGAAAGACTGGAAGCCGTGAAATGGCCAAAGCCAGTTGCTGGACAGGTGATCAGATATTCCTACCTCTGGCGCCGAGAAGCAGCACAAGGGCGAGAAGAAGGATCAAAAGATAGGCCATGTGCAATCGTCTTCGCCGTTGCAGACGGTGAGGACAGGCCTCTGGTCGTTGTTGTTCCAGTTACTCACTCACAACCTGCCAATCCCGCAGTAGCGATTGAAATTCCAGCACCAACCAAATCACGTCTCGGACTTGATGATGCGCGATCATGGATCGTTTTGGACGAATCCAACGCATTCCGGTGGCCAGGACCCGATTTGCGTCCCGCCGTCAACGGTGACTTGTCGAGTGTCTTGTTGGGGATGCTGCCACCGTCGTTTTTCAAAATCATATTGGAAACTTACAAGGCGCTTGAAGCAAAGGATCGCGCGATAAAGACAACACGGACAGAATGACAAGAATGGTGATTTTGAAATGTTTGCAGTCATACCCCGCCTCGACTCTCTCGAAATCCGCATGGCCCATCAGGACCGGATCATCGCCGAACTGAATGATGTCATCACCGCCCAGTGGAAAAAGCTGGATGCGCTGGAGCGGCAGGTGCAGCGCATGGGTGAAGAACTTGAAGCGATAGATATGGGCGATATGCCTGCCAACCAGAAGCCACCGCATTATTGATCCCTTGCCTCCAGGGCCTAACAGCGCTTAACATTTTGCTGCGGGGCTTTTGAGAGGGAACAACTATGAAAACAGTCATCACTACCCTGTTGCTCGCATCGCTCTTCATCCCCAGTGCCGAGGCCAAACGTCTGGACTGCAATGCCGTGCGCGGCATGAAATCGAAAGAGAGCAGCCAAAGTGTCACCATCACATTCATCAACAAGACGAAGGAATCCCGTACCGCCATGTGGGTGGATTTCAAGGGCAACCCGGTACAATATTTTACCATCGAACCTGGCCAGTCATTCAGCCAGCAAACATTTTTGACGCATCCCTGGTTCTTCACCGACGGACCCGGCAACTGCATCGAAGCCATGCTGCCGTCGGCGACAAACACCACCTATAAATTGAAAGTGCCCAGCCCGGGTTTTGGTGGAGAGTGAGCGGTCCAT
>CAXTKL010000055.1:16596-18095 GCA_964244825.1 uncultured Aestuariivirga sp.
GGGTCAGACAAAGAACGGATCATCCGCGTTTTTGAATTCACAGACATTGCCATCGGGATCGAGAAATGTGCCGACGGTGCCCCATGAATGGGTTTCGACATCGACGGCGATGCCGCGCTGGCGCAAGTCCTCAGCCGCCGCCGCCACGTCATCCACATTGAATCGCAGCATGGTCGGGTTTTCACTCTGCGACTTTCGCCCTTCCCGCGCCACGCCACCCGTCTCAATCATCAGATAGCCATCACCAAAACGCAGGCACAGAAGTCCGGGCTTTTCATACCAGACAGGTAATCTCAAAACGTCACGATAAAACGCAACACAAGCGTCAAACCGCTCCGTGCCGAGAATGATGCCGTGTGTGCGGATGTTGAGTTTCAATGTTTGGGCCTCTGAAAAAAACATCTTCTTGTCGTGGGGAAAGAGCAGCGCCAACTGCAGCCAGCCCTTCGAGGCTCGCAAACGCTCGCACCTCAGGCTGAGGGACTTTATTGCTGCCCCTCAGGATGATCGACCTCGTAGATGTTCCCTCACCCCGAGGCGCCCGCCCTTGCGGGCCTCGAAGGGCTGGCTGGCGCATATGCGGAGTTCCGCAGTGGACCCGTGACGGTTCAATTCCCCAAAATCGCACGCTCCAGAATATCCAACCCCTCATTCAACACCATGTCACTCGCCGTCAGTGGCGTCAGCATGCGGACGGTGTTGGCGTAGATTCCGCAAGTCAAAATCAGCAGCCCGCGTTCCATGCACTTTGATGCCAGAGCTTTGGTAGCAGCAGCATCTGGCTTGTCGCCGCCATGTTCTGTCACCAGTTCAAACGCGCACATGGCTCCCAAACCTCGGATGTCCCCCATGGGCATGCCGCGGCCTTTGGCTTTGATGGATTGCAGTTTCTTCATGATGGTTTCGCCCTGCTTCACGGCGCGGTCCAATAAGTCCTCTGCTTCAAAGGCATCGAACACGCCCAAGGCCGCTGCACATGCGATGGCGTTGCCGGCATAGGTGCCGCCGATGGCGCCTGGGTCTGGCGCGTCCATGATCTTGGCGCGGCCCACCACAGCAGCCAGTGGAAAACCGCCGGCCAGCGATTTGGCTGCCGTCATCAGGTCCGGTTCTACACCATAATGTTCCATGGCGAAGAATTTGCCGGTGCGGCCAAAGCCTGACTGGATTTCATCGGCGATCAGCACGATGCCGTGGTCGTCACAGAGCTTGCGCAAGCGGACCATCAATTCCTTTGGAGCGATGTAAAAACCACCTTCGCCCTGCACCGGTTCAATGATAATGGCGGCCACCCGCTCTGGCTCCACATCACATTTGAACAGCAACTCGATGGCGTGGATCGAATCTTCAACCGTAATGCCGCGATATTGCACCGGAAACGGCACGTGCCAGATGCCTGCTGGCATGGGGCCGAACTTGGCCTTGTAGGGCAGAACCTTGCCCGTCAGCGCCATGCCCAGCAAGGTGCGGCCATGGAAGCCGCCGTGGAAGGCGATGAC
>CAXTKL010000056.1:0-17819 GCA_964244825.1 uncultured Aestuariivirga sp.
CTCGACTACAAGGCCAAGGACGGCAAGCAATATGTGCTGAACCTGATCGACACGCCTGGGCATGTGGACTTTGCTTACGAAGTCTCGCGCTCGCTTGCCGCCTGCGAAGGCGCGCTGCTGGTGGTTGATGCCTCGCAAGGCGTTGAGGCGCAGACGCTGGCCAACGTCTATCAGGCCATCAATGCCAATCTTGAAATTGTGCCGGTGCTCAACAAGGTGGATTTGCCAGCGGCAGAACCGGACCGCATCAAGCAACAGATTGAAGACGTGATCGGCATTGATGCCTCGGATGCCGTGTTGATTTCGGCGAAGACAGGCCTTGGCGTGCCCGATGTTCTGGAAGCCATCATTACCCGATTGCCGCCCCCTAAGGGTGACCGGGACAAGCCATTGAAAGCCTTGCTGGTTGACTCCTGGTATGATGCCTATCTCGGCGTTGTGGTGCTTGTCCGCATCATTGATGGCGTGCTGAAGAAGGGCATGCGGGTCAAGATGATGGGCTCTGGCGGCAATTACAGCATCGAACGCGTGGGCGTATCACGGCCCAAGAAGGTTGTGGTGGATGAACTGGGTCCGGGTGAAATTGGCTTCTTCACCGGGGCCATCAAGGAAGTGGCGGATACGCGCGTCGGCGACACCATCACCGATGACCGGAACCCCACGGCAGAGGCTTTGCCGGACTTCAAGGAAGCGCAATCCGTGGTGTTTGCAGGTTTCTTCCCTGTCGATGCATCAGAATTCGAAGACCTGCGCGAGGCCATGGGCAAGTTGCGTCTGAACGATGCGTCTTTTACCTATGAAATGGAAACCTCTGCGGCACTTGGCTTTGGATTCCGTTGCGGCTTCCTGGGCTTGTTGCATCTCGAAATCATCCGTGAACGGATTGAACGGGAGTTCAACGTCGAGATCATTACCACGGCCCCAAGTGTCATCTACAAGATCAACCTGCGTGACGGCAGCCACATGGACATGCACAACCCAGCAGACATGCCGGATGTGTCGCAAATTCTCACGATGGATGAACCATGGATCGAAGCCACGATTTTTGTGCCCGATGATTATCTGGGGTCAGTCTTGAAGCTATGCGAAGATCGGCGCGGACGGCAGAAGCAGCTGACCTATGCGGGTTCACGCGCCATGGTGGTGTATGATTTGCCGCTCAATGAAGTGGTATTCGACTTTTATGACCGCCTGAAATCCGTATCGAAGGGCTATGCCTCCTTCGATTACAAGATGACGGAATATCTGCAGGCCGATCTGGTCAAGCTCACCATTCTGGTAAACGAGGAACCGGTCGATGCCTTGTCGATGGTGGTTCACCGTACGCGGGCAGAACAGCGCGGGCGCGTTATGTGCGAAAAACTGAAAGACCTGATCCCACGTCACATGTTCAAGATTCCGATTCAGGCGTCCATCGGTGGCAAGGTGGTGGCGCGTGAAACCCTCTCCGCCATGCGCAAAGACGTCACGGCGAAGTGCTACGGCGGCGACATTTCCCGCAAGCGCAAGCTTCTGGACAAGCAGAAGGAAGGCAAGAAAAAGATGCGGCAGTTCGGCAAGGTCGATATCCCGCAGGAGGCGTTCATTGCGGCCTTGAAGATGGACGAGAATTGAGCCAAACTGTCGCAGGGGGTTCCCTCCGGCGAGGTTGCGGTGAAATTTGCGTTCGCATTGGTTCTCATATTGTCGCTGCCTGCTGTTGCAGAGGAAACTGAAGATGTTTCCGTGGCCTTTGCCAGGATCAAGGGTGGTGCGGTCTATGATGAAAAGACGGGGATCGATGGAACGCTGGTGACGGAAGAATTTGTTCTGACCCATGCGACCTGCAGCGACGGTTCAAACAAGTTGCGTATCATGCTGCCACTGGGGCTTGAGGACAATGATACGTTTTTCACGCTGGACGGCGTGCCCAGCACACTGAAAAGCAGTTTCAAGGGCTTTACCGTGCAATTCAAGCTCGGCAAGCGCAAGATCACCAAGGGCATCGCATTGCGGCCTGTCAACGATGCGAAGTCCCATTACAAAATGCAGTTTGTTGTGACGCTGACAGTGGGCGATGCCCTGTGGTCGGCGATGCGCGACGAAGGTGCAGGCAAGGCCCTGATGCTGATCGGGACTGGCGGTATGCCTGTATCACTTCCAAGCGATGCAACATTTGACCGGTTTCTCAAGTCCTGCGGCATTTCGGTGCCACGCTGATCTGGACTTTCATTGGAATCATTCTAAACTTGTGGAATGAAAACCTTTTCTGATCTGACAGAACAAGAATTGCTCGCGCTTGCCATTTCCTCGGAAGAAGACGACGCCCGGGGCTATGCGGCTTTTGCCAATGCCCTGACACCGGCCTATGCAACTTCCGCCAAGGTGTTCATGGAAATGTCGGCGGAGGAGTTTGAACATCGCGACCGTTTGAGCAAACTCTACCGCACAAAGTTTGGTGACTTTATTCCGCTGATCCGCCGTGCTGATGTGAATGGCTTTGTTCAGCACATGCCGATGTGGCGGGTCAGCCGCCAGGGCATCGAGGCCATGCGCAAACATGCCGAAGTGATCGAACTGGAAAACGCGCGCTTCTACACGCAAGCGGCAGGACAGGCGACCGATCTCACGGTCAAAGACCTGTTGTTGAAACTTGCAGCGGCGGAAAAAGGTCATGAGTCACTTGCGCGCAAGCTCGGCCTTGAGCATGTCACGGATGACGCGAAAAGCGATGAGCATGAGGCCGAGAAGCGGCTGTTCGTTCTCGAGGTGGTACAGCCTGGTCTGGTGGGGTTGATGGATGGATCGGTGTCCACGCTGGCACCACTGTTTGCAGCGGCCTTTGCCACCCACAGCACCTGGGAAACATTTCTGGTGGGCATTGCCGCTTCCGTAGGTGCCGGTATTTCCATGGGGCTGGCCGAGGGCCTATCGGATGATGGCAAGTTGAGTGGGCGTGGGCGCCCGCTGGTGCGCGGACTGGCATCAGGCATCATGACAGCAGTGGGCGGATTGGGACACACACTGCCCTATCTCATTACGAACTTTCAAATCGCCACGACAATTGCAATCATCGTTGTCTTTATCGAACTTGGCGTGATTTCCTGGATTCGCTGGAAATATATGGACACGCCGTTCCTCAAAGCAGCAATGCAAATTGCCCTGGGCGGATTTCTGGTCTTTCTTACGGGGATGTTGATTGGAAATGCGTGACGTCGAGGATTGAACCGTCTTCTTTCAAGAAAGCTTGTGTGGGGACGCGATCAAGCAGAAGCAGAACTGTTTCGCTGGGGCGGCATAGTCTTACACCTTTTCGCGTGCAGACGATGGGTCGATTGACCAATACGGGGTGTTGCAGCATGTGATCAAGAAGCATCGCGTCGGCAATGCCTTCTGCAAGCAAACCCAGTTCTTTTGCAGGTGATTTGGTTTCGCGCAGGGCGCTGCGCGGCGTGAGATCAGCTGCGGCGAACAGGGCAAGCAGTTGCGGGCGGGTCCAGCCCTCTTTCAAATAGTCAATGATGGTGGGGGCGTAGCCGCAGGCTTCGACAAGGGCGAGCACGTTGCGAGATGTGGCGCAGTCCGGATTGTGGTGTATCACGACATTCATGGGCCGGTCTCGAATAGCTTTCTTGCCGCGAGGACCGCCAAAACGGCACCGGCACATTGGGCTGCGATGAAAGCCCAGACGCAAGAGGGTGCGATACCTGCGAAGGTATCCGTCAGGCCACGGGCGAGGGTGACAGCAGGATTGGCAAAACTTGTTGAGGCCGTGAACCAGTAGGCCGCCACAATGTAGAGCGCTACGGCCTGGGGGATAAGATCGGCCTTGTGACGCAGCAGGCCGAAAATCGTGAGCAGCAAACCAAATGTGGCCGTGGCTTCCGCAACCCATTGCCCGGTACCCCAGCGGACTTTGTGGGAGACTTGCAAAAGGCTCTGATCAAACATGGCATGGGCAAGAACGACGCCGAGAATGGCACCGGCAATCTGCGCAAAAAGATATGCTGCAATGTGTGTCCTGGGCAGACGGCCAGTCGCCGCCATGGCCAACGTCACCACTGGGTTGAGATGTGCACCGGATATTGGCCCGAAGATATTGATCAGTACAAACAGCATTGCGCCCGTGGCCAGCGCGTTGGCGAGGAGGGCTATTGCAGTGTTACCACCCGCCAGGCTTTCCCCCATGATGCCTGATCCAACGATCGTGGCGAGCAATAGGAGGGTGCCAAGGCATTCGGACAGGGCTTGTTTGAACATGACTTGCGCGATTGCATCAGTTGCGTGACAGATTCAAGACACGAAATCAGCTTCTGCGCCTATGGCAGTGGCAACGCGTGGCGTTCTCGACCGATGGGTGACGCTCACTTTTTTTGATGCCCAAAGTAATTCTTGCATAACGGCGGTGGCACGGACAATGTTTCCAATAAGACCAAAAAGAACAGCCACGAATGGGTGCCTCTGGGGAAGATGCAGGAAAAGGCTGACAGCGAACTGATGCGGCGGCAAAACCGCCGTTTGGTGTTGCATGCGTTGCGTCAACACGGCCCACTGGCGCGGATTGAGCTTGGCCGTGCTACGGGTCTGTCGCCCGCCTCCATCACGTCGATTGCCTCACATTTGATTGCCGAACATATTGTGGAAGAACTCGATTCAGGTTTCCGTTTGGCCGCCAGCGCGAAACGGGGTCGCCCGATCGTACGGCTGGGGATCACGTCCAGAGCTGCTTCCGTGCTTGCCGTGAACATATCCATTGATACAGCGCGCATTGCACTTGCAGATTTCAAAGGCCAGATTCTGCGACAGGCGTCGCTCCACCTGCCAACCTACACTGCCAAGCGTGACCAGTTCGGGAAAGATGTGGCGGATGCCATGGTTGCATTCCTCGCTGACTCCGACGTCACAGCAGACTCGATTTCCCGAATCGGAATTGCGGTGCAGGGGCTGGCGGATGACAAGGCGGGAACCCTGGTCTGGTCGCCGGCATTTTCCGCCAAGGACATTCCACTGACAGCGCCCATCGGCGAAAGGTTGGGGGTGCCCTGTCTGCTGGCCAATGATGCCAACATGATCGCAGAAGGCTTCCTCTCTGACAGCAAAAAAAAGCCAGGAGGCACCACGGCCACCATTTTTACCGGCTATGGCGTTGGCATGGGCCTGATTATCAATGGTGCCGTCTATCATGGTGCGACGGGGGGCGCGTCGGAATTTGGTCACATGAACCATATCCCTCATGGTGCGCCGTGCCGATGCGGACGGCGGGGCTGCATTGAGGCCTATGCGGCGGACTACGGCATCATGCGCGAAGCCAATGGTGCCCGGGACGATGATGCGCCCCACGTCGCCATCGATCCTGCGGCGATGCAAACACTGCTTGAGCGGGCCTTGACGGGTGATGTTGCGGCGGTGCGGGCGTTTGAAAAGGCGGGAGAAGCCCTCGGATTTGGCATCGCACGGCTGATCGCCATCCTCAATCCTGACCGCATCGTGATTGCAGGTCCCGGCCTCAATGCGTCGCAGATCATCGAACCATCGCTGCACCGGGGTGTGGTTGCAGGCGTGATTGAAGAATTGCGCCGCAATGTGATGATTGAATTCGCGCCGTTTGAAACCGACATGATTTTACGTGGAACCATTGCCGCATTGCTCCGCGCAGTCGATGGCGACATCACGGCACAGGGCGTTTCTGGGCGTCACGAAGCCACCTACGTACTTGTCCCTTAGCGGGGTAAATTGGACCGCTGCACCCAGAATTCGTCCTGCAATTTGGCCGCTTCTTCCGCCAGAAGTGGGCCGACGATTAAGGTTTTGCGTTGACCTGCCGCGAACACCACGTGGCAAGGCAGATCCAATGTCGGGTTCTCTTCATGGTCACCTGTCTGGCGTTTCAAATCTTTCTCGGTCTGGCCGAACACCACACGGCCAATGCCCGCCCAGTAAATGGCACCAGCACACATGGCACAGGGTTCGGCAGAGGTGTAGAGTGTGCAGTGGCTGAGGAACGCAACATCGTAAGTCCTCGCAGCGCGTGAGGCAAGAAGGCGTTCGGCGTGGGCGGTACGGTCACCACCTTCAGACGTGTAGCCATTGCCCTGCTGCATGAGCAGGTTGCCTTCGGCGTCAGCAAGTACGGAGCCAAAGGGATGGTCGCCAGACTCGCGCGCCTTGCGGGCCACGTCGAAGGCCTTGCGCAACAGCTGTTCATCATTGACTGGCATGGCAGGCTTCATTCCAACGATCTTTGTCAAGTTGCCACAGAACAGCTCTCTTGCAAATGATTTTGGTTTGGGCAAAGTTCCGGTTTGGATGAAGCCGCAGAGCTTTGCCAATCGGGACAAACACGGCGGGGGTTGATGGCAGAGGTTTTGACACGGTTGGAATTGCATGATCTGGTCAAGCGCTTTCCAGGTGTGCTCGCCAATGACAAGGTCAGCCTTGCCGTAAGGCCTGGTGAAATCCATGCCCTGCTCGGCGAAAACGGGGCAGGCAAATCCACCCTGGTCAAAATCATCTACGGCATCACCGCCCCCGACTCTGGCCAGATCGCCTGGAACGGCGAAACCGTGAAGGTGGCAAGCCCCAAGGCCGCGCGCAAGCTTGGCATTGGCATGGTGTTCCAGCACTTCTCGCTGTTCGAAGCCATGACCGTGCTGGAAAACATTGCCCTGGGACTGGACCGGAAGACCTCAAAGCGTGAGCTTGAGGCGGAAATCCTGGCGGTGCTCGATAACTATGGCTTGAGCCTAGATCCCAACCGCATTGTGTCAACGCTCAGCGTTGGGGAAAGACAGCGCATCGAAATTGTGCGCGCCCTTCTGCTTGATCCAAAATTGCTGATCATGGACGAACCCACGTCGGTGCTGACGCCACAGGAAGTAGGCCAGCTGTTTGAGACCCTGCGCAAACTGGCGCGGCAGGGCTGTTCGATTCTTTACATCTCCCACAAACTGCATGAAATCGTGGAACTCTGTGACACCGCCACCATCATGCGCAATGGCAAGGTTGTCGCCACTTGTGATCCGCGCAAGGAAACGCCGCGCAGGCTTGCGGAAATGATGATCGGTGGAAACCTCAAGGAAATTTCCCGTGCCGCTGGACGGCAGTTTGGCGCGGCGAAATTTGAAGTCAACTCTTTGAGCCTGCCGAAGCGAGGGGATTTTGGCATGGCTCTCGACAACATCAGCTTCAAGGTAAAGGCCGGGGAAATCTTCGGCATCGCTGGTGTTGCGGGAAATGGCCAGAATGAATTGCTGGAAGCCCTGGGCGGCGAAATCCTCGCAAGCAACGATAATGCCGTTCAGGTTGAAGGTGCAAACATCGGACACAGCGGGCCAACCGCACGCCGCAGCTGCGGGCTTTGTGCGGTTCCAGAAGAGCGTCACGGTCATGCTGCCGTTTCGGATTTCTCATTGCAAGACAACAGCGTGTTGACTGCCCGTGACCGCATGCACATGGTCTTGGCTCATCTGATCAATGCCGGAAAAGCGCAGGCATTTTCAGAGAAGATCATCGCAGATTTCGGAGTAAAGGCGCAGGGACCGCAGGCCATGGCGGGGTCGCTTTCGGGTGGCAACCTGCAGAAATATATCATGGGCCGGGAAATTTTGCAGAATCCTGCCGTGCTCATCGTCAGCCAACCCACCTGGGGCGTGGACGCAGGTGCAGCCGCCGCCATTCACCAGGCTATTGCTGATCTTGCGGCCAAGGGCTCTGCCATGGTGATCATCAGCCAGGACCTGGATGAGCTTTTAGACCTTTGCGACACGCTGGCGGTCATCAATCTGGGGCGGCTGTCAAAATCCATGGATGTTGCAAACGTGTCAGTGGATGAAATTGGCTTGCTGATGGGTGGCATTCACGGCGAGGCTGTGCATGCGCATTAAATTTGAAAAACGTGCCGAGCCCAGCAGCATGATGCTTTACACGACTCCGATAGCAGCAGTCATTCTCACAATGATCATCGGGGCACTGATTTTTGAAGCGCTGGGATACGACGGCTTGCGTACAGTGAAAGAAATCTTCTTTACGCCGGTACTCGCCTCATACAAATGGCTGGATGTCTTGACCAAGGCCGCGCCCCTGATTCTGATCGCGCTTGGACTGTCGCTCGGCAATCAGGCCAAGGTCTGGAACATCGGAGCCGAAGGTCAATATATGGTGGGCGCGCTTGCCGGTGCCTGGATTGCCTATCTCACACCCGGCGTCACCAGCCACTGGGTCATGATCCCCATGCTGATTGCGGGCGTCATTGGCGGTGCGGCCTGGGCGGCAATTCCGGCGTTTCTGAAAACCAGATTGAACGTCAATGAAGTTCTCACAAGCCTGATGCTGGTTTATGTTGCCATGCAGCTGCTGAGCTATCTGATCACCGGGCCGTGGAAAGATCCCAACGGCCACAACTTTCCGCAGACGGCACCCTTTACCGATGCGCAATTGCTGCCCCATGCCATTGCCGGCACAGTCATCCCACCGGGATTGTTGATTGCTTTCGTTCTCATGCTGGTGTTCTGGCTGGTGGTGTCGCGTTCCGTTTATGGTTTTGAAGTGCGGGTTGTGGGGGCCGCCCCCAGTGCCGCGCGTTATGCGGGCTTCAACGCCAATCGAACCGTGTGGACCACCTTGCTGATCAGCGGCGGCATGGCGGGCCTTGCGGGCATTCTGGAAGCCACCAGCCAGCTGGGGCAGATCAACCTGGGCTTTCCGTCGAACTACGGTTTTACTGCCATCATCGTTTCATTTTTGGGCCGCCTGCACCCCGTGGGGGTGTTTATTGCCGGCATCGTGTTGGCCATCACCTATGTGGGCGGACAGGTGGCGCAAACCACGGTGCATGTGCCATCCGCATCGGGCGGAATTTTTCAGGCCCTGATGCTGTTTCTCATTCTGGCGGGTGATGTATTGGTGCGCTATCGCTTGCGCCTTGTGGGGACAGCAGCATGAGCATGGACTTCATCATCTCGGCGATTGTCACAGTGGTTGGCATTTCCACCCCAATTCTGCTTGCGGCCACGGGTGAACTGGTGGTGGAAAAAAGCGGTGTGCTCAACTTGGGCGTTGAAGGCATGATGCTGGTGGGGGCCGTCACGGGCTTTGCCGTTACCTTCACCACATTCAACCCGTGGCTTGGTGTGTTAGCGGGCGCAATTGCGGGCGCTGCGGTATCCATGGTGTTTGGCGTACTTGTATTATCGCTTGGGGCCAACCAGGTGGCCACGGGTCTGGCCCTGGCCATTCTGGGCATTGGCCTCTCAACATTGGTGGGTGCTGGTTTTGTGGGCATCATCGTGCCGCCCTTTGCATCAATCTTCCCGGAAACACTGGCACGTGATCCCCTTTGGCGGGTTTTATTTGGTTATAGCCCACTGGTTTATATTGCACTGCTGATCGTGCTCGCGGTAGGCTGGTTCCTGAAAAACACAAGGGCAGGTTTGGTGTTGCGCGCAGTCGGCGAAAATGATCTCTCGGCCCATTCCATCGGTTATTCCGTCATCGGCATCCGCTATGCAGCCATCGCCTTTGGTGGTGCCATGGCGGGAATCGCGGGCAGTTATTTTTCCATGGTGATCACGCCCATGTGGGCCGAGCAAATGACGGCGGGCCGCGGCTGGATTGCGCTGGCCCTTGTGGTCTTCGCAGGCTGGAAAGCCAAACGGCTGGTGGTTGGTGCTTACCTGTTTGGAATTTTGATGACGCTGGAACTTTACGCCAAGGCCACAGGCTTTTCGTTTCTGCCGTCGCAGTTTTGGGCCTCCATGCCCTACGTCATGGCCATCGTGGTGCTGGCCCTGATTTCACTGCGCGACCGGGCAGGCAGCGAAGCCCCGGCCTGCCTTGGCAAACCCTTCATATCCAATTCGTGACGCTAACTGTAACTCTAGAGGGAGACATAAAATGACGAATATCTCACGACGCAATCTGCTGAAAACCGCAGGTGCTGCCGCTGCACTGCCACTGGTTGGCGGCAAGGCTTTTGCGGCTGATCCGCTGAAGGTCGGTTTTATCTATCTTGGCCCCATCGGCGACTTCGGCTGGACTTGGGCCCATGACAAGGGCCGCAAGGCCATGGAAACAGCCTTGGGCGACAAGATTACCACCACCTATGTGGAAAACGTCAAGGAAGACGCCAGCGCCCTTCCCGTGCTGCGCGATCTGGCCCAGCAGGGCCACAAGCTGATCTTCACAACCTCCTATGGCTACATGGACCAGAGCGTGGCCCTGGCCAAGGAGTTCCCCGATGTGAAAGTTGAACACTGCACGGGCTACAAGCGCGCCGATAACCTGTCCACCTACAATTCCCGCTTTCATGAAGGCCGTGCGGTGCTCGGCACCATTGCCGGAATGACATCCAAGACTGGCACCATCGGCTATCTCGGATCCTTCAAGGTTCCTGAGGTGGTGCTGGGGGTCAATTCCTTCGCGCTGGCGGCCCAAGCCGTCAATCCCGCGATCAAGGTGAAACTCATCATGATCGATTCCTGGTTCGACCCTGCGAAGGAAGCAGCGGCCACGGAAACGCTTGCGAATCTCGGTTGTGATGTGATCACGGCACATACCGATAGCCCCGCGACGTTGCAGGTCTGTGAGCAAAAGGGCTTGTTCGGTTTCGGCCAGGGTGCAGACATGTCGAAGTTTGCCCCACACGCCCACCTTACTGCGATCGAGGATATCTGGGGACCCTATTACACCGCCCGCGCGCAAGCCGTGCTGGATGGCTCATGGAAATCTTCCGATACCTGGTGGGGCTTCAAGCAAGGCTCCGTGGTGATTTCGCCCTATAATGCCTCCATGCCGAAGGAAGTGGCCGCCGCCGCCGACAAGATTCAGGCAGGCTGGAAGGATGGCAGCTACAATGTGTTCAAAGGCCCGCTGATGGATCAGGCCGGGGCGGAAAAAGTGGCGAAAGACGTGATTATGGACGACGGCGCACTGGCCACCATTGACTGGTTCGTCAAGGGTGTTGAAGGCGCCTGATTGCTGCTCAATGATTGCCGGGCATCTCCAGGGGTGCCCGGTTTCCCAAACTGAACACGGCAGGGATGGGGCCTTTATGTGCCCTGCCATCTCGCGGTTGTCGCCCGCGCCACAACGGGGCCGTCGATCTTGATTGTCATGGCAGGAATGTTTTTCCCATGCAACGCGATGTCGATCAGCGCCTCGGTGGCGCGCTGGCCCATTTCGTAGTTTGGCAGCACCAGCGTGGAGAGCGGGGGGTGCGTATAACGGGAGAGTTCCTGATCGTCGTAGCCCATGACTGAGAGTTGAGCGGGAACGCTCAGGCCGAGCTCACTTGCAGCTTCGAGTACGCCAATGGCCATGAGATCATTGCCGCAGATGATGGCCGTGGGCGGATCGTCGAGCTTCAAAAGTTCGAAAGCCAATTGATAACCGCGCAGGGGTAACCAGTCGCCGTTGCGCACCAGGCTTTCATCAAAGCCAACGTCGGCTGTGGCCAAAGCCTGACGGTAACCCTTCAACCGCTCGATCGCCGCATCCATCCAGGGTTCACCATTGATGAAACCGATGCGCCTGTGACCATAGGCCAGAAGATGCGAGGTCGCGGCAAAGCCACCCGACACTTCACCCGGCAGAATGGAAACATAGGAGCGAGGCTCGGAATAGCAGTTGAGCAAAACCGTGGGAATGTCTTCGAGCGCCTTTGGCAGGGTCAGCCGCCGGGTAAAGATGGTGGAATAGATAACGCCCAAAATTGACTTATCGCGCTTGATCTCGGCAATGGTGGCCTCTTCCAATTCCGGGTTTGACCGGGTCACATGGGCCGCCACCAGCAGCCCCTGCTCGAAAGCATAGTCACGGGCTCCATCAAGGCTGACCACGGGATGCGGGCTGGTGGAAATTTCGTCCACCAGATAGGCGATGGTGCGCTTTTCTTGCCCTGCAGACAGTTCGCGGCGGGTGTTGGGAAGGGCATATCCCAAATCCCGCGCCGATTGCAGTACCCTTTGCTGAGTTTCTGCAGAAATGCGGGTACCACTCATCTGGTTGAGGATCAGCGAAACACTGGATTGCGAGACGCCGGCAAGCCGCGCGATATCCGTCATGGTCGGGCGGTTGCGCCGCCGCTCGGTGCGCTGGAATTCTGTGTCGCCGTCGTCAGACATTGCCGCCATTCTTGATTTGCTGTCGCGCAATTACCAACTCCGCTGCTGATTTGGTAGGCATGTCGCCCGTTTTGTCACAACATTCAGCTTGACTGCTAATATTATGAGCGCAATATTAGCAGATGGAAAGCAGATAGTTGCTTCTGATCGACGCCATAAGTCGAAGCCAAACGGGAGAAATTTTCACATGTCACATTTCAATCGCCGTCAATTCCTGAAAACCACCGTGGCCACGGGTGTGGTGGTTTTCACAGCGCAGTCGGCTTTGGCCGAATTGCCGAAACTTGCCATGAAGGACAAATACAAGGCCGGCTTTGCCCAGACAGAAAGCAACAATCCCTGGCGCCTCGCCCAGACCGCAAGCATGAAAGCCGAAGCTGAAAAACTGGGATGGCAGCTGGTTTATACGGATGCCGCAGGCTCCGCAGCCAAACAGGTGGCCGATGTCAACAGCATGATTGCGCAAGGCGTGGACGTGATCTTCCTGTCCCCACGCGAAGAAAAGCCGCTCATCCCCGCTGTCATGGCGGCCAAGAAAGCGGGCATCCCCGTGTTCCTCATCGACCGCAATGTGGACCAGACCCTGGCCAAGGCGGGTGAGGACTATGTGGCCTTTATCGGTTCGGATTTCACCCTCGAAGGCAAGCAGGCTGGTGAATGGCTGGTCAAGCAGACCGGAGGCAAGGCCATCATCATTGAACTTGAGGGGTCCACGGGATCATCACCCGCCAATGACCGCAAGAAGGGTTTTGATGACGTGATTGCCCAGAACCCGGGCATGAGCATTGTGGCCTCCCAGACCGGTGACTTCAATCGTGACAAGGGCCGCCAGGTGGCTGAATCCCTGTTGCAGGCCCACCCGGAAGCCACCGTCATTTATGCCCACAATGATGAAATGGCCATCGGTGCAATTTCCGCCCTCGAGGCGGCGGGTAAAGTTCCCGGCAAGGACGTGCTGATCGTCTCCATCGACGGTGAAAAGGATGCCTTGCAGGCTATCATCGACGGCAAGATTGGCGCATCAGTGGAATGCAATCCGAAGTTCGGTCCGGCAGCTTTTGCAGCGGCCATGGCCTACGCCAAGGGTGACACCATTCCGCCAAAGGTGGTGAACACCGACCGATTCTTTGATGTCAGCAATGCAGCAGCCATGATCAACGATTCCTATTGATCTTTGACGGAATTCAAACGAACCTCCCCGGAGCCCGGTGTCTTGTGAGCAGAGACCGGGTTCCAAATCTGTGATGGGGCGAGAAGACATCTTGGACATTGCAAGAGACGCAACACCACTGTTGTCCATGCATGGAATTAGCAAGGCCTTTGCCGGCATTCCTGCCTTGACAAACGCCTCGCTGGAAGTTGCCGCTGGTGAAGTGCATGCGCTGGTGGGACAGAACGGGGCTGGCAAATCTACACTGATCAAGATTCTGACGGGCTATGTTCACCGCGATTCTGGCGACATTGCGTTTGGTGGAAAAGCCTTTGAGGCAAAATCACCCAAGGACGCGCAAGCCAAGGGCATCAGCACCATCTATCAGGAAATCAATCTGGTTCCCTACCGATCCATTACCGAGAATATTTGTCTGGGCCGGGAGAAGCGGCGATTTGGATTTCTGGACTGGCCCTCCATGCATGAGGAAGCCCGACGCCTAATGGCGCGATTCAACATTGCCGTTGATGTGCGCAAGCCACTGTACAATTTCAACACGGCCACCCAGCAGATGGTGGCCATTGCACGGGCCATCGGCTTTGACGCCAAGCTGGTGATCATGGACGAACCGACATCATCCCTCGACGAGCGCGAGGTCGATGTGCTGTTTGACGTCATCCGCAATCTGAAAAAATCCGCCGTGTCGGTGATCTTCGTCAGCCACAAACTGGATGAACTCTATGCAGTGTGTGACCGCGTCACCATCATGCGCGATGGCCGCACGGTCAGGACCTCGGACATGGCTGCCATCAGCAAGATCGAACTGGTAGCCACCATGCTGGGGCGTGAGGTTGCCCAGGTGTCAGAACATGCCACCGCGTTTGGCGACCGTGCCGCTGCAAAGGGCGAAATGCTGCTGGAAGCCCGCAACCTGAAAGCTGGTCACAAGGTGCAGGACGTATCCTTTGGCGTAAGACGTGGCGAAATCGTGGGGCTTGCGGGCCTGTTGGGGGCGGGGCGCACGGAAACCGCACGGCTGGTGTTTGGCGCAGACCGTCTGCACAGTGGCAGTCTGCGTTTTGACAAGACAGGCTTTGCCCCGCGCGAACCGATTGATGCCATTCACAAGGGCATTGGCTTTTCCTCTGAAGACCGCAAGGTGGAAGGTATTGTACCGGACATGTCGGTAGCGGAAAATCTGACCCTCGCCCTGATGCCGCGCCTGGCCAAGGCCGGGATCATCGACGAGGCGCAACAACGAGCCCTGGTGGACAAGTTCATTGCGCGGTTGGGGATCAAATGTTCCGGACCTGACCAGCGTATCCGGGAACTCTCGGGTGGCAATCAGCAGAAGGTGTTGCTGGCACGCTGGCTGGTGATGAACCCGAAGCTGCTGATTCTGGATGAACCGACGCGCGGCATTGATGTGGGGGCCAAGGCTGAAATCCAGACCATCATCAAGGAGCTGGCGGAGCAGGGGCTGGGCGTGTTGATGATCTCGTCAGAACTCGAAGAGGTGATCGAAGGCTCTGACCGGGTGTTCGTCCTGCGCGAGGGCCGGGATGTGGCGGAGATTGATCGCAAGGGTCTGACCGAAACAGCTGTTATGGCCGCCATGGCCACAGGTGAAGCCACGCGTGAGATGATCACATGAGTGACGCAGGTGTGATCAAGAGCAGACAGGGTTTTGATAGCAACCAGTTTCTCAGCCGCTACGCCACGCTGATTGCGTTTCTGGCGCTGGTTGTGTTCAACATCATCTTCACCAAACATTTCGTCTCGCTGCAAACGCTGTATGTCAATCTCACCCAAGTCGCCACCATCGTGATCGTCGGCGTCGGCATGACCCTGGTGATTGCCACGGGTGGTATTGATCTCTCTGTGGGTTCGCTGATGGCAATTGCGGGTGCCATTGCACCACTCATATTCCTCGGCACTGCCATCCATATCAGTGAAATCCATTTGGCGGTGGCAGTGGGTATGGTTGTTGCGGTTCTGGCGGCAGGGGCCTTTGGCTGGTTCAATGGCTGGCTGATCACACGCTTTCGCATTCAGCCCATCATCGCCACGCTGGTGTTGTTCATTGCTGGGCGCGGCATTGCCCAGGTCTCCACCAATGGCAATCTGCAACCCTTCAAGCTAGCGCAATTTCAATGGATCGGTCTTGGCCGCTGGTTCGGGGTTCCGGTGCAGGTAGTGATCATGCTGGTGCTGGTGGCGATTGCCGCCTGGGCGCTGAAACGCAGCCTGTTCGGACGGCAGATACTGGCCATTGGCGGGAATGAAAAAGCCGCCCGTCTCGCCGGCATCCCCGTCGCAGCGGTAAAGCGCTGGGTCTATTGCATCAGCGGTCTGTGCTCGGGTGTGGCAGGGCTTGTGGTTATCGCCATCAATTCCTCCAGCGACGCCAATCTGGTGGGGCTGGGTATGGAGCTTGACGCCATTGCCGCCGTTGCCGTGGGTGGCACTCTGTTAAGTGGTGGCCGCGCAACGGTGACGGGCACACTGATAGGTGCTCTGATCATCCAGCTGGTGCGTTACACCCTGCTGGCCAATGGCATTTCCGATGATGTGGCCAAGCTGGTCAAGGCGGCTCTCATCGTCGTGGCGGTGTGGCTGCAACGGGCGGGGAAATCATGACGCCATGAAAAAACTGTCCGTGATTTCATTCCTCTCGAGCCAGGGTGTGTTGATCGCACTTCTGCTGCTCATCCTGTTTGGCTGGCTGCGCTATGACAATTTTCTGGGCCTGTTCAATATCTCGACGGTGCTACGCTATAATTCGATGTTCGCGCTGGTGGCGCTCGGCATGTGCTTCGTCATCATGACCGGTGGCATTGATCTGTCTGTCGGATCAACTGCGGCCCTGGGCAGCGTCGTCGCTGCCTTGCTCAGTCCCTATGGTGCACTTGTGGGCGCGCTGGGTGGCATTGCTGTTGGCCTCGCCGTTGGTGTATTGAACGGACTGGTGATCGTGCGGCTGAAAATCCTGCCCTTCATCGTCACACTGGCCACCATGCTGGCGGCGAATGGCACGGCTCTGCTGCTGGCCCAGGACCAGTCAGTGTCGGTCTCCTATGACGGAACATTCGTGAATCTGGGCCAGGGCGACGTCTTCAACGTCATTCCCATTCCGGCGCTGATCGCCGCTGTAGCTTATCTTGCGGGATCAATCCTGCTCAATTTCAGCAGCACGGGCCGTGCCGTTCTGGCTATTGGCGGCAATGAAGACGCCAGCCGCCTGATGGGGCTTCCCGTCGACCGGGTGAAGTTTCTGGTCTATGGTTTGAGCGGGGCACTCTCCGGTCTTGCAGGTGTCATCCTCGCTTCGCAGTTTGGTGCGGGTCAGCCGATCGAAGGTGTGGGCTGGGAACTGTTTGCCATTGCCTCTGTGGTTGTGGGTGGAACCCTGCTCACGGGAGGTGTGGGTTCCGTGGGCGCAACCCTGGCCGGTGTGCTGCTGCTTGGACTGATCTTCAATATCCTGAATTTCGAAAACGGCCTCGGCTGGATTTCCCTTTCGGCCTATTGGCAGTCGGTAATCCGCGGCCTGTTCCTGCTCGCCGTGGTGATCTTGCAGTCGCGGCTGACACGTGAAGAGACAGTTGCTTAGGGTTTTACGGGTGTGATGACCGGCCGTCCGCGCCTGACGGTCGCCGCCATTGGTTGGCGCGATGATTGTCTTTTGCTTGTCGAACTGTTTCGGAAATGCGGACAGTGCGGGTTTCAGGTTTTTTCGCCTGTGAAATCCAGTCAAGAATGGCTTTGCGCGCAGACGGTGGAAAAGCGCTGAAATGTTTCAGCGCCACCGGGGATTTTGACAACGCGCTATGCAAATCATCAGGCACAAGCAATTCTTCGACGCTATCCAGTTTCTGCCAAGTCCCTGACGCCTTCGCTGCTTCGATGACATTGATCCCGGCAGGCATCATCAATCTCTCAGCAATGAGCTTTTCGGCGAAGGCCTTGTTGACTTTCGACCATGCACTTTTGGCTTTGCGCGGTGATAGCAATCGCATTGAGCGCACATCATCCAGCTTGCGTGGCAGCGAATCGATCCAGCCAAAACACAGCGCTTCCTGCACCAGGTCCGCATAGGGCACGTGCCGCTCATCCAGCTTCTTGTAGGTGATAATCCAAACCGACTCTTTTTGGCTGTGATGTCGGGATAACCACTGCCGCAGCGCCTTGCGCGACGTCACCTCAATGCGCTGATAGTGCTCGCCTGCCATGATTCAAATTGCGAGAACCTCGACCGACTTCGGCGTGGAGTTGGCGTTCAAGACATAGACCGTAGGCACCCCGGTTTCGAGTTCACGCTTCAAAATCTGTTCCGGTGTCAGCCCTTCAATCGCCATGATCAATGAGCGTAAGGAATTACCGTGGGCCGCCACCAGCACCGTCTTGCCATCCAGCACATGGGGCTGAATCGTGCTGACGTAGTAGGGTAGCGAACGCGCTAGCGTGTCCTTCAACGATTCACCACCGGGCGGTGGCACATCATAGCTGCGCCGCCAGATATGCACCTGTTCTTCGCCCCACTTGGCTCGGGCATCGTCCTTGTTGAGGCC
>CAXTKL010000057.1:0-17816 GCA_964244825.1 uncultured Aestuariivirga sp.
TGTCTGTTACGATCACATCATATTGCTTGGGCCAGCGCACCAGCTGCATGGCGCAATTGTCGGCGAGCACGTGTTCCAGCTGAATGCCAGGATATTCTGCCGCATGAACGCGGGTGACGATTTCGTTCCACAATACGCCCGTCTTCATGACATTGCGCTTTTCCGCTGACGAGACTTTGCCTTTGCGAGTCTTCGCAAGATCAAAGGCGACGCGGGCAATGCGTTCGATTTCAAATGTGTCATAGACCTGCGTATCGATGCCGCGCTTCTGGCCGTTGCCAAGATCGGTGATGGTTTTGGGTTCGCCGAAATAGACGCCACCCGTGAGTTCGCGGACGATGAGAATGTCGAGCCCTTCCACGACATTCTTTTTCAGTGAGGAGGCATCAGCGAGCGCGGGATAGCAAATGGCAGGCCGCAAATTGGCAAACAGGCCCAAGTCTTTGCGCAAGCGCAAAAGCCCGGCCTCAGGCCTCACATCATAAGGCACCTTGTCCCACTTCGGCCCGCCGACAGCACCAAACAACACGGCATCGGCCTTTTGCGCCTTGTCCATATCGGCATCAGACACGGCCTTGCCATAGGCATCAAAAGCCGAACCGCCCACAAGCCCCTGATCGGTCTCGAATTTGGCAATGCCCTGTTGCCCCATCCAGCTGACAATCTTTTTGACCTCGGTCATGACTTCGGGGCCAATACCGTCACCGGGGAGATAGAGGAGATTGAAGGAAGTCATGACATAATCCGTGTTTGGTTGAAATTGGTGTGATCCTTCTGCCACCTGTCATTCCCGCGAAGGCGGGAATCCAGCTTTGGTTGGACCCTGTGGCATTGCACTAGCTTTTGACAGCAAAACTGGCAAGCGGGCAGCTGATACCTTGCAAATTCGCCGGAAATACTATACATGTATAGCAATGGAGATGCAGAATGTTGGCAATTCGACTACCAAAAGAAATTGAGGAACGTTTGTCAATTTTGGCCAAGCAGTCAGGACGCACAAAGACATTTTATGCGCGCCAAGCCATCCTCAATTATTTGGAGGACATGGAAGATGCAATACTGGGCGAAAAGCGGCTCGCAGAATTTGAGGCAAGTGGTGAAAAAGCCATCCCCATTGAAGATGTCATGAGAGAATATGGGTTGGAAGCTTGAGCTTTCGCCCGGAGCCAAACGCGATCTGGCGGGGATCGACAAAACGATTGCAATACGGATTTTAAGGTTTCTGACCGAGCGGGCGGCTGAAGCTGAAAATCCTCGTATCTTGGCAATTCCCTTGCAAGGACCCAGAAACCGGGGCCTTTGGCGATTTCGCATCGGTGACTATCGTGCGATTGCCAGAATACAAAATGAAGTTATGACGCTTCTTGTTGTCGAAATCGGGCATCGCGGGGAGGTTTATCGGTAATGACCATGAGAGGGGCGTGCCATTGCGGAACGGTTCAGTTCCAAGTTATTTTGGTTGACGGCTTGAACACTGCACGACGCTGCAATTGTTCTATTTGCCGTATGCGCGGAGCCGTTGCTGTCTCCGCCTTGATTGAAGATATGATAATCACAGCGGGCGCGGACAGGCTGAATCTCTATCAGTTCAACACCAAAGAGGCGAAACATTACTTTTGTTCGATATGTGGCATCTACACGCATCACCAACGTCGTTCCAATCCGCGAGAATTTGGCGTCAACGTCGCTTGCCTGGAGAGTCTGTCGCCATTCGATCTCAAGGAAGTAAAAGTACTAAACGGTAAAGATCACCTCAGCGACATAAAGGGCGAGCGCAAGGCGGTGGTTGGCATTTTGAAATTTGAAGAACGTTAGATCATGATGAATGACTATTGAAAGTCACTACGGCATCTTCTGCAACAACAGCCAATCCGCCCGCGCCCAGAACGTCGTCGCGACCAGTAAGAACAGAGGTAGCGCCACGCCGGTAACAACATCGGTCATGGCATTACCGGACAACACATCATTTCTCATATCGAGACACAGCGTCGTCACATAGGGGATGCGGCTATAGAGTGGCATTGGCTTGAAATAATCGTCGCAATGAGGCGCGCGCCAGCTTGTCAGCTTGCCGCCTGCGTGCAGGATGGTGGCGATGATGGCGAGGGCAAGCGATACTTCACTGCGGGCAAGGCCCATCAGTGCAAAGCCGATGGTGAACGCGCCCAGCGTGGAAAGCGCGTGCCCGGCCTTGTTGGATTTGGCCTCCGGTGGAAAGCCATGCGTCCAGGCCTTGGCATATTGCACGCCACTCCCCCAGAAGATCAGTGAAGCCGCCGTTGTCAAAACTGCGGGCCAATTGCCGAGAAAATGTGCCGCAAACCCATCAACCGTCACGCCACGGCCAGAGCCTGACAGCAGCATGAACAGCGCCAAGGCACCGAAAAAAGCGATGAGGTTTCCAATATTGTAAAGCAATCCGGGATTTGAAAACGTCGGCTTTAACTCAACACGGCGCCGTTCAAATCGCAGTGGAGATGCAAGTTCACGCATGGTGTTCTCTTTCTCGCCCCGGCGGCGGCTTACACCAGCGGACGTGAAAGTTCTTCCCTCATTTGGGTGAGGAAAAAAATTTCTATTCCTTCACTCCGCCGCTTTCCGCGCCATCGGATTATTCGGATGCGTCGTCCAGTTTGCGTAATCCGGATCAATCTTCCTGCCGGTGCGGGCATCTATACCGGATGTTTGCTCCACCATCGTAATGCATTCCGGCACTGGGCAGACTTCGACGCAGAGATTACATGCCACGCATTCGTCGTCCATGACTTCGAAGTGACGCTTGCCGTCTTTTTCTTTCATGATGGCCTGGTGGGAGGTGTCTTCGCAGGCGGCGTAGCAGCGGCCGCACTTGATGCAGGCGTCCTGGTCGATGTGGGCTTTGGCGATGTAGTTGAGATTGAGGTATTGCCAATCCGTGACATTGGGCACGGCACGGCTGCGGAAGTCTTCGATGGTCTTGAAGCCTTTCTCATCCATCCAGCGTGAGAGACCCGTTTTCATTTCCTCAACAATCTTGAATCCATAGGTCATGGCGGCAGTACAGACCTGCACGGTGCCTGCCGACATCGAGATAAATTCCGCCGCATCGCGCCACGTGGTGACGCCGCCAATCGCCGAAATGGGCTTGCCTGCCGTTTCCCTGTCACGCGCAATTTCGGATACCATCGACAAGGCAATCGGCTTTACTGCGGGGCCGCAATAGCCGCCGTGGGAACCTTTGCCATCAATCGACGGCATGGGTGAGAATGAGTCCAAATCCACATGGGTGATGGAGTTGATGGTGTTAATCAGCGACACGGCATCAGCACCACCGCGGAACGCCGCCGCTGCGGGTTTGCGGATGTCGGTGATATTGGGTGTGAGTTTCACGATCACCGGCAAGCGCGAATGCTGCTTGCACCAGCGTGTCACCATTTCAATATATTCGGGCACCTGGCCCACAGCACCACCCATGCCGCGTTCACTCATGCCATGGGGGCAACCGAAGTTCAGCTCCACGCCATCACAATCGGTTTCCTCAACCTGTTTGAGTATCTTCTTCCATGGCGCTTCTTCACAGGGCACCATGAGGGATACGACCATGGCGCGGTCTGGCCATTCGCGTTTCACCTTCTTGATTTCCTGCAGGTTGATCTCCAGCGGACGGTCGGTGATGAGCTCAATATTGTTGAGGCCGAGCAAGCGGCGGTCTGGACCATGTATCGCGCCATAGCGTGGGCCATTGACGTTCACCACAGGCGGCCCTTCTTCACCCAGCGTTTTCCACACCACGCCGCCCCAGCCTGCCTTGAAGGCGCGGACGACGTTGTATTCCTTGTCCGTGGGAGGTGCAGATGCCAACCAGAAGGGATTGGGGGATTTGATACCGACAAAGTTTGAGCGAAGGTCTGCCATGTTAATCTCCTACGCTGTCAGGAACGCATGAATGGATTCAGCGGCACGTCTGCCATCATCAACAGCTGCCACTGTCAAATCCTTGCCGCCGGCCGCGCAATCACCGCCGGCCCAAATGCCTGCGACACTCGTTCGCTTCTCACCGTCAATGACGATGCGACCGCTGTCGAGTTTCAATGCACCACCTGTGGCATCCACATAGGTTTGGCCGATGGCTTTGAAAATTGTGTCTGCTGACATGTCGAAGGTCTCGCCGGTTGGGATCAGCTTGCCCTTCTTCATTTCCATGTAATCGCATTTGAGACCAACGGCTTTGCCTGCCTTCACCAGCACTTTTTTGGGAGCTACCCAATGCTTGATCTTGACGCCTTTGGTTTGTGCGAGGTCCTGTTCGAAGGTGGAGGCTTTCATATGCTCCTTGCCGCGCCGGTAGAGGACGGTCACATCCTCAGCACCGAGAAGCTTCGACTGAACCGCAACATCAATAGCCGTCATGCCACCACCGATGACGACAACGCGACGGCCGACTTTCAGTTTCGATAAGTCCTTGACCTGACGCAGGTCTGCGATATAGTCCACTGCATCTTCAACGCCTGCACAATCGTCATCCTTGATGCCAAGATCATTGACGCCTTGCAGGCCAAGACCCAGGAATACTGCATCAAACCCTGACTGCAAATCCTTCAGCTTGAGTTTCTTGCCCAGGGCCTTGCCGTGTTCCACCGTGATGCCGCCGATGGACAGTACAAAGTCCACTTCTTTCCGGGCGAAATCATCCACACTCTTGTAGGCCGCAATGCCAAACTCGTTGAGGCCGCCGGATTTCTTGCGCGCGTCATAGATCGTGACGGCATGTCCGTGCATGGCCAGCCTGTGTGCACAAGCGAGGCCCGCAGGCCCCGCCCCCACAACGGCCACCTTCTTCCCCGAAGATTTCGCACGGACATAAGGATGTTTCTTTTCTGCCATCAATGCATCGGTGGCATAGCGTTGCAGCAGGCCAATCTTGACAGGTTGATCTTCCGAGGTGTTGCGGACACAGGCCTCTTCGCAGAGGGTTTCCGTGGGGCAGACACGGGCGCACATGCCACCCAAAATGTTCTGATTGAAAATGGTAACAGCGGCACTCTTTTCATGCCCCGCTGCAATCTCACGGATGAACAAAGGAATATCGATGTAGGTGGGGCAGGCGGTCTGGCAGGGCGCGTCGTAGCAGAAGAAACAGCGATCTGACTCCACCAGCGCTTCCCGTTTTGACAGCGGCGGATGCAGGTCAGCAAAATTCGCCTTGTAGACAGCCTTGGGCAAGCGCCCCGCCGCCACATCCGGACCCTTCACCTGTGCCATGTTTCCTCCGACACTTTTATCGTTGGACTCAAAGTTGGCAGATTTTGTTCAAATGGTCAAATTTTCGGAAAGGGGCGTCAAGAGGCCAAGGCCTGCCGCACCATTTCGGGGTTTTTCGCAATCACCCGCAACAGCGCGCGCGCTGGTGCGTCGGGTTCAGAGCGCCCTTGTTCCCAATCACGCAGTGTGCCCAAGGGGATTCGATAGCGTTCAGAAAATTCTTCCTGCGTCAGACCAAGTGCGCGGCGCAGCGTGATCGAACGCGGTTTGATTTTGACCTTGGCGAGTTGCTCGGGCGTCCAGACACGATCAGCAGGGTCAGGCTCATCCGTCACCTGCGGCGGATCGATGGGCGTAAGTTCTTCGACCCGTCCATCGCTGAAGGTCTTGGTTCTGCGACCGTCAGGAAAAATTAAGGTGATAGTATCTTGCTTGTTCATTTTTTGTAGCCCTTCTGGCTGAAATCAGTCTGATTTTCGGCGGACGCTCCGTGTACACAACGAAGGAGAACACATTTTGGAATTGCCCGACGATAATTGTCCGCTCTTCGTGATCACACTCATCAGGCCATTCAATATTGAGAGGGTCCTTGAAAACCTCTTTGGCATCGTCAAAAGAAATGCCGTGCTTGCTCAAGTTCAATTGAGCTTTTGCAACGTCCCACTCAAACTCCATATCTTTTTTATACTGGTATCCCGTACTCCTGTCAACTCAGCTCAAACCATTGGACGCCCTCAGCTCATCGCGCTATCATTTGTATGACAATTGATTTTGAGGTCCGAATGAAATGAGCAGCAATCAGCACAAGCCCCTGAAACTCCGCTCGCAACACTGGTTCGACAATCCGGACAATGCCGACATGACGGCACTTTATGTCGAGCGTTACCTCAACTACGGTTTTACCCAGGGCGAGCTTCAAGGCGGCAAGCCTATCATTGGCATTGCGCAAACAGGGTCTGACCTTTCCCCTTGCAACCGCGCCCATGTGGACTGGGTGCGGCGGGTGCGCGACGGTATTATTGCAATGGGTGGCATTCCCCTGGAATTTCCCATACACCCCATTCAGGAAACCGGAAAACGCCCCACGGCCTCGCTGGACCGTAACCTTGCCTATCTCTCCCTTGTTGAAGTGCTGCATGGCTATCCGCTGGATGGGGTGGTCCTCACAATTGGTTGTGACAAGACCACGCCAGCCTGTTTGATGGCTGCGGCCACCGTTGATATTCCAGCCATTGCTCTCTCATCGGGCCCCATGCTGAATGGCGACTACAAGGGCATGCGCACAGGCTCCGGCACCATCGTCTGGCTGGCGCGTGAGAAATATGCGACAGGCGAAATCAACTACAAGGAATTCACCGACCTTGTGGCCTCGTCAGCGCCATCAACAGGTTACTGCAACACCATGGGCACCGCGTCCACCATGAACTCGCTGACAGAAGCGCTGGGCATGTGCCTCCCCTATAACGCCGTTATCCCAGCGCCTTACCGTGAGCGTGGGCAAATGGCTTATGAAACCGGAAAACGCATCGTCGAGATGGTGCATGAGGATTTGACGCCGTCGAAGATCATGACGCGCGAAGCTTTCATCAACGCCATCCGCGTCAATACCGCCATCGGTGGCTCCACCAATGCGCCAAACCATTTGAATGCCATCGCGCGGCATCTCGGCATCCAGCTTGATGTGATTGATTGGGAAGAGCAGGGCCATGAACTGCCATTGCTCGTCAACATGATGCCGGCCGGAGAATATCTCGGCGAAGATTTCCATCGCGCCGGGGCCGTTCCCGCTGTCATCGCTGAATTGATCGCCGCAGGCAAAATCATTGAAGACTGCATGACCGCCAACGGCAAAACCATAGGTGAAAACAACAAAGGCAAGTTCTCCTGGAACCGCAAGGTCATCCGTGAATTTAACGACCCGATCAAAAAGCACGCAGGCTTCAAAATGCTGACGGGCAATTTGTTTGATAGCGCCATCATGAAGACGAGCGTGATTTCAGAAGAATTCCGGCAACGCTATCTCTCAAATCCGAAAGACCCGAACGCATTCGAAGCCAAGGCCATCGTGTTTGACGGCCCCGAAGATTATCACGCCAACATCGACAACAAGAAACTGGACGTTGACGAGAACACCATTCTCTTCATCCGCGGCGTCGGCCCCCTTGGTTATCCCGGTGCGGCTGAAGTGGTGAACATGCGGGCACCCAATTACCTGCTCGAAAAAGGCATCCGCTCGCTGCCCTGCGTGGGCGATGGCCGCCAGTCCGGCACGTCAGGCTCTCCTTCCATCCTCAATGCATCACCCGAAGCCGCTGCAGGTGGCGGCTTGGCTGTATTGAAAAACGGCGACAAAGTCCGCATCGACCTTAACAAGGGCGAATGCAATATGCTCATCAGCGATGCCGAGTTGAAAAAACGTCATGCTGAGCTGGAAGCTGCCGGTGGCTACAAAGTCCCCGAATCCCAAACCCCTTGGCAAGAAATCTTTCGCAAGGAAACTGACCAACTGGCGCAAGGTATGGTGCTAAAAGGGGCAGTGAAGTTCCAGCGCGTCGGCAAAGTGCATCCCGTTCCGCGGGACAATCACTGACCGCCATGTTTTTTGAATTGGCGGAATTTGCAGTCACGGCGTTTTCGCAACTTGCCCAGTTTATGGAGTGCAGCTATTGCAACCCACATGAAACTCGCTTCAATTGCCACGCGCCTCTCGTCTCTTGGTTCCGAAAAATGGTCTGTTCACATTGAAGGCAAGCGCCGCCGGGCGGCGGGCGAAAAACTGATTTTTCTGTCAATTGGTGAGCCGGATTTACCGCCGCCGCAGTGTTTGCTTGATGTTGCCCGAGACAACATCAAGATTGGCCGCCTCGGATATTCACCTGGCTCTGGCGAAATTAATTTGTGCCGCAGCCTCGCGCGCTCCTACAGCAAACAAACTGGCCGCGAGATCGGGGCCAATCAGTTTCTGTTTGTGCCGGGCACGCAAGCAGGACTGTCTTTCGCGTGCTTATCCGTACTCGAACCTGGTGACGAAGTGCTGTTGTTTGATCCGTATTACGCCACTTACGAAGCTGTGGTCACGGCGCCGGGTGGCGTGCCTGTTGGGGTAAAACTTGATCCTGATCGTGGCTTTCACCCTGATCTTGCTGCGCTCGAAAGAGCTGTGACACCCAGAACCCGGGCCGTACTCTTGAACTCTCCCTCGAACCCAACGGGTGCTGTCTTCACGGCCGCCGAAATCCGGGCGATCGGCGACATTGCAATCAAGCATGATCTCTGGATCGTGTCAGACGAAGTCTATGCCACGCAGATTCATGGCGGCAATGTTTTCTCGTCGCCGTTCTTTCACAAGGATCTTGAGGAGCGCACCATCGTCGTGTCGTCGATTTCAAAGTCCCATGCGGTGCCGGGCTTCCGTTGCGGCTGGATTGCAGGGTCGGCAGATTATTGCGCAAGGCTGCTGCCTGTTTCTGAAACCATGCTGTTTGGGAGCCAGCCGTTTTTGGAAGATGCGCTGGCCTATGCGCTTGATCATGACTTTGCAGAGACCACCGCCATGCGTGATGCCTACTGGCTGCGTGGCAAGGCGCTGGTGGAGGGCCTTGCCGCCTCCAACAAGGTCAAGGCGCGCATGCCGGAGGGCGGCATGTTTGTGATGGTCGATGTGCGCGCCACAGGCCTTTCTGGCGAAGCTTTCGCCCGCAAACTTCTGGCGGAACACGACGTTGTCACCATGCCCGGCGAAAGTTTTGGCGCTGGTGGGGCCGGGCATTTGCGTGTGGCGCTCACTGTAGATGAAGCCACAATGGCAGAGGCCGCACGGCGTATTGCGGCTGTGGCTGCGTCGTTCAGTTAACTGCATCGATTGTCCCACTGGGACATCCCGGATCGGTGGGGTCCGATGCGGCAATCAGATCGCTGAGTTTTGTGCCGGAAGAAATATCACCCTTCAATCCAATCGTCAGTTCGCTGATCATTCCGCCGGGAGAACACGATACCCGAACCCGATCTCCGGCACCTTTGCCATAGGCCTCATCGAACCTGGCGCGCAGTTCCTTGGTTTGGATGGTCTTGCCGATGTTTGCTGCAACAAATGCCTGAACTGCCGACGCATTCACGTCATTTGCCAGCCGCACGGCATCCTTGAAATACTGGTCGGCGTTGCCGCCAGGATAACAGGTGCCATGCTTGATCCATTCATGCCGCTGCAACACCGATTGCGTGCCGGGCATCACCTTGTCTAAGGCTGCCTTGGTATCCCCAGTCAACTGCGGTTCCGGCAATTGTTCCCATTGGTGCTGGTCATCCAGTGCTGCGGTGGTGCGATCCACGCCGCAAAACACGTTGCGCCTTGGCTGCGGCCAGAGGCCGTGAAGCGAGAAGTGACTGGCTTCATAGCTGGTGCTGGTTTGGTTTTTGCATTCCGCCTTGCCCTTCATTTTTTCACAGAATGCAGGTTCCCAGCTTAACGCCAGAACATAAAATGGCACAGCATCACGTGGCCCCTTTGGTTTTGGCTTTGGCTTGACCGTGCCCTGTGGCGTATCAACTGCTGCTCCCCCCGTTGTAGGCGCCGAGGCAATATCAGCATCGGTCGTGCCGCAATTCAAAGCGACCCATCGCTGCGCCGGGTTGGCCCCCGGCACTTCAATCCAGTAATGCGTCGCGGTGTCCTTGTTCTTGCCGAGCAGCCTGTATGATGTCCCGGACTTGACCGAGACATCGCCCGGGTTGGTTCCCTTCTTGATCGACAGCAGGGCCGGACAATTCTGTGTCGCTGCGAACTGGCCTGTGAGTTTGACTTGTGCGGTGGCCGGCGCAGCAAGAAAGATTGCTGCCAGACAAAGGGTCAGAAATTTGATCATGGGTTTGCCTATACACCGGATTCACAGTTTTGAGATCAAAATCGTAAATTTCTGATAGGATAATTCCTTTTAAACTGGACATTACGCGATTAAATAGGTATTATCCTATCATGGACCCTATCGCGCACACATTTCTCGCTGAAATCGAAGCCTTTCTTACCAAAACCAATGCTGATGCCACCGGCTTTGGCAAACAGGTGCTGGGGGACCCGTCCTTTGTGTTTGACCTCCGCAAGGGCCGGTCGCCCTCCACCCGCACCATGGAAAAGGTCCGTGCCGCCATGCAGCCTCAGCCCGTAGTTCCCGCCACGGCGCTTGCACCCAAAGCCATGACCCACCTCGACAAGTTGGAAGCGGAATCGATCCACATCATCCGGGAGGTGGCGGCCGAATGCGAAAAGCCAGTCATGCTGTATTCAATCGGCAAGGATTCAGCCGTCATGTTGCATCTCGCCATGAAGGCTTTTTATCCCGCAAAGCCGCCTTTCCCGCTGATGCATGTGGACACGCGCTACAAGTTTCGCGACATGATCAAGATGCGGGATGAAACGGCAAAGAAACTGGGGCTTGATCTTATCGTCCATATCAACCCGGAGGGTGTGGCGAAGGACATCAACCCCTTTGACCATGGCTCGCAACTTCACACCCACATCATGAAAACCGAAGGGCTGAAACAGGCGCTCGACAAATACGGCTTCGACGCTGCCTTTGGTGGCGCGCGCCGCGATGAAGAGAAGTCCCGCGCCAAGGAACGCATTTTCTCTTTCCGCGACACCAAGCATCGCTGGGACCCCAAGAGCCAGCGCCCCGAATTGTGGAACCTCTATAACGCCCGCAAGAACAAGGGCGAGTCGATCCGTGTGTTTCCCCTGTCAAACTGGACCGAACTCGACATCTGGCAATATATTCACCGCGAGAACATCGACATTGTGCCCCTGTATTTTGCCGATGAGCGCCCCGTGGTGGAACGCGACGGACAATTGATCATGGTGGATGACAATCGCATGCGCCTGCTCCCTGATGAGACACCACAGATGCGCAAAATCCGTTTCCGTACGCTGGGCTGCTATCCCCTCACGGGTGCCATTGAATCCGACGCCACATCATTGCTCGACATCATCGAGGAAATGCTTGTCGCCACGTCTTCCGAACGTCAGGGCCGCGTGATTGACAAGGATCAAGCAGCGTCGATGGAGAAGAAAAAACAGGAGGGATATTTCTAATGACCCGCTTTGTTGAATATACAGGCGGCGGCGTTGAAGACTTTCTCGCCACACAAGAAAACAAGGACCTGCTGCGCTTCATCACCTGCGGTTCGGTTGACGATGGCAAGTCAACACTCATTGGCCGCCTGCTCTATGAATCGAAAATGCTGTTCGAGGACCAGCTCACGGCGCTTGAAGCCGACTCGAAAAAACTGGGCACGCAGGGCGGCAATCTCGATTTCGCGTTGCTGGTGGATGGTCTTGCGGCCGAACGCGAGCAGGGCATCACAATTGATGTAGCCTACCGTGCCTTCACCACATCAAAGCGCAAATTCATCGTGGCCGATACACCGGGTCATGAACAATACACCCGCAACATGGCCACCGGCGCTTCAACTGCTGACCTTGCCATCATTCTCATGGACGCCCGCAAAGGCGTTCTCACCCAAACCCGCCGCCACACCTTCATTGCGCATCTTCTCGGCATCAAGCATCTCGTGGTCTGCGTCAACAAGATGGACCTTGTCGACTACTCAAAAGACGTGTTCGATAAAATCGAAACGGATTATCGCGCATTCGCAGCGACTCTAGGTGTTGCTGATATTACGATGATTCCTGCGTCAGCTCTGAAGGGCGACAATATCATTGATCGCTCTGCTGCCATGCCATGGTATCGCGGAGCAACCCTGATGGCGCATCTCGAAACCGTGCCTGTCGGCAATGATGACGCTGACAAGCCGTTTTACCTGCCTGTGCAGTGGGTCAATCGCCCCAACCAGAACTTTCGCGGCTTTTCTGGAACGGTTGCATCAGGATCAATCAAGCCAGGCGATACCATTCGTGCCCTCCCGTCAGGGAAGACAGCGACCATCGAACGCCTGGTCACCTACGACGGTGATTTAAGTGTTGCTACAGCGGCCCAGGCCATCACCATGACGCTGACATCGGAAATCGATATCAGCCGGGGCGATGTAATTTGCGCGAGCCAGCAACCCGCTGAAGTGTCTGATCAGTTCGAGGTGCAGGTGCTGTGGATGGATCAGGAAGCCATGCTGCCTGGCCGCCCCTACATGATCAAGGCGGGCACACGCACACTGCCCGGCACCATTGACCGCATCAAACACAAGATCAACGTCAATACCATGGAAAAAACAGCGACGGAAACACTGTCGCTCAATGAGATTGGCGTCTGCAATCTGGAGCTTGATGCAGCAATCGCATTTGCTCCATACAAGGACAATAGAACGCTCGGCTCCTTCATCATCATTGACCGCTTCAGCAACAACACTGTGGGCATGGGGCTGATCAATTTTGCCCTGCGCCGTGCCGCCAATATCCATTGGCAAGCCACTGATGTGAACAAGCAAGCGCGCGGCAAATTGGTGAAGCAGAAGCCAACAGTGTTGTGGTTCACCGGTCTTTCGGGCGCAGGCAAATCCACCATCGCCAATCTAGTGGAAAAGAAACTGCACGCACAAGGCCAGCTCACCTATCTGCTCGACGGTGACAACGTGCGCCACGGGCTGAACCGTGATCTTGGTTTCACCGATCAGGACCGCGTGGAAAATATTCGCCGTGTCGCTGAAGTTTCAAAATTGATGGTGGATGCTGGCCTGATTGTTCTCGTCAGTTTCATCTCCCCCTTCCGTGCCGAACGATTGATGGCACGTGAAATGCTTGCAGAAAGCGAATTTGTGGAAATCCACGTTGATACAACTTTGGCCGATGCCGAGAAACGTGATGTGAAAGGCCTCTATGCCAAGGCGCGGCGTGGCGAGTTGAAAAACTTCACGGGCATATCATCCCCTTATGAAGCGCCAGAAAATCCGGAACTGCGCATTGATACGACGGCCTTGACGCCGGAGGCAGCGACGGAACTTGTCGTGGCATGGCTGAAACAATCAGGACGTTTGAAGTTCTGACAGTTTCCCCGCAATGACATGTGCAGCATGCAAGGACGCCACCTCATAGGCTGAGTTGATGAAGTCCGGAAAACTCGACAGCTTCACGATCACAATGTTGTCGTCCCAGTTGATGTAGATCCACTGTCCAAAGACACCGCGCGCCATGAGGGAGCGTGACTTTGCATCTTCGATCCAGAACTGGTTGTGATATGCGCCACCCGGCAAAGTTTCGCTATAGCTTCCGCCGAACATCTGATGATTGCCATTGCGTGTATCTTCAATCCATGATGACGGAATAATGCCACGGCCGCCCTCCAGAATGAGCTGGCCGAAGCGGCCATAATCGCGAAGACAGGCATTGAAACCGCCATCTGCCAAGGCATAGCCTGCGGGGTCAACCGTGAAGCAGGCGCTCTCCTCAGCGCCCAGTTTTTGCCAGAGCTCCTCGGAGAGCAGTTGCGGCAATCGCCTTCCCGTGACGCGTTCCAGACAGAGGGCCAGGACATCCGTTTCAATGGAACGATATTCAAACGCCATGCCATGGGGACGCGTCGTGTCACGCAGACCGAGGATTTGCTCCCACACATGCGATGGCCATTTGAATTTCGGATCACTTCCTTCGGGCGGTGGTTTCCAACCACTCGCAACATCAGTTTGGCCAACATCGGAAAACGGATCGGTATAGGCTTCAGAAAAGCGCACACCTGATGTCATGTCCAGCACCTGTTGCACAGTGGCCCCGATCCAGCCAGTCTCGGCCAACTCGGGCATATAGTCGGCGATGGGTCTTGACACATCGAGCAAACCTCCTCCAACAACAATGCCCGTGAGCATGCCGACGAAGGACTTTGCCACCGACTGCGAGAGGTGCAGGCTGCGCTCGGTCATGCCACCATAGTAACGCTCAAATACAATGGTACCATTCTTGATGACCAGAAAACCATCGGTATAGGTTTCGGCCAAATGCTGTGTCAGACTTGAGGACTTGAAAACCAACAGATCATCCAGTGGAAGCTCCGCACGCGGAAATTCACGCATGGGACCACGACCGCGCCAGACCTCCACTGTCGGTAAAATTTCACGGATATGATGGAACGACCACCGGTTCTGCGGTGGCCGGTCCCAATTGTGTTTTGAAACGATCACTTTTTCAGGTTGGTCCAGATTTTGTTGTAAATTTCGACAACTTCCGGTGGGCAAGGTGGCACGAATTCGGCCTCTGGCGCGCCCGCAGGTGAGTTGAGTTCTGGTGACGCCGCCAGGTCCTTTGACATGAATTCATGGCTGCCCTTGATGCCATTGTCATAGCCCGCAAAGTTGGAGATCATCGCCGCGTTTTGCGGGTCCATGATGAAGTTTTGAAACAGCTTGGCATTCTCGATGTTCTTGGCACCTTTCAGAACCGAAACATTGTCCATCCAGCCTTCTACACCTTCCTTGGGATAGGCAAATTTCACCGTCGGCATTTTTTGCCGGATGCGATAGGCCATACCGTTCCAGGTTTGCGTGGCTATGACGTCGCCGGAATTCATTTTTGCATCTGTATCGTAAGAGAAGGTTTTCCAGAACGGCTTGGCCGCCATCAGGGCGTCATTGACCTTTTTCAGATCGGCCTTGTCGGCACTGCAGCGTGGCACGCCGACGTAGCGCTCAGTCGCGTGCATGACCGAATTGATGTCATCGAGAATATTGATCTGGCCTTTCAGTTCTTCCGGCGGATTGAACAGGATGGCCAGGGTATTGATGTCACCCTTGTACTTGGCCGTATCCACAACGAAGTTGGTTTTGCCAAATTGCCATGGCACCGAATAGTGGCGGCCATCATCCCAGTAGACATTCAGAAAACGTGGATCGATGTTTTTCGCATTTTCCATTGACCCTGGCTCGGTCTTTTCCAGCAGGCCATCGTCGATCATGATCTTCACCGTGTAATCCGACGGCACAACGATATCATAGCCAGAATTTCCGGCTCGCACTTTCGACAGCATGGTTTCATTGGAGTCATAGGAGTCGAGCGTCACCTTGACTTTGAATTGCTCTTCAAACTTCTTGATCAGATCAGGGTTGGTATAGTCACCCCAATTGTAAATGTGCAGCTCACCTTCGGCCAATGCTGGTCCGGCAGCTAAGGCCAAAGCCGTCGCGGCAATGGCGTATTTCACGATCTTTTTCATAGTCTACTCCCTTGGTTCAGTTCTTTTGTTTTCGTTGCGATAGCAGGAATGATACGACAACAAACACGACGGAGACCATCAAGAGAATGGTCGAAATGGCATTGATTTCAGGCGTCAGGGGCCTGCGGATTTTGTCCCAGATGAACAACGGCAATGTTGTTTGCCCTGGCCCTGCCACAAGCTGCGTGATGGTAAAATCATCAAACGACACAATAAAAGCCAAGGCTGCACCCGAAACGATTCCAGGAACCAGCAGCGGCAAGGTGATGCGACGGAAGGCTTGCACCGGTGTGGCATAAAGATCGGAAGCCGCTTGTTCCAGCGTGACATCCATGTCCAGCAGTCGCGCCCGGATTGGCATATAGGCGAAGGGAATGCAAAACACGGAATGCACCAGAATGATGTTGCCGAGGCCAAGATTGAAACCGAAAGCCCCGGCCAGCAATGAGAAGAAGGAAAGACTGGCAACAGCCGTGATGATCTCCGGCACCATCAACGGCAAATTGACAATCATGAAGGCCGCATTCAATCCGCGCCAGGGCCTTGTCCGTGTCATGCCAAGCGCTGCGAGTGTTGCAGCACTGGTGGCTATCAGTGTGGCTGTGATGGATATCAATAACGTGTTCTTGGCGGCGGCATAGAAATCTGCATTCGCAAATGCCTCGCCATACCAGTTGAGGCCCACGCCCTCGAAGCGCATGATCAGATCGCCGGAATTGAAAGAGAACAGCACCAGAATGAGGATGGGCGTATAGAGCAGTGCCACGCAGAACAGGGCCAGCGGTTTGAAAGCGGGCTGATATTTCAAGTCTGGTGCGGCGGTCGAGTCAGCCATGCAGCGATTTCCCTGCGGCATTGCGAACGTAATAATACAACGCGACCAACACACAGGTCAAAAGGATGAAAGCCTGTGCCGCACCCAATGGCCAATTGCGACCGGAGCCAAATTGTTGTGCAATCAAATCGCCGATCATCAAATGCGTGCCGCCACCCAGAATGAGAGGTGTGACATAGGCACCAATCGAGGGAATGAAAACGAGCAGGCAACCCGCCACAATACCGGGCCTGGCGAGTGGTATGATCACGCGACGCAGCACTTGTCCGCGCGTGGCATAAAGATCATAGGCAGCCTCTACCAGACGGAAGTCCAATCGTTCCAGATTGGCATAGAGTGGCAGGATCATGAAAGGCAGATAGGAATAGAGCAGCCCCAGCACGATGGCGAAATTGGTATATAGCATGGTGATGGGTTTATCGATGAGATGCAGCGCGAGCAGCATGTGATTGATCAGGCCTTCATCACGTATAATGAACATGATGGCCAATGTGCGCACCAGAAGATTTGACCAGAAGGGTATGGTAATCAGCAGCACCCACCAATTGCGCTGCTCTGGCGGTCGCGTGGCCATAAAATAGGCCGTTGGAAAACCAAGCAGCAAACACATTACTGTGGTTGCCAATGCAAAGATCAGTGAGCGCCCGTAAATCCACAGGTAGTCAGATGAGAACTTCAGGGTGTCGTCGAAGATGTCTTTCTGGAACAGGAAGCTCACATAGGCATCAGTCGTGAAGTGCCAAAGCACGCCGCCATAGGCCGCAGGTTTCAGGAAGGAATAGGTGAGAATGACGAGCAGGGGCAGAATACCGAAGACCACAATGACCAGAAGAGCCGGTGACACCAGCAGCCGATTGCTTCGCACCACGGAAGCCTCAGCCTTCGCGATGATGTCCATGGCTCTTGTCACAGGTGCTGCCATCTTCAATCCTTCAGCACCTGTGCGGCACCCGCTTCGAACATCACACCGACCTTTGTTCCCACTGTCATCGCAGTGGGGCTGACCTTGTTGTTTTGCTGGCGCACCACGAATGGCTCACCATTCGTGAGCTTCACATGAAAGTGTGTATCGGTGCCAAAATAAATGATGTTCTCGATCGTGCCGCTGACATTCCCGGCCTTGACCGAAGCCAGTGTGGCGTTTTCCGGCCGCACGATCACCGTTACGTCGCCGCTTGAGGCCACACCTCCAACTGGATCAAGAAAGAGTGAGCCGCCTGCTTGGAGATCAACCCGCACCTTGTCATTTGACGATGGCCGCGCCATGCCCTTCAGGAAATTTGTTTCGCCAATGAAGTTTGCTACGAAGCGTTCCGTTGGCTTTTCATAGATATCCCGTGGCACGCCCACCTGCAGAATATGGCCCTTGTTCATCACCGCGATTCTGTCAGACATGGTGAGGGCTTCTTCCTGATCATGAGTCACGAAGATAAAGGTAATGCCGGTTTCCGATTGCAACCGCTTCAACTCGATCTGCATGTCCTTGCGGAGTTTGTAATCCAGAGCTGATAACGGCTCATCCAGCAATAACACCTTGGGCTTGGGCGCGAGTGCGCGCGCCAACGCCACACGTTGTTGCTGACCGCCTGAAATCT
>CAXTKL010000058.1:0-17757 GCA_964244825.1 uncultured Aestuariivirga sp.
TCGACATGCCGAATTGGGTGGTGTCGTTCTATTTTCCGCGCATCGTTTTTGCTTAGTATCGCTTTGGTCGTAAATTTTAGGTTTGAGTTTGCTGTTCAACTGGCTCTTTGCGCTTGACCAAAACCGCGCTAAAAGCCCCCAGAAACATCGTGTTTCCTAGAGTTCGGAGTGTAGCGCAGTCTGGTAGCGCACCTGCTTCGGGAGCAGGGGGTCGGAGGTTCGAATCCTCTCACTCCGACCAATTTTTAGAATTTCAGCACTTTTGCCTGTTTCACCTGGGGCAGTTCTGCCACGGCTTTGACAACGCGCTCAGCGATTGGACCGTCCACTTCGACGAGACAAATGGCATCAGCGCCTTCACTCTGACGGCCGAGATGAAAGGAAGCGATGTTCATGCCCGCGTTGCCCAGCAAGGAGCCAACGGCTCCAATAAATCCCGGCTTGTCCCGATTGGTAACATAGAGCATGTGCTTGCCGAAATCCGCTTCCAGCTCAATGCCCTTGATCTGGATGATGCGCGGCTTGCCGTCGGAAAAGACCGTGCCAGCAACGGAGCGTTCATAATCAGCAGTTTTAACCGTCATGCGAATATAGGTTTCGTAGGCACCGCGGCGCGATTGCTTCACCTCATCCACCTTGATGCCGCGTTCCTTCGCAACCAGCGGGGCTGACACCATGTTGACCGTGCCGGTCTGTGCAGCCATGGCACCCGCCAAAGCTGCCGATGTCAAGGCGCGGGTGTTCATTTCGCCCACGTCACCAGCATATTCGATGACGATACCAGTGATGACATCATCCGTGAGCTGACCCACAAACGAGCCAAGCTTTTCGGCAAGTGCCACAAATGGCTTCAGGCGCGGCGCCTCGTCGGCAGAGATGGACGGCATATTGAGAGCGTTGGTCACAGCGCCCGTCAGTAGAAAATCCGACATTTGCTCTGCCACCTGCAGCGCCACGTTTTCCTGGGCTTCGGTTGACGATGCGCCCAGATGCGGCGTTGCCACAACGTTTTCAAGACCAAAGAGCTTGTGAGTGGTTGCGGGCTCGGACTCGAACACATCAAGTGCCGCACCCGCCACATGTTTTGACTTCAGCGCCTCGTAGAGGGCTTCCTCGTCGACAAGCCCGCCGCGTGCGCAATTGATGATGCGCACACCTTTCTTGCAGCGTGAGAGGCCCGCAGCACCGATGATGTTGCGCGTCTTATCTGTCAAAGGCGTGTGCAGCGTGATGAAGTCAGAGCGCGTCAAAAGCTCCAGCAACTCTACTTTTTCCACGCCGATTTCGAGCGCACGTTCCGGCGAGAGGAAAGGGTCATAAGCGATGACCTTCATTTTAAGTCCGAGGGCACGGTCCGCCACAATGGAACCAATGTTGCCGCAGCCCACCACGCCGAGCGTCTTGTTGTAAAGTTCAACGCCCATGAAGCGGTTCTTCTCCCACTTTCCGGCGTGGGTGGAGGCATTGGCTTCCGGAATCTGCCGGGCCAAGGCCATCATCATGGAAATCGAATGTTCTGCCGTGGTGATGGCATTGCCGAAGGGCGTGTTCATGACCACGATGCCGCGTGCAGATGCGGCTGGAATATCGACATTGTCAACGCCGATGCCAGCGCGGCCGATGACTTTCAATTTTTTGGCCGCCTCGATCAGTTTCGGCGTTACCTTGGTGTTGGAGCGGATGGCAAGACCATCATACTTGTCGATGATGGCGAGCAGCGCGTCCTTGTCCTTGCCAAGATCTGGCATGTAGTCCACTTCAACGCCACGGTCGCGGAAGATTTGCACGGCGGTTTCAGAAAGCTTGTCGGATACGAGAACACGAACGGTCATGATGGGAATCCCATAAAAATTTAGAGAATCAGGAGGCGGTGGCAGCGGCATAGGCCCAGTCGAGCCACGGCATGAGTTTTTCAACATCAGCCGTTTCGACCGTGGCACCGCACCAGATGCGAAGGCCAGGTGGCGCATCGCGATAACCATTAATGTCAAATGCCACACCCTCTTTTTCCAGGAGCTTGGCCATTTTCTTCGGCACTTCGGCTGAACCATCCAGTGTCAAACACACGGACGTATTCGAGCGCGTGTTGGCAACTTTCGACAAATGGTGGGCGAAAGGTTTGGCCGCAATCCACCTGTCGATGACCGCAGCATTGGCATCTGCACGGGCGCGCAGACCCTTAAGCCCTCCGACCTCTTTTGCCCACTCCAGAGCGAGCACATAATCTTCGACACACAACATAGACGGCGTGTTGATGGTTTCACCTTCAAAAATACCATCAATCAATTTGCCGCCAGATGTCATGCGGAAAATCTTCGGCATGGGCCACGGTGGGGAATAGCTTTCGAGCCGTGCAACCGCGCGAGGGCTCAGAATAATCACGCCATGAGCGCCCTCCCCGCCCAGCACTTTTTGCCAGGAGAAGGTCACCACATCGAGCTTGGCAAAATCCATGTCTTGTGCGAAGGCAGAAGACGTTGCGTCGCAAATGCTCAGGCCCTCGCGATTGTCTGGAATCCAGTTGGCATTGGGCACGCGCACGCCGGAGGTCGTGCCGTTCCAGGTGAAAATAACATCACGGGAAAAATCCGCCTGGCTCAAATCAGGCAATATACCATAATCAGCTGTAAACTTGCGAATGTCCGGAAGCTTCAATTGCTTGACGACGTCAGACACCCAGCCTTCGCCGAAGCTTTCCCATGCGAAAATATCAAGCCCACGCGGACCCAGCAGCGACCACATGGCCATTTCAACCGCACCGGTGTCTGATGCCGGCACGATGCCGATCTTGTAATCAGCAGGAACTTCAAGTACTTCCCGCGTCAACTCAATGGCGCGTTTCAGGCGAAGCTTGCCTTCGGCCGAACGGTGCGAGCGGCCCGTGAGTGCGTTGGTGAGAAGGGAAGCGTTCCAACCCGGGAACTTGGCGCAGGGGCCAGACGAAAATTGTGCATTCACCGGGCGCAGTGCCGGTTTGGTATCTGTCATGTTGTTCTCCATCCTTACAGATGGGTAGACTCTCGTTGGGGAGAGTTCGCCCGGCGTCGCTATTGGCCGAAAAGCCGTCGCATGGCAAGATAGAAAAATACATATGCAAAACGCGCCCTTAACTTTCGCCAAGGACGCGTTTCTTTTGAGACCACGCGCGATTGCGGGCCTTATGGTGTTAGAACTTGAAGCGCATGCCAATTGTACCCTGATGTTCATGTGTATCCTTGCCAGACACCATGATGTCGCGGAAGCGATAGCCCACGTCGACACTCAGGTTGGACGTCAAATCCACTGACACACCTGCTGCAGCACCCAATGCCAGACCGCTCTTGTCTTTTACGCCCTTGCCATTGACCCAACCGTAACCCACGCCCGCGCCCACATAAGGCGTAAACATGGTGTCATTGGCGAAATCGAGATAGGCATTACCCAACAGCGTGGTTGTGGAAATTTCGGCACCCGGTGCAATTTTGTATTTGCCGGTGAAATCAGCCGTCAAATCGGTGCGGAACATGTCACTGTATTGGTAGCCGATGCCACCGCCAAGCACGAATGTCGAATCATCCTTGCCACCACTCCATTTCAGAAACGATCCACCCACGTCACCGCGCAGGTAAAGTCCCATCTGCGATGTTGCGATATCCGACGGGACGTCGGGCGCGATATCAGCCGCGCGGGCCGACACAGACAGCGGCAGCACAACAACTCCAGCCAGCAATATCACTTTGAACATATTCATTACGCATACCTCGCTTTTAAAAAACCTGGTCCCCTTGGGGATAGGAACAAGATGGCCTGAGCTTTTGTTCCCGCGCGGGCCGGAAAAAGGCGCCAATGTGGCTAAAATGTTATGTGACTATTAAGCAACGCCAATGTGTGTGGAGAGTGCACAAAGTGTTAGCGCGGGTTAACCATGGCAGACATGCAACCTGGTGTGGGAGTCAAGCCGCTGATTTGGAAATGACAGAGCATAGACCATCCACAATCTCGGTGACTGTTGAAGCATCTTCCGCTTCTGCCATGACGCGGATCAGAGGTTCGGTGCCGGAGGCACGGATCACCAATCGTCCCTGGTTGCCGAGACGTTTTTCGGCATCGGCAATTGCGGACATCACTTTGTTGTCTTCCAGCGGTTTGCCGCCGCTGAACCTAACGTTTTTTAACAATTGCGGCAGGGGTGTGAACAGATTGCACACTTCGCTGACAGGTCTTGCCTGCCGGACTCTTTCCGAAAGCACTTGCAGAGCTGCAAGCAAGCCATCACCAGTCGTCGCATAATCCGACAATACGATGTGGCCAGATTGTTCACCGCCGACGTTAAAGCCATGTGCACGCATGTGTTCAACCACATAGCGGTCTCCCACTTTGGTGCGGACAAGTGAAAGCCCCTGCCCTCCAAGATAGCGCTCAAGCCCGAGATTGGACATCACGGTAGAGACAACTCCACCGCCCTTGAGTTGGCCGCGTTTGGCCCAGCTGGACGCGATCAGCGCCATGATCTGGTCACCATCGATGACGTTGCCCTTTTCGTCGCAGATGATCACGCGATCTGCGTCACCATCAAGCGCAATTCCGATATCTGCGCGCACCTCGCGTACACGATCACACATGGCCAAAGGCGCGGTGGAACCGACTTTTTCATTGATGTTGGTACCGTTCGGATCTTCGCCGATCACGAAGATTTCAGCACCGAGTTCCCACAATGCTGTCGGTGCTGTCTTGTAGGCCGCACCATTTGCGGTATCGACGACGATGCGCAATCCATCGAGATTGCTTTCGCCAGGATAAGTGCGCTTGGCGAATTCGATGTATCGGGCACCTGCATCCTCAATGCGTTTGGCGCGGCCGATGTCAGACGGAGCCGCAAGTGCATCTTGTGCTGGTGCATCAATCAGGGCTTCGATTTTCAATTCCTGTTCATCCGAAAGCTTGTAACCATCGGGTCCGAAAATCTTGATCCCATTGTCCTGATAGGGATTGTGCGAGGCCGAAATCATCACACCAAGATCAGCCCGCATGGAGCGCGTCAGCATGGCCACAGCGGGAGTTGGCACGGGTCCCAGCAGGAACACATCCATACCTGACGCCAGCAGGCCTGCGGTCAGCGCCTGTTCCAGCATATAACCCGACAGGCGCGTATCTTTGCCAATGACCACCCGGTGACGATGACCGCCGCGGCGATGCAATTGCCCTGCCGCCATGCCTATCCGCATCACCACGTCCGGTGTCATGCTGCCTGCATTGGCGCGGCCACGCACGCCATCGGTGCCAAAATATTTGCGTGTCATCAAAATCCCCAGTCTTTGTCCCAAGAAGCCCCTAGCACAGATCAGAAGTCAGCAGAATCAGGATCGTTGGACGCGGTAAACATTTTCAGCGCCTGCTCGGTGGCCTTCACATCATGCACACGCAGAATGTGCACGCCTTGGGCCGCCGCGTGCACAGCGCCACCCACGGACCCATGCACCCGGTTGGCGGCCAGTTTTTCTCCCGTCACAGCGCCAACAAAACCTTTGCGGGAAAGCCCAACCAGCACCGGAACACCCAGGCCATGAAAAAGTGTTAATCCAGCCATCAGTTCCAGGTTCTGCTTGAAGGTCTTGCCAAAGCCGATTCCGGGATCAACGCACATATTTTCCAGTGATATGCCCGCAGCTTCGGCTGTTGCCACGCTGGCTTCCAACCCATCGTATACATCCAGCAGCACATCATCATAGCGCGGGTTGAGCTGCATGGTTTTCGGTTCACCTTGCGCATGCATAAGGATCACAGGCGCCTTGGATCGGGCGATCACATCCGCACTTGCGGGATCGTGACTGAGGGCAGAGACGTCATTGATGATAACTGCACCAGCATTCAACGCGGACTGCATCACGGTCGCCTTGCGGGTATCAGCCGAGACAAGATGATCGACAGAGAGTGCCGCAATCACTGCTTCTATGCGCTGTGTTTCTTCTGCTCCTGACACCGCATCCGAACCTGGTCGTGTGGATTCCCCTCCGACGTCAAGTATCTCTGCCCCCTCTGCCGCCAGTTGCCTTCCATGCGCAATTGCTGCCGCGGCGCTGTGTAACTGTCCGCCATCAGAAAACGAGTCCGGGGTGACATTGACGATGCCCATCACACGCGTTTGGTTCATTGACAGTCCACCAAAATCTGGCCGGGGCTGGGTAATCTTTTGAATTGCGGACAGGTCCGCCACATCAGCAAAAGCAGCGACCCGCCGCGCTGCTCCACGCTCAATTACTTCGACATGGGTAAAGCCAACATTCCGAAGACCGCCCAGTTGGCCAGCGGCACCCGATGCAACAAGCATTTGCGCGTCGCGGCCAAATACGAGTGAGAGCGGACGGAAATAGGTTTTCATGCTTGTCATCTTCACTTCTCCCGCATGCGGGAGAGGTGAAAGTGTTGTTACGTCGGCTGTGGTTCCAGCCCACCGGTCTTGCCGCGCTTGGCACCGGCACGGGGCACTGATGGTGTTCCCTTGTCGGACTTTTTCGGTGGTGTGTCGTCGCGATTCAATTTCTCGCCGCGCAACAGAGCCGCAACATCTTCGCCTGACAGCGTTTCAAACTCCAGCAAAGCCTTGGCAATGACGTGCAAGTCATCCCGCTTCTTTTTCAAAATCGACTTGGCTGTGGCTTCGCCGGTCAACACCAGACGGCGCACTTCTTCGTCAATGATCTGGGCGGTGCTTTCTGACACATTCTTGCTCTGGGTCACACTGTGGCCCAGGAATACTTCCTGTTCATTGGCGGAATAGCGCACACGGCCAAGCTTGTCCGACATGCCCCACTCCGTGACCATGGAACGGCCCAGCGATGTTGCCATCTGAATATCGCCCATGGCACCGTTGGTGACATTCCTTTCACCGCCGAGGATAAGTTCCGCTTCACGTCCACCAAACAACACGGCCATGCGGGATTCACACCATTGCCGGGTGCGCGAATAACGGTCACCATCAGGCAGGTTCATAGTCAGGCCAAGGGCGCGGCCACGGGGCACGATTGTGACCTTGTGCAACGGGTCGTAATTCACGTTGAGGCCCACCAATGCATGGCCTGCTTCATGGTAGGCCGTGTTGCGGCGCTCTTCTTCGGACATTACCATGGATTTGCGCTCGGCCCCCATCATCACCTTGTCCTTGGCATCTTCGAATTCCGCCTGGGTGACGATGCGCTTGTTGCGGCGGGCCGCAAGCAAGGCAGCTTCGTTGCACAAGTTTGCAAGGTCAGCCCCGGAGAAACCGGGTGTGCCACGGGCCAGCACCTTGGCGTCGATATCAGGCGCCAGGGGCTTGTCCTTCATGTGCACTTTGAGAATCTGTTCGCGGCCCTTCACATCAGGGTTGCCCACTGTGATCTGACGGTCAAAACGCCCTGGACGCAGCAAAGCTGGATCCAACACGTCAGGACGGTTGGTGGCTGCTATGATGATCACGCCTTCATTGGCTTCAAAACCATCCATTTCCACCAGCAACTGGTTGAGGGTTTGCTCGCGCTCGTCGTTACCGCCGCCAAGACCGGCACCGCGATGACGGCCAACGGCGTCAATTTCGTCGATGAAGACGATGCACGGGGCGCTCTTCTTTGCCTGTTCAAACATGTCGCGTACACGTGAGGCGCCGACACCCACGAACATTTCCACAAAGTCGGAACCCGAGATGGTGAAGAAAGGCACATTGGCTTCGCCAGCGATGGCCCGGGCCAGCAAGGTTTTGCCTGTGCCAGGAGGTCCGACCAAAAGGGCGCCGCGCGGAATCTTGCCGCCAAGACGCTGGAACTTGTGCGGATCTTTGAGGAAGTCGACGATTTCAACAACGTCATCCTTGGCTTCATCAACCCCTGCCACATCGGCAAAAGTTACCTTGCCCTGCTTTTCCGTCAGCAATTTTGCCCGCGACTTGCCAAAGCCCATGGCCTTGCCAGTGCCGCTCTGCATTTGCCGCATGATGAAAAACCACACGCCAACGATCAGAAGCATAGGCAGCCAATAGATCAGCATATTCGACAGGAATGAATCGTTCTGAGCGGGCTGGAACACAGCTTCAATATTTTTGGAGCGGATCAATTTCCAGTCCTCATCGGCCATGATGCCGAAGGTGCTGATGCTCTTGCCGTCTCCAGTTTTAGCAGTAATCTGGCCGTTGGTGGAGGCCGTCATGCTTTTGATGCTGCCGTCACTCACCTTGTTCAGGAATTCCGTGTAACTGATGTCGGTTGACGCGGTGCGCAACATGCTCTGGCCCTGGAAAAGGCTGAACAGAGCAAACAGCAAGAGACCAATTACAATCCAAACGGCGAAACTGCGGAACTGATTCACGTCAAACCTCTCAATGCTGGCACCGACTGCCGAACTGAAGATAACATAGGCATGACAATCGGCAATTCCAAGAAACTTACAATCATTAATTACGATACTAGGGTGTGAATCGTTCACAAAGCGTGGCTGAAATGTCGCGGCGGCCGCTTTTTACCGCAGAATAAAGCGTGCTATCCGCCAATTTCACCACGGGCAGGGCCGAAAACGCCAGGGCTGGTGCGTCCTTGGGCCGCTTTAACACTGGCGGCAGCCCCATAGCTCCGACGAGTACTCCTGCGGGTGCCTGCACGACAAAGCGCTTGTCAAAGATAATACTGCCAGTTTCAGGTACGGCTTCAAACCGGCTGGAGATTCGCCCCGGTTCCCGCATGATCTCGATCACATGCCGCCTGGCACTCACAATGGCACCATTAGCACTGCGGCGGCTCTCCCGGCCTTCGGCGAGCCAGCGAACAACATTCTCGACAGTGGCGCGTTCTGGGTGCTGGCCACCGCCTGCTGCGGCCATTGCCCAAGCCAACACATCCACACGACCGTCAATACCCACGGTCTGATAAAGCGCGCGCGGCAAGCGAATGACAGCATAGTCATCCACCGTCGCATGATGTTGCAGCCAGCTTTGGCATGCGCGGTCAGCTTCTTTGACGCGTGATTGCGCAACGTGCGCCACAGCCAGCAAGCCGCCCACTTCGCTCTCGATCATACCATTGCGCACCCGTACCCGCTCAAACGCCGTATTCGCGTTGCTCGGATCATCCAGCCAGATCTGGCCAAGGCCCCGCAGAAAGTCACGCAATTGCTCGCGCCTCACCTGCAACAGAGGCCGCAGCAATTTGATGCCGCGCCACTCATTTTCTGGCCAGATGGCGGAAAGGCTGCGGTCGGTGCTGGTGCGTTGCTGGCGCATGACCACGGTTTCCGCCTGGTCGTCAGCCGTATGGGCCGTCATCAAAACCGGGATGCGAAATTCCCGGCACCAATCGCTCATTAAATCATACCGCGCGGCGCGGGCTTTGGCTTGAATGCCCGTGGTTGGCCGTTCACCGCGCCATTGCAAAACCTGATGAGGAATACCCAGAACCTTGCACCACACCGAAACCTGTCCGGCTTCGCCCGCACTTTCACCACGTAAACCATGGTCAACAGTCAGGGCGAACAGTTCACGGGGACCGCGCGGTTGCTTCTGCCAGTCTGCCACCAACCTGAGCAGGGCCATGGAATCAGAGCCCCCTGAAACAGCAACGGCCACCCGGGAAAACCCCGTGAGGCCGTCAAAAATGCCGGTAAGGCCTGATGTTGACTCAGCAGCCAGCACGCTTCAGTTCAGCCTCGGCCCGCTTTTTCGCCTCAACGGCGCGTGGGAATTCAGTGGAGACTGAGGCCAATGCGGCACAGGCCTGATCACGCTGATCAAGCTTGCGAAGGCTCAAGCCTAATTTCAACAGGCTGTCGGGCGCACGGCGGCTCTTGGGATAGTTCTTGTAACCCAAGAGGAAGTTGCGGGCAGCTTCCTGATAATTGGCCTGGGCATAGAAGGTTTCGCCCAACTGGTATTGGGCGCTGCCAGCAAGGCTGTGATCGGGATATTTTTCGAGGAACTGACGGAAGCCTGCTTCGGCATCGCCAAACTGGCGACGCAACAGGGTTTCGTAATTCTTTTCGTAAAGCGCCTCGGGCGTATCAGTTGTGGGGTTCAAAGACACCTGCTCGACAGAACCGGGCGACGTTGTTCCGTCCACAACCAAGTTGTCGGCGGGCGCTGCAACGGCTACATCCTGCTGTCCGCCAGGCACCAGCACCTGTCCTTCGCCATTGGCGGCATTGTTCTCACCGCTGCCAAGGTTGGTTGGACCGGGTGCCAAATCCTGGGTTTCAATGGGTTCGTTGCCCAGCACGATGGCGCGCTGCTTCGGCTTGGCTGCTGGTGCAGGCGTATCAACAATCGCTTCCACGCCCTGATCCGCCGTCGCCAGCTTCTTCAGCTTTGGTACAGGCGCGTCAACAGCGCCCTGTTGCCCGTTCGACAGCTGCTTCTGTAATTGCAGCATGGAATTATTGAGTTCTTCCATTTGCCCCGTGAGATCACGAATGCGATTCTCCATATTGAGAATGCGCGTGGCAATGTCCTCAGCGCCTGCCGGAATCGATACGAAGGCCAACAAAACGGCGGCGAAAGCACTTGATCTGAACATGATTTAAAATCCCAAGGGGAACATCTTGATACCTGATTTACCCGCGAAAGACGGAGGAATTGCGGCTCAAAGGCGACAGACTGTGAAAGCCCGTGTCTGTTGCGCAAAAGCAACAAGCAGGGAGTATAAACTCAGTTGGCACCACCCGTAATCACCGTAACGGCACGGCGATTTTGCGACCAGCATTCTTCAGCGTCGCACAGTTGAGCCGGACGCTCCTTGCCATAGGCAATGGATGAGATGCGTCCGCCCTTCACACCTTGGCTGATGAGAAAATTGCGTGTGTTGGTCGCGCGGCGTGCCGACAGGGAAATGTTATACTCACGTGTACCGCGCTCGTCTGCATGGCCCTCGACTTGTACCGTGACGTTTGGATAGCGTTGCAACCATTCGCTCTGCCTGGTCAGGATTTCACGGGCCTCGGGGGTCAAATTGGTTTGGTCGACAATAAAATAGACTCGGTCGCCCACATTGGTTTCAAAATCAGCCTGGCTTCCCGGGGCCACATTGCCTGCACCGGCACCCATGCCGTCCCCGCCCGGACCTGCTTCAAGGTCAGGCGTATTCTTTTTCGAACAGGCCGCAAGGGCCAGAAAACAGCTCATCAGGGCCGCCGTCCTGAAACCTGCTGAACGCGTCATCATCTATCCCACTCCTTCAATCAGCCCTGCCTCCCGCCCCATCACTGGCCCCGGGTTACGATTCGCGCTGTGTTGTAATTCGCGTTACACAAAATGCCCCCAAGCGCAAGCATGGGGGCCATTTTCACACGATTGTGTGGCGCAATAAGCAGCAGAAACGTTAGCTCGTGCGCGCGCCAGCGGTGATAACCGTGACAGCACGGCGATTTTGTGACCAACATTCCTCGGCGTCACACAATTTTGCCGGGCGTTCCTTGCCATAGGCAATGGACGAGACGCGCTTTGCCGAAATACCCTGTGAAATTAAGAAATTGCGGGTGTTTGTGGCGCGTCTTGCCGAAAGTGAAATATTGTATTCCCGGGTTCCGCGCTCGTCGGCATGGCCTTCGATCTGAATGGCGACTTCAGGATATTGTTTCAGCCAAGAGGCTTGCTTCATCAGCGTGTCCTTGGCTTCTGCCGTCAGCGCCGTCTGGTCGTTGTCGAAAAACACACGGTCACCGATGTTGGCGGCAAAGTCTTCTTCTGAACCCGGAATCTGGGCAACGGAGCCTGCAAGGCCATCACCTGGACCTCCCAGGCCATCAGCCCCCAGACCCGCCGTGGTTTTCTTGGAACAGGCCGCAAGCGACAAGGCCAGGCCCAGAGCCAGCACAAGTTTAAATCCGGACGTTTGAGTATTCATCATATGCGTTCAATCCACCTTGAAAAAGCAAAGCCCCCCGGCCCCGCTCTCTGAAATTCGTTACGAAGATTTTTAACTTCGCCGTTCACTCTTCTTTTGCCGTGTTGAAATTAAGATCGGGTTGGGGAAGATGGTGAAGAAAACCTTAACCGTGTTGTTTGGGCCACATGCGAGCCCACAGGCCGAATTCCATCTCTTGTTCTTGCACGAATGGATAGAGGTTCAAACTGCACAAAGATGCGCTGATTTCAAATTGCAATTTTTGTTATCTGCACCACCGTCACCACCCCCTGCGCATTCCACTGATATTCAAAATGACCCGATTGTAAAATCGGGAGTGGAACTTTCGAAGGCCAGAATATGCACACGTTGGTGCCCGACACCCGCCTCACGCTGTCAAACACGATACCATTCTCGCCCTGTCCCGACTTTGGGTACCGCAGCTTTTCCGCAAAGCCTTGTGAGGGCGCGTAATCACTGTCATGGTAAAGTTCAGGATTCCCCCCACGCACATCGACCAGTTCACAATTGATTGTGGTCACGAGTTGCCGCATCTGCTGCCGATTGGGAAAACCTCCTGCCGACAAGCGCAGCCGGCGCGTGTTGTGATAAATGGTTTCAGCAAAAGCTGTTTCGATTTCAAAGCTCGCGTACCACGCGCCCAAGCGAGCATCGGTAAATCTGCCGCCTGATTCATTGGCGTGGAGAAAGGCCGCCATCACAAGACTGGCCCCCGCTCCTGAAGGCCCGGTGATGATTTCGCTGTCGGGCAACACACCAAGCCGACGTACAGCCAACCGGTCATTGGTGAAGGATTCCAGCAGGAATGCCGCCCGCACATCTGCCGGGTCATCAGTCAGGTCGTCAAACACACCAACCGTTGGAAAGCGGCTTGCAATGAGGCGATGGGTCTGTTGGCGAACGAGGCTGCGCTGGAGCGCTGTCATTTCCCGCCGCGCCAGGCGTCCAAATAACGTCGCAACACGAAAAGATCATTGATGCTGCCAGACAGGGCGCGGTCCAACGGTGAGCCGCCTGCGAAGGGGGTATCCTGATTGGCACTCTTGAACCAGCGCATGGCACCAGCATCGTCAGCAAACACAAGCTTCAGTCCCTTGTGAATGCCCAGAAGCAGTGACACGCGTTCCAACTGATCGCGGCTGAGGGGCCCGATCTTGCCGTTTTGCCAGTTGTGATACGTCTGACGGGAAACATCACCCATCAAAATGCGGCGCTGATCGACGGTGAGCAGCCATTGATCAGCCAATTTCAGAAACAGGCGCACAGCAGAAGCAGACAACCCATCCCGCGTTGCAGAATCACGTAGCGCGTCCGGCATCAGGCCTTCGAGACTTTTTTGTTCGAGACCTACTCTGATTTGAGGCTGCATCGCATACTCCATACTTGTACATATAGTATAAATATGGATTTGCAAAAGTCAAGTGGAACTCAATTCAACCGCGGCGACCAGGCTGGATCGCTTGCGAATTCTGGCGTGGCGACGGACTGCTCGTTGTATCCCGTTACGTCCACAGAGAACAAACGGGCACCACCGCTTTCACCGCCGCTCTCGCGGAAGAACATGATCACGCGGCTGTTGGGGGCCCAAGTGGGGCCTTCATTGTGAAAGCCTTCTGTGAGAATGCGTTCACCGGAACCATCGGGCTTCATGACGCCAATGGCGAATTTGCCACCTGCGTTTTTGGTAAAGGCAATCCACTGGCCATCGGGCGACCAGACGGGCGTGGAGTAGCGGCCCTTGCCGAAACTGATGCGGTTTTGCCCGCCACCGGTTGAGTCCATCACATAAATCTGCTGGGTGCCGCCGCGATCTGATTCAAACACGATGCGCCCGCCATCAGGCGCATAGGAGGGGGCGGTGTTGATAGCAGCGACGTTGGTCACTTGCCGGGTTTGCCGCGTTTGCAAATTCATTTCGAAAATATTTGAATTCTCGCCGTCCTCGCTTTGAAGTGACATGATCACCTTGTTGCCATCGGGCGAGTAGCGCGGCGCGAAACTCATGGTCGGAAAATCGCCCACGATTTCTTTCTGGTTGGTGTCGATGTTGTAGACATAGACGCGTGGCACACCGGTGCCGAAAGACATGAAGGTGACTTCATTGGTGGTGGGTGAGAAACGTGGTGTCAACAGCAGGTCACCCTCGACAGGCAAGGTGTGCGGGTTGAAACCATCCTGATCCATGATTGCCAATTTCTTCACGCGCTTCTGCTTGGTGCCGCTTTCGTCAATATAGACAATGCGGGTGTCGAAATATCCGTCAAATCCCGTCAGGGCCTTGTAGATTTGATCGGAAACGCGGTGCGCCAGGCGGCGCGCAAGTTTTGGCGACGCAGCAAGACTTTGACTGGCCAGCAATTGCCCAGAATTGATATCATAGAGTTTGAACGTCACACGAATCTTGCCGCCTTCGTTGGCCACGGAGCCAGCAACCAGGGCCCGGGCCTTGATACCGCGCCAGGCATCAAATGCCGGCTCGGCATCCAGATTGCTGATCTGCTCGGGGTAAGTATCGGGAGACAACGGCTCGAAATAGCCCGTATGGCCAAGGTTGTTTGCGATCACGCCAGAAACAGTGGCTGCCGCTTCATCAGCGCCCGCAGACAGAAACGGCGTGATGGCTAAAGGAATCGGGTCAATGCGGCCTTGCGTGTTGCTGCCCTTCAGTTGGGCATGGGCCGCCATGGGAAAGGCGACAAGCAACACTAATGTCACGACGGCGGCGGTGAATTGTTTCAACATCAAACTCAATCTTTTCTCTCGCCCCCACGCTTCGTTATTCTCGCGCAAGCGGGGTACCCACTTAGCAACCAACGAGGCTGTGGCCAAGCTGGATTCCGGCATTCGCCGGAATGACGGTGTTGGGGTTAGCAGTCGAATTGCCATTTTCACAATTGTTTCCTCTTAACGGGGCTCGAAGTTCCATTCAAACTCCCGCCATAAATGATAGCCTTCTGGCGGCAGCCAATCGTAGGGTTCGCAGGCCTTCACGGCTGATATTGCAGCCTGCTGGGCAGCAACGCCGCCACTGCCGCCAATGACAATGGGCTGGCCCTGAACACGGCCGTCCTTGCTCATCTTCCACTGCAAGGTCACAACTTCCTTGCTCTCACGCACCGATGGCGGGATCGACCAGCATTCCGCCAGCTTCTGGCGCATGGCATCGATGATGGTGGCCGACATGGCGTCGTCAGCACCCTGAATATCCTTCGTCGCTTTTTCAGGTGTTCCTGCGTCGTCCTTCTTTTCAACGGGGGCGGAGGCTTCGGTATTTTCCTTGTTCAGAAGCGTTTCAAGTTGTGCCACGTCCAACTTGCGGGCTTTGCGTTCTGCATCCAATTTCTTCTTTGCGTCAGCCTTGGCCTTGGCGTCCGCCTCTTCCTGCTTTTTCTTCTCTTCCTCGGCCTTTTGTTTCTTGGCTTCGGCCTTTTTCTTTTTCTCTTCGTCCTTCTTCTTCTCTTCGTCAGCCTGTTTCACCTTCGCGTCTTCTGCTTCCAGCATCTTCTGCAAGGGATCAGGATCAACGGGCTTGTCTTCGACTTTCTTTTCTTCAACCGGTTTTGGTGGATCAACCTTTTTTTCCGGCTCCGGCGGCGCAGGCTCGGCCTTCGCTGGTTCCTGGGCCGCGACCTTTTTTTCCTCGGTTACCTTTTCCTCAGGCTTGGTCTTTTCGACTGCCTTCGACACCTTGGGCTTTGGCTTGTCGACAGGTTTTTCATCAGATTTTGTCTGCGCCTTCACCCTGGTGTTGTCGGTGATGTTTGAGATGTCAACCTGAATGGCTTCTACGGGCTGAATTTCGAAGGACTTGGTTGCAGGTATTCCGAACAACGCCACCAACAGGATCAGCGCGTGAAAGGATACCGAAACGAGCGTGCTCTTCTTCATTGCTTCAGGGCGTAACAGGCTTTTCGAGCGGCAATGTGGCAAGGCCAACCTTGGTGTAACCGGCCCCGTTCAACATGCCCAACACTTCCATGATGCTGCCATAGGTCAAGGCGGAATCGGCCCGGACCATAAGGTTTTCGTTTTTGCCATCCTTGGCTGACGCCTCCAGTTTCGGCAGCAATTCGGCAAAGGTCATTTTCTGTTCGCCAAGATAAACCGTCTTGTCTGCCTGCACGGTGATGTAAGTCGGCTCCACCGGAGCGGATGAGGCCTTGGCATTGGCTTTTGGCAGGTCCACCGGAACACTTACCGTCATCAGCGGTGCTGCCACCATGAACACGATCAGCAGCACCAGCATCACGTCCACCAGCGGCGTGACGTTGATGTCGGCATTAAGGCCCTTGCGGTTGCCACGCCGCCCGCGCCTGTTGCCCCCTGATGCGCCAACAGAAGCCCCCATCGCTCAGGCCCTCTCATCAAGTTGGCGGGAGATGATGGCGGAGAATTCGTCAGCAAAGTTTTCGAGGCGGGTCGCCACTTTCGAGGCGTCGTTGGCATACATGTTGTAAAAGATGGTTGCCGGGATCGCGGCAACGAGACCGATGGCCGTTGCGAACAGGGCTTCGGCAATGCCGGGGGCGACAACGGCGAGGCTGGTGTTACCGGAATTGGCGATGCCCTGAAACGAGGTCATGATGCCATAGACCGTGCCGAACAAGCCGATGAAAGGACCGGCTGAACCAATAGTGGCAAGAAACAACAATCGTGATTCAAGATCAGCCATTTCTTTCTGGATCTGCACATCCATGACTTTTTCAATGCGCTTCATGACACCAGCAAAACCGGCCCGCATGGCAGCCCCCTGACTGCGCTTCCACTCTTCCATGGCTGATACAAAAACAGACGCCATGCCAACGGGATCACGTGTACGCGCACCATGATACAGGTCATCCAGCGACTGGCCCGACCAGAACATGCTTTCGAAGCGGTCATTGGCCGCGTTTTCCTTGCGGAATGCAAACCACTTTTCAAAAATGATGGCCCAACACCATATGGACGCTAAAGCCAGGCCCAACATCACCAATTGCACCGGAAACGACGCCTGCATCACAAGGTGCCAGAGCGACAGGCTTCCCGTTTGCGCTGTTGTGACTGGCGCTTCTGTGATCTGTTCCATGAAGTCCTTGTCGTCCCCGATTGCGGCGAAACTGTCCCCTGCTTCGCTTGGCCTGATCTGAGGTGTCGCCGTCAGGTGCTGGCCTCAGACACTGAAAATGTGCCGATTCTGCGGCAATTGCGGTAGTTGATCGAATCGCTGCAGGGTCAGAAAAGGACCCGCTGACCTTATATCGGTCTTGAAACAGTTATGGTTAACAAGTGGTTAGTGGCTGACACGCGCTAATGCCCCTAGCAGGTCGGCGGTGAGACGTTTAGGGCGGCCAAGTGCATCAATCAGCACAGCGGTAACGTCAGCCACAAACAGGACGTCGCCACCCCGGAGGACACGCTGAGCGATTTCGAACCGGGCGCCCCGCGCTTCGCCGGGTGATGATTCCACTGTCAAGATGTCGTCGAATTTTGCCGGTTTCAAAAATTCGCAGTTCATGCGGCGGACAACAAAGGTACCACCTGCGGTGAACATGGCATTCTGGTCCACGCCCAAAACGCGCAGAAAGTCCGAACGCGCACGTTCGCAGAATTTGAGATAATTGGCATGATAAACAAAGCCAGAGAAATCGGTGTCTTCGTAATAGACACGGATGGGTAGGTGGTGGATGCCTTTGGTGATGCTGCCCATTAGCATGCGGCGCATCCTTCGAGGCCCGCGAAGAGCGGGCACTTCAGGATGAGGTTTTTTATTAAGTCTTCATCCTGAGGTTTGAGCCCTTGCGAGCCTCGAAGGGCTGGTTGGTCTGGGTTCATTCCCCCTCCGATAATGGCAAAACACCTTGCGTAATTTCAGCCCGGTTGGGCACGGCCAGCCCCATGTGTTTGAAGGCATGGTGCGTCAGCA
>CAXTKL010000059.1:0-17711 GCA_964244825.1 uncultured Aestuariivirga sp.
TTGCAGTGCCGCCCGTTGCGCGGCACTTTCATGTGTGATGCTGGATACGCCAAAGCCACAGGACCCCACTGAACGGCTCGACATTGATGATGCCGAGTTGCAGGACAGTCTTGCCGCCTCGGGCAAGCCCAAGGGCGGCTTCTGGAACCGCTTTTCGCCTGGCAGTCTGATCGCCCGCATCTTTCTCATCAATCTCCTGGGCCTTGTCATTCTGGCGCTTGGCATTCTCTACTTCAACCAGTTCCGCGAAAGCCTGATCAACGCCAGGGCCCAGTCCTTGCGTACCCAGGCTCAGATTATAGCTGCCGCCATTGCAGGTTCGGCAACAGCCGACACCAGCTCCATCGTCATCGACCCCAATTCCTTGCAGGATACACCTGACGCGACCGCTGAAAATGATCAGACCGATGGCCTGGATTTCCCCATCAACCCGGAAACTGCGGGGCCTGTGTTGCGTCGACTTCTGGCCAACACGGGCAACCTCGCCCAGATCATTGATCCGGACGGCAATCTGGTAGTGGACAGCCGCTTCATCTATGGCGGCGACATCATCGAGACCGTTGACAACAAGGCCAATGACGACAATCAGGTGTGGTGGCGGCGGCGCTGGAACCGGCTCCAGGCCTATCTCTTTGGTTATGATTATCCGGTGCGCCGCGAATATGGTCTCGACAATAACAAGAAGTCGCCAGAGGTGGCGGCGGCACTGAACGGGGCCAGCGTCTCCCAGGTCAAGCTCGACGACAACCGCGAAATCATTGTCACCGTGTCGGTGCCCGTGCAGCGTTACCGGGCTGTGTTGGGTGCTCTCATTCTCACCAACAAGGGCGGTGAAATTGACGACGTGTTGCGGGCCGAACGCCAGGTGGTGATTTTCACCTTTGGCTTTGCCGCTGTGGTAACGTTGTTGCTCTCCGCACTTCTCGCAGGCACAATTGCCAATCCGATCCGCAAGCTTTCGGCTGCGGCACAGCAGGTGCGGCGCGGCATTTCAAGGCGCGTCGAGATCCCAGACTTCACCACAAGGCGTGACGAAATTGGAAACCTGTCCGGTTCATTGCGCGATATGACGGGTGCCCTCTACAACCGCATCGACGCCATCGAAGCCTTCGCCGCTGATGTGGCCCATGAACTGAAAAATCCCTTGACCTCGCTGCGCAGTGCTGTGGAAACCTTGCAACGCGTCAAGAAGGACGAACAGCGCAACCGCCTGATTGAGATCGTCAAACAGGATGTGAAACGCATGGACCGGTTGATCACCGATATCTCGGATGCGTCGCGTCTTGATGCTGAATTGGCCCGTACGGAAGCAAAGCCGTCCGACCTCGCAGCCCTGCTTGGCAATATCACCATGATGTCGAATGAACTTGCAAAACCCGGCATGGCAGAAGTTGCGCTCAATGTGCAGCCACCCCTCGACGGTGTTGCGCAAGCTGATGCCTATGCCATCGCGGGTCAGGAGTCGCGGCTTTCCCAAGTGTTCCGTAATCTCGTCGACAACGCCCGCTCTTTCACTGTACCCGGTTCAAAGATTCAGGTGCGGCTGCGCCGTGCTGGCAATGTGATCGAAGTACGAGTGGAAGATTCTGGCCCTGGCATCAGGCCGGAAAATCTCGAGCGCGTGTTTGAACGGTTTTACACGGACAGGCCAGAGCAGAGCTTCGGCAACAATTCAGGTCTGGGTCTGGCCATCTCGCGCCAGATCGTTGAGGCGCACAAGGGCCGCATCTGGGCGGAAAACCGTCTGGGCCGCGCCTATGGGGCAGGTGAGCGCGCCGTGCTGGGTGCCAGATTCATTGTTCAACTCCCAGCGCTTGAACCTGTTGATGAGCGGTCATGAGTGACAGCATCCGCCTGCACGCAACCACCATCGGCCTGAACGGAACTGCAGTCATGATCCGCGGCGCAGTTGGAAGCGGCAAATCCGACCTTGCCCTGCAAATCCTGGAAGCGCCGGGAACCGGACTGAGTGGGCAGACGATCAAAGCAACCCTCATTGCGGATGACCAGACAATGCTGAGACTTGAGGGTGGAATTGTTTTTGCGTCCTGCCCTGAAAATATCGAGGGGCTGCTGGAGGTGCGCGGCCATGATGTGCTGCAACTCGAATCCGTGCAGCATGTGCCGCTGGCTTTGGTGGTGGATTTGCGGCCCGCCGCGCAGATTGAACGCCTGCCGCAACTGGAAGACATGGTGACACAGATTCTTGGCGTCACGATTCCGAGGATCGATATCGATCCCACAAAAGCGTCTGCCGCAACGCGGCTGCGGCTGAAATGGGCCCGGCTGAAACCCGTATAAGCGCCGCTTGCCCACCTCGCACGGGCGGCGTAAACACCCTGTTTCACCGCATTGAGGTGAGCGTGTTTAAGGGGCGGCAAATGGCTGTTGAAGTGCGTAGCGCATGATTGGTTTGGTCATTGTCACCCATGGCCGTCTGGCCGACGAATTCATCCATGCCATGGAACATGTGGTGGGCAAGCAGGCCCAGATCGAAGCCATTTCCATCGGCCCCGAAGACCGCATGGATTCGCGCCGCAATGATATTTCCGCCGCCGTTGGCCGGGTCGAGGCTGGTGATGGTGTCATCATTCTCACTGACATGTTTGGCGGCACGCCGTCAAATCTTGCGATTTCGCTGTTGCAGGAGGGCAAGGTAGAAGTTGTTGCGGGGCTCAACTTGCCCATGCTGGTGAAGCTTGCCCGTATCCGCGTGGACTGCAATTTGCACAAGGCCGCCGCCGCCGCCCAGGATGCGGGGCGCAAATACATCAACATCGCCAGTCAGGTGCTCGGAGACTGACATGCCGACCCTGACGCGCGAGATGAACATCACAAATCAACGTGGGCTGCACGCCCGCGCCTCGGCGAAATTCGTGAAATGTGCTGAAAGTTTCAATGCCAATGTAGTGGTGAGCCGGGACGGGCAGTCCGTGCCGGGTACCTCGATCATGGGCTTGATGATGCTGGCCGCATCCATTGGCACACAGATCGTCGTCGAGGCCTCGGGCCCCGAGGCCGATGCCGCGATGTCGGCCCTGGAAGATCTGGTGACCCGCAAGTTTGACGAGGATTGAGATTGCTATAGTGTCGCCACTCCGGATTTAAGTTGCCGGGGTCAAATGGGAGAGTTCACATGCATCGTCGCAAATTTTTCAAGAATGCCGGTATCGCTTCAGCGGGTGCGGTTGCCGCCATCGCATCACCCGCCATTGCCCAGTCTGCGCCCGAAGTGAAATGGCGCATGACCTCAAGTTTCCCCAAAGCCCTCGACACCATTTATGGTGCGGCAGAGACCTTTTCCAAATTCGTGGCAGAAGCTACTGACAATAAATTCCAGATTCAGGTTTTTCCCGCAGGCGAAATTGCGCCGGGTCTCGAGGCGGCCAATGAGGTGGGCAAGGGCACCATCGAAATGTGTCACACTGCTTCCTATTATTACTGGGGCAAGGACCCGACCTATGCCTTCGCGACCGCGGTTCCCTTCGGCCTCAATGCCCGCCAGCAGAACGGCTGGATGTATTATGGCGGCGGCATGGATTTGATGAATGAATTCTATGCCACAAAAAATCTGATCGCCTTCCCTTGTGGCAATACGGGCGCACAGATGGGCGGCTGGTTCACCAAGGAAATCAAATCTGTTGCTGATTTGAAGGGCATCAAGATGCGCATCGGCGGTTTTGGCGGCAAGGTGATTTCTAAACTGGGCGTGGTGCCGCAGCAAATTCCGGGCGGCGATATTTACCCCGCCCTCGAAAAGGGCACCATCGACGCTGCGGAATGGGTGGGTCCCTACGACGACGAGAAACTTGGTTTCTACAAGGTGGCGAAATTCTATTACTACCCCGGTTGGTGGGAAGGTGGTGCCATGCTCCATACCATGATCAATACGGCAAAATGGGCGGAATTGCCGTCCGCCTACCAGTCCCTGATCAAGACCGCCTGCCAGGCCGCCAATGCCGATATGCTGGCGAAATACGACGCGAAAAATCCGGAAGCTCTGAAAAAGCTGGTGGGCGGCGGTGCCGTACTTCGCCCCTTCCCGCAGGATGTGATGGAAGCCGCGTTTGTCGCGGCAAAAGAAACCTATGCGGAAATGGGTGCATCGAATCCGGCCTTCAAGAAAGTGCACGATGCCATGATGGCCTATCGTGCCGATGCCTATCTCTGGCAGCAAGTGTCGGAAAACACCTTCGACACCTTCATGATGAACCAGCAGCGCAAAAAGATGCTTTAGGCCTTGATTCCGTAAAATACTTTTTTTCCTTGACACGGGAAAACTAAGTTCCTATATCAGCACTGTAAGCCGAGGGTCCAAACCCGGTTTGCAGGCGAAGGACTCCAGCCCTTTGCCCCGCTGATTGACATTGTGAAAGATGACCTGCCGGAAGCAGGACTAGCGCTTTGCCTTGCCCTGATTGTGCGAAACGGCAGCACGCACCAGTGCGATGAAAGCAGCTTCGTCGATGTGGTGGTTTTCCCTGAGATCAACCGAACGCCGGGTTTTGCCCGTGTCGTTGCCGTTGAACAGTCGGAGCGGGTCGGGCAGGCTGGCACCATGGGCAAAGGTGAGTTTCACCTTGTCCTTGTAAGTCTCGCCAGTGCAGATCATGCCGTAGTGTGACCAGACGGGAACGCCCGCAGGATTGGAAGGTTTTTTCCATTTCATCTCTTCCACGGCACCGGGAGCTGCTTTTCTGATGAGTATGCGGACGTGCTGCAGTGTGATGTTGCGCCAGTCGTTCTGCCGGTCGGCAATCTGCGTCATGTCTGGGTTCCGTTTTTGCCACGCTGTAAATATTACCCATACACCTGATGGCATCCATTTTCCAGGCGAACGCATTTGGAACCATTGCGGTTCCACGGTATTGAACCATTGATGGAGGAATGTGCCATGGCCAGTAATACAGTTGTAATTTGGTATGACAAGGCTGCCGAAGAAGCAGCCCGGTTTTATGCAAAGACCTTTCCCGACAGCCGCATGGGTGCTGTTTATCTCGCCCCGTCGGATTATCCGTCCGGAAAGCAAGGTGACGTGCTCACCGTGGAATTCACCGTGATCGGCATTCCCTGCATGGGACTGAATGGTGGACCCATGATCCGGCACAGTGAAGCCTTTTCCTTTCAGGTGGGAACCGATGATCAGGCTGAAACCGATCACTACTGGAATGCCATCGTCAAAAATGGCGGCGCCGAAAGCCAGTGTGGATGGTGCAAGGACAAGTGGGGTGTGTCATGGCAGATCACGCCGAAAATTCTCACGGACGCCCTGGCGATGGGGGGCGATACGGCCAAACGCGCCTTTGACGCCATGATGCCGATGCGGAAAATCAATGTCGCGGCTATCGAGGCGGCCGTCCGCGCAAGATCTTAAAGCCTGGCGCCATCGCAACTTGCAATGCGCAAACCTACTTGATTTCCGGCGGTTGCGACAGATCCGGCGCACCGGGAATCACCAGATCTCCGCCCAACCCGTCGCCGGGAACTGGCAGTTCAATTTGCACTTTTGAGGTGTCAACCACAGCGCCCCTGTTCGGCAGACTGAGTGAGGGGAAGGCCAATGCGATGCCCAAGACCAACAATTGCAGCACAATGAAGGACATCGCCCCCCGGTAAATCTCCAGGGTCTTGATGCCTGCGATCTGTTGCCCGGTCACCTTGTCGAGGTAGGCTTTTACGGGCGCTACCGAGCGCATGTAGAACAGGGCAAAGCCGAAAGGCGGTGTGAGAAAACTGGTTTGCAAGTTGATGCCGATGATGATGCCGAACCAGACAAGGTCGATCCCCAGGGTTTTTGCAACCGGGGCCAAAAGCGGGATCACGATGAAGGCGATTTCGAAAAAGTCAATAAAGCAGCCCAGCAGGAACACCAGAACGTTGACCGCAATCAGGAAGCCCCATTCCCCACCCGGCAGGTTGAGAAACAGGTGTTCCACCCACCGGTGCCCGTCAATGCCATAGAAGGTCAGCGAGAATACGCGGCTGCCGATGAGAATGAACATGACGAAGCAGGCCAGCTTTGTGGTGGCGTCAAGTGCATCAGACAGAATGCTGTAGTTCAGCCGACGTTTCATCAGAGACAGCAACAGTGCGCCCGCAGCGCCCATGGCACCGCCCTCGGTGGGGGTAGCTATCCCCAAGAAAATTGTCCCAAGGACAAGGAAAATGAGTGCGAGGGGCGGGATCAGTACAAAGATCACTTGCCGCGTGAGATTGCGGAAAAAATTGAAGTCCGAGGCTTTGTCGATAACTGCTGTGAGATAGACAGCAAGGGTGGCAAGCGTTGCAGCCCAGATACCCGCATTTTTTGGTGTGGAGCCCTTTAGCAGGACATAGAAAACAATGCCCGAGACAACGGTGGCAGCCAGCGTGAGCAACAATTGCACAGCACCCCCACCCAGCGTACGGGCTTGCAGCGGCAGGGCTGGCGCAGCGTTGGGGCGAATGATCGTGATGACGAAAATATAGAGACAGTAAACCACCACCAGAATGAGACCGGGAATAATGGCACCGGAATACATGTCACCCACTGAAACACCCAGCTGGTCTGCCAGCACAATCAACACCAGCGACGGCGGAATGATTTGCGCGAGTGTGCCAGAGGCTGCGATCACGCCGGTGGCGAGGGGACGGTCATAACCATAGCGCAGCATGATGGGCAGCGAGATCAGGCCCATGGCGATCACCGAAGCAGCAACCACGCCTGTTGTGGCGGCAAGAAGTGCACCCACCAAAATGACGGCATAGGCCAGCCCGCCGCGCACCGGGCCAAACAATTGCCCCACGGTGTCGAGCAAATCCTCCGCCATGCGGGATCGTTCCAGGATGATCCCCATGAAAGTGAAAAACGGAATGGCCAGCAGCGTGTCATTGCGCAGCACATCCAGAATGCGCCCGGGCAAAGTGCCCAGCAGCGGCCAGGACAATGAAATCGCCTGCGAATGGGGTGAGAGATAGACGCCAGCGACGAAGAACATCAACCCGTTTGCAGCCAGTGAAAACGCCACCGGATAGCCCATCAGCAGGAACACCACCAATGATACAAACATCAGAGGTGCCAGATTTGCGGCAATGAACTCCATCACGGTTGCACCTCGTCATGGGTCTGGGCCGCTTCCTCGGGTGAGCCGGACGCGATGGCGTGAAACTTCTTGATGATTTCGCTGGCCGCTTGCGCCAGCAGCAACAGGAAACCGAAAAAGATCAGCGCCTTGCTGGGCCACACCGTGAGGCCTCCGGCATTGGTGGAGCCTTCGCCGCTGAGAAACGCATCAAGGGCTGTGGGACCTGAGAGCCAGATCATGATCAGACATAGCGGCACCAGCATGAAGATGTGACCGAACAGATCAATCCAGTTGCGTGTGGCTTGCGAGAGCTTGTTGGAAATAACGTCGATGCGCACGTGGGCGTTTTTTTGCAGCGTATAAGCTGCGGCCAGCAAGAACACTGCGCCAAACAAAAGCGCCTGCATTTCCAGCCAGGCATTGGAACTTGAATCAAAGACCTTGCGGATTACGGCATTGACGGAACTGACCAGCACCGCTGCCAGCACCAGCCAGCGCACATGATAACCAAAAAAGCGTGTCACCGCGTCGATGCCGCGGCTGCATGTGAGCAAGGCCCCCATGTGTTTTCTCCCTGACAGCTGTTGACCAGCGCCTGCACATGGCGAAAGAATAGGGCCATAAGGAATCGCTGCAACCCCAAATGTCAATGTTTGTCCCTTCACCGCCGTATCAGCAACCATCTCCCGATGGCAGGCAGTCTGTCACGGCGGCGGCTGTGCAGCGGGGCCTGTGCAGGCTGTTGCGGGAATTGGGTTGCGCGGTGCTGACCGAATTCACACTCGCCTCCGGCCGCCGGGCCGATGTGACGGCAATCAGGCCCGATGGTGCGATCTGGATCATCGAAATCAAGTCATCGCCCCAGGATTTTTATCTCGACAGCAAATGGCCGGAATACCGCGACTATTGTGACCGCCTGTTTTTCGCGGTGCCGCCAACGCTGGATGTGGTGATCATGCCGGAAGATGCGGGGCTGGTTGTGGCCGATCAATATGGCGCGGAGATTTTAAGGGACGCACCCGTTCACCCCTTGGTGGCGGCACGGCGGAAAGCGGTGACGCTGGCGTTTGCCAGGGTTGCGGCGCAAAGGCTGCATGGGCTGTGGGATCCTTGACGATTGAGCGCGCGGCCCCTCTCCGTCTCGCGCCAAGGCGCGATCCACCTCTCCCGCAAGCGGGCGAGGAAAAGTATTTTCTTTCCTCGCCCGCTTGCGGGAGAGGTGGCATCGCATCAGCGATGTCGGAGAGGGGCCATTGCGGCTTACTTTGGTGCCCGCTTTGCCAGAATTCTCTGCAATGTTCTGCGGTGCATGTTCAACCGCCTTGCGGTTTCTGAGACGTTGCGGTTGCAGAGTTCGAAAACGCGCTGGATGTGTTCCCAGCGTACGCGGTCTGCTGACATGGGATTTTCGGGCAGAGCATTGCGTGCTTCTGCGGTTTCGGACATCAGGGCCCCATATACGGCATCGGCGTCGGCGGGCTTCGCCAGGTAGTCGATAGCGCCCAATTTCACTGCGGTCACAGCGGTGGCGATGTTGCCATAACCTGTTAGCACCACCACGCGGGCCTCGGGCCTTGCTGCGTGCAGGGCCTCGATCACATCAAGTCCATTGCCGTCGCCAAGGCGCAGATCAACCACAGCATAACCCGGGGCCTGGGTTTTCACATGGGCAATGCCCTCGGCAACCGTGTCTGCCATGCGGACCGCGAAGCCACGGCTTTCCATGGCGCGGGCCAGGCGCGTGAGAAAGGGCTTGTCGTCATCAACGAGCAGCAGGGTCTTGTCTTGCGGGTGGATCATGATGTTCATACCTGTATTACGTCATTGGCGCTGTGTCGGTTTAGGGTCAAGCGCTTTTGCCGGAGCGGCAGCAACGTCAATGCTGTTGCGCGGCCATTGCAACTTCACATCGGCACCCTGGTTTGGGGGCTTGCGGTTTGACAAGGTGACAGTGGCACCCGATCGCTCAAGCAGGGTTTTGGCGATGAAAAGCCCAAGCCCCATGCCCTCATGGCCGCGGGCACCCTGGGAATCAACGGTATCGTCATAGCCGGGCCGCGTGGTCACAAAGGGGTCACCCAGGCGGTCAAAGATGAAACTGTCAAAACCCGGCCCATCATCGACCACGCGCAATGCGATGGATGTTGCCGTCCACGTGGCATTGACCTCGACCCAGCCCTCGGCAAAGTCGATGGCATTTTCGAGAATGTTGGAGAGACCGTAGGACAGGCCAGGGTTGCGCAGCAGCACAGGTTCTGGCGTCTCTGCTCCGCTGGCTTCGCAGGTCACCTTGATCTGTACGTCTGAGCCACGCAGGGGTGCCACAAGATCTTCCAGCAGCGAAGAGATTTTGACCTGGCCGTAGATCTTGTCTTCAGACTGTTCGCGGCTTGAGAGCCGGGCCAGAATCTCGCGGCAGCGCGCCGCCTGGCTGATCAGCAGGTCGATATCTTCCGCATGGGGGTTGGCTTTGGGAAATTCGCGTTTCAATTCCTTGGCGACAAGCGCAATGGTGGCCAGTGGTGTTCCCAGTTCATGGGCGGCAGCAGCGGCCAGACCATCAAGCGCCGACAGCCGCTGCTCCCGCGCCAGCACCATTTCCGTGGCGTTCAAAGCCGCCGACATCATTTGCGCTTCCTCTGCCATGCGCCGGGCATAGACAGCGGAAAAGCCGGTACCACAGACAATGGCAATCCACATGCCCGCCACATAGGTGGCAGGCAAGGAGAACTCTGCTCCAGCCCGCCACGGCAGAGCCAGATGAAAAAATGACAGCAGCGAGGAGAATGCAAAAGCCATGAGTCCAAGTGCCAGCGTCCAGCGCAAGGAGAGTGAGGTGGCTGAAACGGTAACGGGCACCAGAAACAGAAAGGCAAAGGGGTTTTGCAAGCCGCCCGTGAGATAGAGAAGCCCTGCCAGCTGCACCACATCATAGGCCAGCAGCAGTCCCGCAGCCCGTGTTGAAAGGATTTGCCCTGCCCGCCAGCGAAAGGCCAGGAACACATTGAGCCAGGCTGACAAGGCGATGACGGCGAGACAGGACCCAAGCGGCAATTGATATTGCAGCAGGAAGGACACCAGCAACACGGTGCCAGTTTGACCAATGACAGCAAGCCAGCGCAAGCGGATGAGCGTGCGCAGGCGGATCGGTGCCTGATGCTGGCCAATGCCCAGCAGCCGGGGCGCGAAAGTGCGAAGTGTGTCGGTCATTGTCCTGGTATCATGGCCCGTGACAGCGTTGCTACGGGTGTTTTCCTTGCGGACATGTTAGAGGAGGTCACACCATCATGCAAAACCAACCGTCACACTTCAGGCCTGCGGTCATTTTCGGCGTCGTTACGTTGTTGCTGGCGCTGGCCTTGGGCACCTATGCGCTGATGGCCAGCAAGGTGATCCCCTTAGGATCTGGCGTGGCGCTGGTGGGGGGACCTTTCACCATGGTCAACCAGAAGGGCGAAACCGTCAGCGACAAGACCTATCTCGGTAAACCCATGTTGCTGTTTTTCGGTTTTACCTTTTGCCCCGACGTCTGCCCCACGGAGCTTCAGGTGATGGCCGCAGCCCTGACGGAATTGGGCGCATCAGGGGCAGATATCCAGCCGATATTCGTGAGCATTGATCCCGAAAGAGACTCGCCGGAGGTCATGGCCGCCTATGTCAGCAATTTCGGGGAACGCTTCACCGGCCTCACGGGAACGCCAAAACAAGTGGCAGAAATGGCACAGGTCTACCGGGTTTTCTATGCCAAACAGGAAAACCAGGCCGATCCCAAGAATTATCAGATGGATCATTCCGCCATCATTTATCTCATGGGAGCTGACGGCAAGTTCCTGAAACACTTCAGTTATTCAACGGATGCCAAGGCGCTGGCAGAAGGCCTGAAACAGGCCCTGGCCCGCTGACTGGGACATGCCGGACCCCGTAAGGGGTTGTTAACCCGATTGCTCAAGGTTACATTGCAGTGCAGCAACAGTTTTTAACACTCCGGGGGCGACCAGCCAATGCTATATCAAATGTTCGAGATGCAGCATGCTGCCATGGCGCCCTTCCGGCTGGCGGCCCGGGCAGGGGCCGAGTTCTGGCTCAATGAATCAAATCCCCTGAGCGGCACACAATTCGGCAAACAGGCCAGAGCCTCCCTGCATCTGTTCGAACGCCTGACCCGGCGCTACGCCAAGCCGACCTTTGACATCGACAACATCAGGACCGCTGACGGTCTGGTCGATGTGGAGGAAAGCGTGGTGTGGCAGAAGCCGTTCTGCCGCCTTCTGCATTTCAGGAAGAGGGACGTGCCTGCCGGGCGCAAACTGCTGATCGTTGCCCCCATGTCCGGCCATTTCGCCACCCTGCTTCGCAACACGGTCGAAGGCATGCTGCCGGACCATGACGTCTATGTGACGGACTGGGCCGATGCCCGTGCCGTGCCCGCCAGCGCCGGGCCGTTTGATCTCGATGATTTCACCGACTATCTGATCGAGATGCTGCATGTGCTGGGCGAGCGTGCCGACATCATGGCGGTGTGCCAGCCCTCGGTACCGGTGATGGTTGCCGTGTCGCTGATGAATGCCCGCAAGGACCCGTTGGTGCCATCCAGCATGATCCTGATGGGGGGTCCGGTGGATACGCGGTTCAACCCGACGGCCGTCAACAAGCTGGCCCAGGAGAAAGGCGAGACCTGGTTTCGCAACAACATGATTTCCGACGTGCCACCACCCCATGTTGGCGTGGGCCGCAAAGTCTATCCCGGCTTTGTGCAGCTGGCTGGCTTCATCTCCATGAACACGGGCCGCCACGTGACGGCGCACCGTGATCTCTACTGGCACATGGTGGAGGGTGATGTGCCTTCGGCTGACAAGGTGCAGGATTTCTATGACGAATATCTGTCCGTCATGGATCTCGACGCGGAATTCTATCTGCAAACCATTGAACGCGTGTTCATCAACCAGCGCCTGGCCAAGGGCACCTATCACTATCGCGGTGAACATGTGACACCGGAATTCATCACCGATACGGCCCTGCTGACCATCGAAGGTGAACGTGATGATATCACGGGACCGGGGCAAACCCAGGCCGCCCATCGATTGTGTGCGGCCTTGCCAATAGAGATGAAGGCCGATCATGTGCAAAAGGGCGTGGGGCATTACGGCGTGTTTTCGGGCAAGCGCTTCCTGTCGGACGTGGTGCCCGTGATCAACGCCTTCACGGCCACCCACGCAGGCTGACATGCTGCCCCTGCGGCAGATGTTGTTTGGAAAAACCTCACCGCTGCCGTTGCGGCCACTGGGCCCGGTGACAGTTGATCTGGATGGGCGAGAGGTTGTTGTGACCCTGAAACGCCATGCCACGGCACGGCGCATGGTGTTACGGTTAAACCGTGACGGGCACAGTTTTGTACTCACCATTCCGAAACGGCAAAGCCAGAGTGCATCGCTGCGTTTCATCGAAGCCTCCAAAACCTGGATGCAGAACACCCTGGCGCAACGCGGCCTCAAGCAGAATGATCAGCCTACGGACAAAATCATGTTGCGCGGAATGGAGATGACAATACTTCGCACCGGCAAGGCGCGTGGACTGGTGCAGGTTGACGCTCTGGCGCAAACCATTTCAGTGTCCGGTACAGAGGCCCATTGGCAGCGCCGTCTGGTGGACTGGCTGAAGCAGCAGGCGGAAACAGATTTGCGCCGGGCGTCAAGCGACTATGCGACGAAAATGCAATGCCAGTTTTCAAAACTGACCGTTCGTGACCAGAAGAGCCGCTGGGGGTCTTGTACGGCAGATGGGTCCCTGTCCTATTCCTGGCGTCTCATCCTGGCTCCGCCCTTTGTACTCGACTATGTGGCGGCCCATGAAGTTGCGCATTTGAAAGAAATGAATCACGGCCCAGGCTTCTGGCGTCTGGTACTGACCCACTGTGCGCAGACAAGGGCGGCCAAGCAATGGCTGAAGAGCAACGGGCACAAATTACATCACGGGGTGTGAGTGTTCCCTCAATCATAAAGTCCGGGCTTTGCCACCTTCACCGGCTTGTCCTCTCCCAATCCGAACAGGCGAGCGAGCAAGCCGCGTTCACGCCGTGGCCGCTGGATTTTGCGCAGGTCTGTTTGGTCTGAGGGTGCGGCCACCTGTGGCGAAGGTTCCACCACATCATTGATATTCACGTCTGACACCTGCACCTCGGGCTGGGTGGGTTGCGAAGGCTGACCCGGCAGCGGCAATTCAGACATGCCGCGATGGGCCTGCTGCATGATGTCGTGCCAGACAAGGGCCGGCAGCGAGCCGCCGGTTACTTTTCTGGTGGGCGTATTGTCGTCATTGCCCATCCAGACGCCGGTGACCAGATAGGGTGTGTAGCCAACAAACCATGCGTCACGATAATCCTGGGAGGTGCCGGTCTTGCCGCCCATGTCCTGACCATCAAAGCGGGCCTTGGTGCCCGTTCCCGTGAGGATCACCTGCCGCATCATGGCATTCATGTCGCCGAGCTCACGCTCGCCGATCACCTGCCCCAGACCGTCACCACCGCGCGTGTAAAGCACCGTTCCATCACGGGAGAGAATGCGTTTGACGATGAAGGGTTCAACCGCCCGCCCGCCATTGGCAAAGGGTGTGAAGGCCGTGGTCATTTCCAGCAGTGAAACTTCCGATGTGCCAAGCGCTATCGATGCGTCCTGTCCGAGCCTCGATGTGATGCCCAAACGCCTGGCCACCTGCGTGACACTTGACGGTGAGACGGCTTGCGTGAGTTTTGCAGAAATCGTGTTGAGCGACAGGGAGTAGGCCTGATCCAGCGACACGTTGCCCAAGTATTTGCGCTTGTAGTTTTCGGGACTCCAATTGCCGATCTTTACCGGCTCATCAACTTCAACGGAATCCGGACGATAGCCATTTTCCATGGCGGCCAGGTAGACAAAGGCCTTGAAGGCGGAGCCCGGTTGCCGCTTGGCTTCGGTTGCGCGGTTGAACTGGCTGCGCTTGTAGCTGCGCCCGCCCACCAGGGCGCGGATGGCACCTGTGCCATCCATGGTGACCACGGCACCCTGGGATACATTCAGCTTCGTGGCGTTATCGGCAATGCGCTTGCGCAACACATTTTCCGCATTGGCCTGCAGGTTGGGTTCAATGGTGGTTTCGATGATGAGGGACTGGGTTTGTTTCTTGATCAGCAGCGGCAGCTGGGTGTTGATCCAGTCCACGGCGTATTGGGTGGCTGGGGTAAAATCATGGGTCGCGGCCTTGGACGGATTGTCGACAGCATCCAGTGCGTCCTGCTTGCTGATGTAACCTTCGGTAACCATGTTGGCCAAAACCAGCTTGGCCCGGGCCGACGCTTCTTCAGGATTGCGGGCGGGATTATAGGTGGTGGGCGCCTTCAGCAGTGCGGCAAGGGTGGCCGCTTCCATCAGCGACAGTTCATAGGCCGACTTGCCGTAGAAGGTCCGCGCCGCCTTGTCGATGCCATTGGCACCGCCACCGAAATAGACGCGGTTCAGATAGAGTTGCAGGATTTCATCCTTGCTGAATTTGGATTCCAGCCAGATCGCAAACACCAGTTCCTGGGCCTTGCGGCTGAAGGTGCGCTCATGGTTGAGGAACAGGTTTTTGGCCAGTTGCTGCGTGAGCGTTGAGCCGCCCTCGCGCATCTGCCCGTGCATGACATTGCGCGCCATGGCGCGGGCGATACCGATGGGGTCCACACCATAATGCGAATAGAAGCGGCGGTCTTCGATGGCGATGATGGCGTTGGGCACATAGCTGGGCAACTCCGCTAGAGACACGGCATCACCAAAGAAAGTGCCCTGCTCTGCAATCTCGCTGCCATCACTGGCAAGGATCATCACACCCGGTTCACGTTCAGGTATCTGGAACAGGCCCTTCTGGTCCAGCGAATACCAGGTGACGGCAAACAGGCCTGCAGCGGCCACACTGCCCCAGAAAGCAAGGGCGAAACACATCTTGAACAGCCAGCGGAAAAAGCTGCGCCGGGGCTTTTGGGATTTTTTTGCGTTGCGGCCGCCGGGCGCTGGCACGTCAGCAAACAAGCGCGGCTCCGCCCGGCCTTTGCCTTGTCGCTTCTTCTTGCCCCCGAACAGACCCATGCACACGACTCCAAACCCGGAGCTGGTCTAGCGCTCAAACTCTGACAGCCCGTTAACTGGAGTTCGCGCAAAATCATGGTGCAAAAATGACCCGGCGGATTTGCGAAGCTGAAACAAGGGACCTCATCAGCCCTTGGGGCAGCTTCACCAGTAAAAAAAACGACTCATGGTTAAGCCTCCCTAAATGGTCGGACATTGGGGAAGTTCTCACACCCAGTCGCTTCTCCCCTCGAGAAGCTGCCCGCAGGGCTGATGAGGTCCCATTGATGCCGCGACTGGAAGCCTGCGCTTGCGGCAAAACAGGCTACATCACCGCGCCAATATACCAGGGCACATATTCGTTTTCGCCATAACCCAGCTCTTCGGATTTGGTTTTATGGCCGGATGCGGTTTTCAGGATCAGGTCAAAAATCTGCTGGCCCTTGTCGGCCAGCGACACACCCTCAATCACATCACCGCAATTGATGTCCATGTCTTCAATCATCTGATTGTAGATCTGGGTATTGGTGGCGAGTTTGATTGAGGGGCAGGGCTTGTTGCCATAGGCGGAGCCGCGCCCGGTGGTAAAGCACATCACATTGGCACCACCCGCCACCTGGCCTGTGGCACCCACGGGATCATAACCCGGTGTGTCCATGAACACGAAGCCCTTGGCGATGACGGGGTCAGCGTAGTTGTAAACCGCTTGCAGCGTGGTGGTGCCACCCTTGGCGGCGGCACCCAAGGATTTTTCCAGAATGGTGGTGAGACCGCCCAGCTTGTTGCCGGGAGAGGGGTTGTTGTTCATTTCCATGTTGTTGCGGCGGGTATAGTCTTCCCACCACTTGATGATGCCCACCAGCTTCTCGCCCACTTCGCGTGTCGCTGCCCGGCGCGTGAGCAGGTGTTCAGCGCCATAAATTTCAGGCGTCTCTGACAAGATGCCGGTGCCGCCGTGGCGCACCAGAATATCAACAGCGGCCCCCAGCGCCGGATTGGCCGTGATGCCAGAATAGCCATCGGAACCTCCGCACTGCAGGGCCACGATCAGGTCAGATGCCAGACAGGTTTCGCGCTTCACGTTGTTCACATGCGGCAGCATGTCAATGACGGCCTGCACGCCCGCCGCCACGGTCTTGCGGGTTCCGCCGGTTTCCTGAATGGTCATGGTGCGGAAAGTGTCACCCTCCTCCACCTTGTAGGCTTCCTTGAAGCGCGGGATCTGAAAGCCTTCGCAGCCGAGGCCCACCATCATGACGCCACCCATGTTGGGATTGGTGGCATAGCCCCATGCCGTGCGCTTGAAGGTGTCGAAAATCACCCCGCGATAGTCAATCACACAGCCATTGTCCTGCCGGAGCGCCACCACACCATCAATGTTGGGGTAAGCATCCAGCATACCGGGCTTTGACATTTCCTTGGCAATCAATGTCGCAACTGTGGCTGAACAATTCACCGAGGTCATGATGCCGATGTAGTTGCGCGTGCCCACCTTGCCGTTCTTGCGGCGATAGCCCTGGAAGGTGGCGCGCTCTGCTTCGGGCAAAACCGGTTCCGCTTTGGCAGCTTGCGCATAGGCATAATCATGGGCCAGTTCCCCCATGACAACATTATGCTCATGCACCCAGTCGCCTGCCTGAATATCACCCTTGGCAAAGCCGATGATCTGACCAAACTTGCGGATGGGTGTGCCATCGGCAATTGCGGTTGATGCCATCTTGTGGCCGCGCATGACTTTCGCCCGCGTCACCACGCCTTCCAGCGTGGTTTCGCCCTTCTCGACGATACGCGTGGTGACGAGCACGTTGTCAGCCGCATTCAGGCGGATCATTGAGGGTTTCGGAACGACATTGAGGCTCATGGTGAATTCATCTTGCAAACTGATATAACAGTTCATTAGACTTGATCCCGATGCAACACAACAGCAACATGCGAAAGCTGATCAAATGAAAAAACGCCATTTCAAGGCGCCGTCAGGGGCGGACCTCAGCTTCACGGAACTGGGCTTTGGCACCGCACCCCTGGGCAATCTTTACCGTGCACATTCCAATGCGGACGCCGCCGCCACGCTTGACACCGCCTGGAAAGCCGGGATCCGGTATTTTGATACGGCTCCGCTTTATGGACTGGGATTGGCGGAAACGCGGCTTGGCCATTTCCTCTATGGCAAGACACGCAGTGACTATGTGGTCTCGACCAAGGTCGGACGTGTGCTCGACATGAGCACGCCCACGGAGCGAACGGCCATCGGCAAGTTTTTCAACACACCGTCACGCCGCGAGACATTTGACTATAGCTATGACGGCTTCATGCGCTCTTTCGAGTTTTCGTTTGAGCGATTGGGCCTCGACACGATTGACATTCTGCTGGTGCATGATTGCGATATCTGGACTCACGGCTCAAAGGCCGCCAGTGATGAACACATCAAGACTGTGATGCAAAGCGGCTACAAGGCCCTGCAGAAGCTGCGGGACGATAAGGTGATCAAGGCCTTTGGCGTTGGCGTCAATGAGTGGCAGGTGTGCCAGACCATGGCCGAGCAGGGTGACTTTGACCTGTTCCTGCTGGCGGG
>CAXTKL010000060.1:0-17261 GCA_964244825.1 uncultured Aestuariivirga sp.
CGGCGCGAGAAATAACCCTTCGCGCGGTCCATGATCTTTTTGTGTGAACGGCGAGCGACGACGCCGCCTTTTGTACGTGGCATGTTTCAAGCTCCTCTTAGTATTTGCCAGCATAGGGCATGTGAATCTTGACCAGGCCTTCGTCGCCGGGAGCCAGAATCATGGTGCCGCGCTGATTGCGGATTTGCTTGTTGCTGCGCTTGATCATGCCGTGGCGCTTGCCCGCGGCACCCGCCTTCACCAGCCCAGAGGCGGTGAAGCGGAACCGCTTTTTAGCGGCCGACTTTGTCTTCATCTTGGGCATTTTGTTCAATCCTTTCAGGATGTTAGTTGGCACCGCCGTGGCAGCCCTAATTCAGCCAGGCGATTGAAACCTCAAACTCGCGTTGAAGGTCAGCGGGATAAAGCAGAATTGGCAAGGGAATGCAAGCCGCGTGCATTCAAGGAACAAATGACATCTTACCACGTTATGCCCCGTTAAAAGCTCAATCTCGGGAGAACAGCATGGCAAAAGCAGGGGGCATGGGTGCCATTCTTCATGAGGGTGGATGTACATTCCGGGTCTGGGCACCCCACGCCGAAAAAGTTGCGGTGCGGATCGGCAAACGTGAGCCACTCGCCCTCGAACGCGAGGATAACGGTGTCTGGGGCATTGACACCAAGGGTGCCTGTGTTGGCGAAACCTATAAATTCATCATCAGCAATGGCGGCGACAGGTTCGAACGGATCGATCCCTATGCCCGTGAGGTCACCAATTCCGTCGGCGACGGTATTGTCTACGACACCAAAGCCTTCGACTGGCAGAACATCCATTTGGAGTTGCCGCCGCACAATCAACTGGTGATCTATGAGATGCATGTGGGATCCTTCGTTGCCAAGGATGGCGAAACTGGAAAGTTTTCAACCGCTTTGAAGCACCTCGACCATCTCACAAGGCTGGGCGTCAACGCCATCCAGATCATGCCTGTGGGAGAATTCGCGGGCGACCGTTCCTGGGGATACAACCCGGCCCACATTTTCGCCGTGGAAAGCGCCTATGGCGGCCCTGACGGGTTGAAAACCTTTGTGCGCGAATGTCACCGTGCCGGCATTGCCGTCATTCTTGACGTGGTGTTCAACCACTTCGGACCCAGCGACCTTGATCTCTGGCGCTTTGACGGATGGAGCGAAAATGGCGGTGGCGGCATTTATTTCTACAATGACCACCGCGCTGAAACCCCCTGGGGCAAGACCCGGCCCGACTATGGCCGTGGCGAAGTCCGGCAATTTATGCGTGACAACATCATGATGTGGCTCAATGAGTATCACATCAACGGCCTGCGCTTTGACATGACGCTGTACATCCGCACGGTTGGCGGCAGTGGCGGTGATGACATCCCCGAGGGATGGTCGCTGATGCAGTGGCTGAATTCTGAAATGCGCAGCGTCGAAGGCCGCCGCATCAGCATCGCCGAAGACCTGCGCACGGTGGATGCCTTGACGGGCGATGTTGCGAATGGCGGTGCCGGATTTAACGCCCAGTGGGACGCAAACTTTGTGCATCCGGTGCGCGCTGCCGTGGTAACTCCGGAAGACGGTGACCGGTCCATGGACGCCATCCGTGATGCCATCACCTTTCGCTATGACAATGATGCCTTCCGCCGCATCATCTACAGCGAATCCCATGATGAGGTGGCCAATGGCAAGGCCCGCGTTCCCTATGAAATTGATCCTGGCAACGCCACTGGCTGGTTTGCCCAGAAACGCTCCACACTTGCCGCTGCACTGGTGTTCACATCGCCCGGCATTCCCATGCTGTTTCAGGGCCAGGAGTTTCTGCAAGGCGAGTGGTTTCGCGACGATGTGCCATTGGACTGGCATCTGGACAACGCATTCAAGGGCATCGTCCGCATGTACCGGGATCTGATTGCGCTGCGCCTCAACCGCAAGGGCGAGACCCGCGGGCTGATGGGCCAGAACGTCAATGTGTTCCACGTCAATGACGGTGCCAATGTGGTGGCTTTCCACCGCTTTGACCAACAGGGCCCAGGAGACGATGTGGTGGTGATCATGAATTTCAGCACAGAAATGCGCGGCAACTACCGCATCGGCTTTCCGGCAACGGGAAACTGGCAACTGCGCTTCAACAGCGACGCATCAATCTACAGTCCGGATTTCAGCAATGCCGTAGCAAAGGATATTATCACTGAAGATCACGCACAGGACGGTTTTGCGGCATCCGCATCACTTGAAGTGCCGGCCTATTCCACCCTGATTTTCACACGGGCTGCCTGATGCGGCAACAGCATGACAGCCATCCGGGGTCATTGTCTTGACCTCCACGCTGACCGGAGCCTAACGATTCCCCATGTCAAACGCAGAAACCACACGCATCGCACCCGTTGTCGGACGTCTTGGACGGACTGAATTCATCACCCTGGTGGCAGCACTTATTGCCATCAATGCCTTTGCCATTGATATTATGTTGCCGGGCCTGCAACGCATCGGCGAAAGTCTGGGCGAGGCGGATGCCAACCGGCGTCAATTGGTGATCCCGGCCTATATGCTGGGCTTTGGCATTTTTCAGCTGGTGTTCGGTCCCCTGTCGGACCGCTTTGGCCGGCGCATGCCACTGCTCTGCGGTGTTGGCATTTATTGCCTGGCGGCATTGAGTGCGTTTTTCGTCAAGGATTTTGACAGCCTGTTGGTTCTGCGTTTCCTGCAAGGTGCAGGAGCGGCGGCTTCGGCGGTCATCGGCATGGCGCTGGTGCGCGACTTGTTCGTGGGCGACGAGATGGCCAAAACCCTGTCCCTGGTGTTCATGGTCATGATGGTATCGCCCATCATTGCACCGGGGCTCGGGCAATTTCTGCTGACGGTGATGGATTGGCGCGGCCTCTTTGGTTTCATGGCGGGTCTGGGCGGGTTGGTTTTGATCTGGATTTTCTTTCGCCTTCCCGAAACCCTGAAGCTAGAAAACCAGCGGCCCTTCACCCTGGGTTCCATTGTTGAAGGTTTCGGCATCGTGTTCCGCAACCGCGTCTCGCTCAGCTATATTCTGGCCACAGCCATGCTGTTTGGTGCACTCATGGGCTTTTTAACCTCATCCCAGCAAATTTATGTTTCCCTCTATGGCATGGGAAAATGGTTTCCCGCCTTTTTCGCCGTGGGTGGGGTGGCGGCTGCCATTTCGGGCTTTGCCAATTCGCAACTGGTGGTGCGCTTCGGCATGGAAAAACTGTCAAGCCGCGCCCTCATTCTGTTTGGCCTGAATTCGATCGTGATGCTGGCGCTCGGTTATCTCAATCTCTTGCCGGTATGGATGTTCTTCGCCTTGAGCTGCGGCTGGTTCGTCACCTTCAATTTCATCTTCTCGAATTATGGTGCACTGGCCCTGATGCCGCTGGGTGAAGTGGCGGGCACGGCTGCCTCCACACAGGGTTTTCTGCAAATGGTCGTCGGTGCGTCCATCGGTGCTTTCATCGGCCAGATGTTCAACGGCACTACAATACCCTTGGCGCTTGGCTTTACGGTGCTGACACTGCTGGCGGGCGTGATCGTCCGACTGGGAACAGCTATCGCCCCACATGCTCCACGCAGATGAGCAGGGTTTCTGCCGCCGTCACCGTGGCATTGACCTTCATGCAATGGGCGGACAGGCCCGAAGAGGCTTCGCGGTAGTAACGGCAGGAAACACACGTGCCAAATGCCGGTTCGCCCTGGCGCAGCCGCGCCTGTTCCAGCAGTGCATCGAGCGCCCGGTCAAAGCGCCGCCGGGTTTTGTCCGGGAGTTCAGCGATATCCGCCTTCACCACATGCAGGTCATCATCGGCCAGTAAAGCCTTGCCTGTCTCTGTCAGGTACAGCACCACGCCGCGCGAATCCTTGGCGTCCACTTGTTTCGACAGCAGCGTTTTCTTCTCGAGCGCCTTGATGGTTTGCGACACTGTGCCCTTGGTGGACCCCAGATATTTCGCCATCGCCCCTGGCGAATGCGACAGGGCGTTGCAGCGGCCAAGATAGCGCAAGGCCTCCCACTGCACCGGATTCAGACCCTTTGCGTGGCCCGCCTGGCGCAAGAGCCTGGCCAAGCGCTCCAGTTTTGCTAAGCTTTCTGCTGGCAAAGGCACGTCATCATCATCATCCCGGCGCGCCATCAACTGTCATTTCTCCCCAAATCAACGGCAACCATAGAATATCGAGCCGATACAATAAAGCCCGCTTGCGAGGTGGGGAGCAATGGGTTATCCCCCGCCCGTTCCAATAATGCGGAAGGGTGGCCGAGTGGTTGAAGGCGCACGCCTGGAACGCGTGTTTACGTGAAAGCGTAACGTGGGTTCGAATCCCACTCCTTCCGCCATTTTTTTGACAACGAGGTCTTCGCGCCCATGTCTGCCGTTGCCCAACTCCTACGACAGCGCAGTGCGGGTTCAGTTGAGCTTCGTGTTGCAGTCCATGGTGTCGAGGTCATGCGCGAGGCGGGGTCGGCCAAATGCCGCATGCCGCGCGGAACATCGGAAGCGATATTGATCAATACCAGCGGCGGCCTGGCGGGAGGTGACGTGGTGTCTATCGCAGCTACGGCAAGCCTCGGGGCCACGCTGACGCTGACGTCCCAGGCGGCTGAACGCATTTACCGTACGCTCGGGCCACCAGCGGAGATGCGGATCACACTTCAGGCGGACAATGGCTCCACACTGTTCTGGATGCCGCAGGAAAGTATTTTCTTTGAAGGCTCGTCACTGAAACGGCGGCTGGATGTTGATCTGGCGGAGGCATCAACATTTTTCGCTGTTGAAGCCATGGTGTTTGGCCGCCGGGAAATGGGCGAACAGGTCAAGCAACTGTCTGTCTTGGATCGGTGGAACATCAGGTCCGGCGGCAAACTGGTTCATTCAGATGTGTTTCGTCTCGGGCCCTGCTGGCCACATTCCAAAGCCACCTTCGGTGACAACCATGCCACGGCAACGCTGGTGCTGGTGTCGAAACAGGCTGAAACCCGGCTTGATGCTGTGCGCGTAGTTCTCGGCCCGGAGGACGGCGCCTCCGCCTGGAATGGCAAGCTGGTTGCAAGGCTGCTTGCCAAAGACGGCTTTCACTTGCGGAAAACCCTGATTCAGGTGTTCACTGCCTGCGTGGGCCATGAAAATGTGCCTAAAACCTGGACATTCTGAGGATACTTTATGCAACTGACGCCAAGGGAAAAAGACAAGCTGCTGGTGGCCATGGCCGCCATGGTGGCCAGAGGCCGCAAGCAGCGCGGCGTGAAACTCAACTTCCCCGAGGCGATTGCATTGATCACGGATTATGTTGTCGAGGGTGCCCGCGATGGCCGCAGTGTGGCCGATTTGATGGAAGCTGCGGCGCATGTGGTGACGAAGGCGGACTGCATGGACGGCGTGCCGGACATGATTCACGACGTTCAGGTGGAAGCGACATTTCCTGATGGCACTAAACTCGTTACCGTTCATCATCCAATACGCTAGAGGCTCGAACATGATTCCCGGTGAAATCATCACAAAATCTGGCGACATAGAACTTAATGTCGGTGCAACACGCGTCACCCTCGAAGTCGCCAACACCGGTGACCGCCCGGTGCAGGTGGGCTCGCACTATCATTTCTTCGAAACCAATGAGTCGCTGAACTTTGATCGTGCAAAAGCACGGGGCATGCGGCTGGATATAGCGGCCGGAACTGCTGTGCGTTTCGAACCGGGGCAACGCCGCGAGGTGGCAATGGTGCCACTCGGGGGTAACCGTCGGGTTTTCGGGTTTCAAGGTAAAATAATGGGACATCTCTAGAAAGTATGGAGCATTGAACTTTCCCCGTTTTATAGTAAAGTAGGGAAAAGGAGCACTAACATGGGTATTTATGACGCAAAGATTTCAGACAAGGGTCAAGTCACAGTGCCAGTGGAAGTCCGGCGAAAACTTGGGATTGAAGGTGCGCGCAAACTCATGTTCCGCGATTTGCCGGGCGGTGGTGTGGAAATTATCGCCAAAAAACAAGGCCTGCAACATCTGAAAGGCTTGTTTGGAAAACCCGACAAGCCGATCAATGATGACGAGGAGATCATGGCAACTGTTTGGGAACGCAACCGTCCAGACAGAAAAGGACCCAGGCCTTGAAGGGAATCGATAGCAGCGTGTTGCTGCGATATATTCTGGAGGACGATCCACTTTGGTCTAAGGCTGCGACACGCTTTGTTGACGAGGAGTGCACCGTCAAGAACCCGGCTTTTGTCAATTTGGTCGTACTTGTTGAAGTGGTGTGGAGCTTGCGCCGTCAAAAAGGCTATCGAAAAGAGGCTATAGTCGCTGTCATCCGCGATATGCTTGAGTCCCAAAGTCTCATTTTGGAAAAAGAAGAAATTGTTGCCGAAGCATTACGGATATTCGAATTCGGCGTCGCAGGATTTTCTGACTGCCTGATAGCCGGCCTAAACAACCACGCCCACGCAAAACCAACATTTTCATTCGACAAAGACGCGCTCAAGACGGGCATCTTTGCCCCTATCAAGAGGTAAGCCATGGCAAAAATCTCCCGCTCAACTTACGCCCAGATGTACGGTCCCACCGTCGGCGACAAGGTGAGGCTGGCTGATACTGATCTCATCATCGAAGTCGAAAAAGACTTCACGCTTTATGGCGAAGAGGTGAAATTTGGCGGCGGCAAGGTGATCCGCGATGGCATGGGTCAGTCTCAGGCCACACGTGCCGAGGGTGCCATGGATACCGTGATCACCAATGCGCTGATTCTCGATCACTCGGGCATCTACAAGGCTGACATTGGTTTAAAAGAGGGTCGCATCGTTGCCATTGGCAAGGCAGGTAACCCTGATACGCAAGATGCTGTGACCATCATCATTGGTCCGTCCACGGAGATTATCGCGGGCGAAGGCAAGATCATCACCGCGGGCGGCATTGACAGCCACATCCATTTCATTGCACCCCAGCAGATCGAGGAAGCGCTCTATTCCGGCATCACCACCATGCTGGGCGGCGGCACGGGGCCGGCGCACGGCACACTGGCAACAACCTGCACAGGCGCCTGGCATATCGAACGCATGATCGAGGCGGCTGACGCTTTTCCGATGAACCTGGGCTTGATGGGCAAGGGCAATGCGTCACTTCCAGCGGCACTTGAGGAAATGATTTTGGCAGGCGCTTGCGGCCTCAAATTGCACGAAGACTGGGGCACGACGCCTGCTGCGATTGATTGTTGTTTGTCTGTTGCCGACGAGCATGATGTGCAGGTGGCGATTCACACCGACACACTGAATGAATCAGGTTTCGTCGAAGCCACGATTGCCGCTTTCAAGGGCCGCACCATTCACACCTTTCACACGGAAGGTGCAGGCGGTGGCCATGCGCCCGACATTATCAAGGTGGCGTCACTGCCCAATGTGCTGCCGTCCTCCACCAACCCTACACGCCCGTTCACCATCAACACGGTGGCGGAACATCTCGACATGTTGATGGTGTGTCATCACTTGTCCCCGCGTATCCCGGAAGATATTGCATTCGCTGAAAGCCGGATACGCAAGGAGACAATTGCAGCAGAAGACATCCTGCATGACCTTGGTGCCTTCTCGATGATCTCCTCAGACTCACAAGCCATGGGTCGCGTGGGTGAAGTCATCATCCGCTGCTGGCAGACCGGCCACAAGATGAAGCAACAGCGGGGGTCTCTCCCCGGTGACACAGGCAACGACAATCTCCGCGCTAAGCGCTACGTGGCAAAATACACCATCAACCCCGCCGTCGCCCATGGCATTTCCCATGAAGTGGGTTCAATTGAGGTTGGCAAGCGCGCCGATATTGTGATCTGGAATCCGGCCTTCTTTGGCGTGAAACCGGAAATGGTGCTTCTTGGCGGCTCAATTGCCGCAGCACCTATGGGTGATCCTAACGCGTCAATTCCCACCCCGCAACCGGTGCATTACCGCCCGATGTTTGCGAGTTTTGGCAAATTGCGCACCAACTCATCGGTGACATTTGTTTCGCAAGCGGCATTGGCAGGTGGATTGCACAACAGGCTGGGCACGGCCAAGAAAATGGTGGCGGTGAAAAATACGCGTGGTGGCATTGGCAAGAAAGACATGATCCACAACAATGAGATATTGAATATCGAGGTTGATCCTGAGACCTATGAAGTGCGAGCCGATGGTGAATTGCTGGTGTGCGAACCCGCGACAAGCCTGCCGATGACGCAAAGGTATTTTCTGTTTTGAAGATGTGCCGCCAATTGGACCTCATCCGGCGCTTCGCGCCACCTTCTCCAGCAAGAGGGCTGGAGAAGGGACAGCAACAAGTCACTTCTCCACGCCTATTGGTGGAGAAGGTGCCCGAAGGGCGGATGAGGTCCCTTCCTTGACTCTCCGTGCCAGCCGTTTTGTCCGCGCCCCGTATCTCCTCGAAACACCATGGGAGATTATCGTCATGGATGCCGAGGCGCGACATCTCCGCCGTAGGCTGGTCACGCTGCAACAAGGTGACGAGGTGATGGTTGACCTCGATAAAACCACGAAATTTGACGACCGCGATTGCCTGATCCTTGATGATGGACGGCTGGTGCAGATCATTGCCTCAGACGAAGAGTTGCTTGAAATTACGGCGCGTGACTCAACACACTTGTCTCAGCTCGCCTGGCATATTGGCAACCGCCATCTTGCGGCACAGATTGAAGCGACACGCATTCTCATCCGCCGCGATCATGTGATTGCGAAGATGCTGGAGCAGCTCGGCGCAACAGTCACGGACGTACGCGAAACCTTCACACCAGAACATGGAGCCTACGCCCATGGGCACTGACTCATTGCTGCTGCTTCTGAACTGGATGTCGCCCACATTCCCCGTTGGCAGTTTTGCCTATTCCCATGGCCTTGAACAGGCGATTGCCGATGGCCGCATTACCACGCAGGATGATGTGGAATCCTGGATTGCCGATCTGTTGCAATCAGGCTCCGGCTGGAATGATGCCGTGCTGTTTGCCCAGTGTTGGCATGGAAATCCGAACGATCTTGCACGCGCACTTGCAGGATCGGCAGAACGCTATTCCGAAACCACTCAGCTTGGCCGCAACTTCGATATCGCGGCTAGCGTCTGGACAGGTGATGCACCGCATCAAGATGTAACGGCCTATCCCGTGGCCGCCGGTCTCGCCTGCAATCAGATGGGGATAGCGCTTGAGCACGCCTTGCCCGCCTATCTGCAAGGTTTTTGCGCAGCACTCGTGTCGGTGGCAGTTCGCTTGGTGCCCCTGGGCCAGACAGCAGGCCTCAAGGTCTTGCGCAATCTCGCACCGCTGATATCAGCGACTGCTGGACGTGCTGCTATCGCAACCCTTGATGACATCGGCTCCAATTGTATTGCCTCAGACATCGCCGCCATGAAACATGAAACGCTTGAACCAAGGATTTTCCGGACATGAGCACAGGTCCTCTCCGCGTCGGTATCGGTGGCCCTGTCGGCTCCGGCAAAACCACGCTGACTGAAAAACTCTGCAAGGCCATGCGGGAGAAATATTCCCTGGCCGCCATCACCAATGACATTTACACCAAGGAAGACGCGCTCATTCTCAACCGTTTGCAGGCACTCCCGGAAGATCGCATCATGGGAGTTGAAACCGGGGGCTGCCCGCACACCGCCATCCGCGAAGACGCCTCGATCAATCTGGCTGCCATTGACACGATGAACCGGCGCTTTCCCGATCTTGACGTGATTTTCATCGAGTCGGGCGGTGACAATCTCGCCGCAACCTTCTCGCCCGAACTCGCCGACATCACGCTCTATGTCATCTCGGTTTGCCAGGGCGAAAAAATCCCGCGGAAAGGTGGCCCTGCCATCACCAAGTCTGACCTCCTCATCATCAATAAATCAGACCTCGCTCCGCATGTGATGGCTGATCTTGCGGTGATGGAAGTCGATACGCAGAAGGCCCGCAATGGCCGTCCCTATGTGTTCACGGACCTGTTGCGACAAAAGGGTTTGGCCGACGTCGTTTCCTTTCTTGAAAAACACGGCGGACTGACACAAACTGGTGTTTGAGAGGATGGCCATGGCGACGATCTTCAATGAAATGCTGGACAAGACCAACGGCACACGCGGGCCCTATGTGCAGGTTGAAGACTGGTTGAAGTCGCTCAAGAAAAAAGACGTGGAACGCGCCACCCGGGAAGCCGAAAGCCGCTTCCGCCGCCAGGGCATCACCTTTGCGGTTTATGGCGATGATGAAGCCTCGGAACGGCTGATCCCCTTCGACATCATTCCCCGCGTGTTTGCTGCATCCGAATGGCGCCGGTTGTCGGCGGGCATCGAACAAAGGGTACGTGCGCTCAACGCCTTTATCCACGACCTTTACCACCGGCAGGAAATCCTGCGGGCAGGCCGCATTCCCGCTGATGTGATTATCAACAACGCTGCCTTTGTGCCGGAAATGGTGGGGGTTGCACCCGCACGGGGCATCTATGCGCACATCATCGGTATCGACATCGTGCGCATTGCCGAGAACGAGTTCTACGTGCTGGAAGACAATTGCCGCACCCCATCCGGGGTCTCCTACATGCTGGAAGACCGGGAAACCATGATGCACCTGTTTCCCGAACTGTTTTCAAAACAGCGCATTGCTCCCGTTGACAATTATCCGTCACTGTTGCGCCAGACTCTGGCGAGTGTGGCCCCTGCCGGGTGCAATGGCGAACCCGCCATCGTGGTTCTCACCCCCGGCATTCACAATTCGGCCTTCTTCGAACACGCTTTTCTGGCTGATGAAATGGGCGCTGAGCTGTGTGAAGGCAGCGACCTCTTTGTGCAGGATGGCTATCTTTACATGCGCACCACGCAGGAACCGCAGCGCGTCGATGTCATTTATCGCCGCATCGACGACGCCTATCTTGATCCCTTGAGTTTCAAGCCGGACTCCACCATTGGCGTGCCTGGACTGTTTGATCTCTATCGCGCGGGCCGCGTGACCATCGTCAATGCACCGGGCACCGGTATTGCCGACGACAAGGCGATCTATACCTATATCCCTGACGTTATCGAATTCTATACGGGTGAAAAACCGCTCCTGAAAAATGTGCCGACCTGGCGCTGTGCTGAGGCGAAGTCGCTGCAATATGTGCTCGAACACCTTGAGGAACTGGTGGTCAAGGAAGTCCATGGTTCCGGCGGCTACGGCATGCTCGTCGGGCCGACATCATCAAAAAAGGAAATTGAAAGCTTCCGCGCCAAGCTGAAAGCAAGACCGGACAATTATATCGCCCAACCCACTTTGGCGCTTTCCGCTGTTCCCACCTACACCACCTCCGGCGTGGCACCACGGCATGTGGATTTGCGTCCCTTTGTCTTGTCGGGGGATCGCGTGCGCATCACACCCGGCGGCCTGACGCGCGTTGCCTTGAAGAAGGGATCACTGGTGGTGAATTCGAGCCAGGGCGGCGGCACCAAGGACACCTGGGTGTTGGAGGATTAGTGGCATGAGCGGAAGTTCCCTCTCCGTCTCGCAGGCCTTGCCTGTGATCCAGCTCTCCCGCAAGCGGGCGAGGAAACCCATGGCTTTTCCTTGCCCGCTTGCGGGAGAGGTGGCGAGCAAAGCGAGACGGAGAGGGACCTGTTGATGCTCGGACGCACCGCCTCCTCCCTGTTCTGGATGTCGCGCTACTTTGAACGCGCCGAAAACATGGCGCGTCTGCTCGAGGTGGGCCATCGTATTTCGCTGATGCCAGGGCGCATTGAGGGGCACCGGGACGAGTGGCGCTCGACCCTGCTCAGCGCAGCCTGCGAAGACACCTACATGCTGAGCCACGACGATGTGAAAGGTGAACACGTCATCAACTATCTCATCTTCGATGACAGCAATCCCACCTCGATCCGCTCTGTGGTCCGGGCAGCCCGCAACAATGGCCGCGCCGTGCGCACCGCGCTCACGCGTGATGTGTGGGAAAGTATCAATTCCACATGGAACGAGCTTGTGACCATCAAACCGGCTGACGTAACCAAGGACCGCTTGCCGGTGTTTCTGGATTGGGTGAAACAACGGTCCATGTCATTTCGCGGTGCCATTCTTGGCACCATGCTGCGCAACGAGAATTATTACTTCAGCCAACTTGGCAATTTCATCGAACGTGCCGACAACACGGCGCGCATTCTCGATGTAAAATATTTCATCTTGTTGCCAAAGCCATCCGATGTCGGATCGGATCTTGATGCGCATCAATGGGCGCAGATCCTGCGCAGCGTGTCAGCCCACCGGGCCTATCGCTGGTTTTACCGCGACAGCAACTACAAGCCGTGGCTGGTTGCTGAATTCCTCATTCTGCGTGAGGAGATGCCGCGTTCATTGCTGTTCAGCTATCAATGGATCAACACGGCCCTTGCAGGCCTCTCAACCCTGCACGGACAAGCCTATGATTGCCATAGCAAGGCTGCCGAGATAGCGTCACGCTTGCGCAGTGGCAAGATGGAGGATATTTTTCAATCGGGCCTGCATGAATATTTGCAGGATTTTATAGACGGCAACAACGCGCTATCGATGGATATCGGGCGCACCTATAATTTCCCGTGAGGTGACATGCGCCTCCACGTCCGCCATGTTACCCACTATACTTACGACGATGCCCCCCGCTCCCTGGTGCAACGGTTTCATTTGCAACCCGCTGATTTTGCAACACAGCGCTGTTTGACATGGAGTGTCAGATGTCCCGGCATTGAAAACGCCCTGCGCTATGTCGATGGCTTTGGCAATTGGGTTCATCTCGTCACCTCTGCCCCCGGTGCTGATGGCATGGAGATCGTCGCGGAAGGTGACGTCGAATCAACTGATGCCCAAGGTGTTGTGCGCGGTCTTGTTGGCCTTGCCCCCGACGTCGTTTTCCTGCGAGTCACACCGCCCACCCGCATCAGCGAACCACTGCAAAAGCTCGCCAACAGCTTCAACCGCAAAAAGCCGGCCCTGGAAGTGGCACACGGCCTGATGCAGGCGGTGCATGGCCACGTCGCCTATGAAACCGGAACCTCCGACGCACAAACGACAGCGGCAGAAGCTTATGCAGCAGGCCGGGGCGTGTGCCAGGACCATGCCCACATCATGATCGCTCTTGCACGCGCCATGAAGATTCCGGCACGCTATGTCACCGGCTATTTGGTCACTGGCGTCGGCGCGTCATCGACTGCAGCCCACGCCTGGGCCGAACTGTTCGTAGCGGAATTGGGTTGGGTGGGTTTTGATGCCGCCAATGGCCAATGCCCGACGGACCAATATGTGCGCGTCGCCGCCGGTCTGGATGCGCCAGCCGTGGCGCCCGTGCGCGGCACCAGGCGCGGCGGCTTCGGCGAAGAAAAATTGAGGGTTGAAGTGCGCGTCGAAATCTCGGAACAGTAGTTGTGGGAAAATACCGGATTCGCTTGAAATGACCTATTGCGTCGGCATGTTGTTGGACAAGGGCCTTGTCATGGCCGCTGATACGCGCACCAATGCGGGTGTGGATAATGTCGGCAAGTTCAAGAAACTTTATACATGGGAGTATCCGGGTGAGCGGATTTTCGTGTTGCTCACGGCGGGCAATCTGGCCGTCACGCAAGCTGTGGTCAGCGTGATTTCGGAACAGATTGAACATCCGGAAGCCGAGGGTGATTCACTTCGCACCGTCGCCACCATGTTTCAGGCCGCACACCTGGTGGGCGATGCCATACGCGAAGTGAAACGCACCGATGGCGAACACCTCTCGTCCAACGGGGAATCCTTTGCCGCCAGCTTTATTTTTGGTGGGCAAATTGGGCGCGAGAGGTCACGGCTGTTCAACATTTACGCCGCTGGCAACTTCATTGAAGCGACGCCGGACACACCCTTCTTCCAGATTGGCGAACACAAATACGGAAAACCAATTCTCGACCGTGTGGCGCGCACCGAAATGGAACTGGGGGAGGCTGCCAAGATGGTGCTGCTGTCATTCGACTCGACACTACGCTCCAATCTCAGCGTGGGACTTCCCATCGATCTGCTCACCTATGAAACTGACACTCTCAAAATTGAACACACCAAACGTATTGGCCCGGATGATCCCTACTTCAAAATGCTATCCACGGAATGGTCAAAGGCCTTGCGCAACGCGTTTGCAAATATCGAGGCGCTCGATATTTAAACCGTCAAATGCGCCCGCACATCGGTTGCCTCCAATACCTCGCTGTCACCAGCCAGAACCGTGCGGCCTCGATCCAGCACAATGAAGTTGTCGGCGAGGCGTTTGGCAAAATCGAAATATTGTTCGACCAGCACAATTGCCATGGTGCCCTGGTCACGCAGCAGCGCAATGACCCGTTCAATGTCCTTGATAATGGAAGGCTGAATGCCTTCTGTCGGCTCATCCAGCAATAGCAACTTGGGCCGCATGACAAGGGCGCGGGCAATCGCCAGTTGTTGCTGTTGACCGCCCGACAAATCCCCACCGCGCCGGTTCAGCATCGACTTCAAAACAGGAAAGAGATCGAACAACTCCGCCGGGAAGTCGCGGTCCTTGCGTGTTAAAATGCCGAAACCAGTTTTCAGATTTTCTGCGACGGTGAGTTGCGAGAATATTTCGCGTCCCTGTGGCACCAGTGCAACGCCATTGCGGGCCCGCTCCGCCGTTGGCATTTTGGTGATATCCTTGCCATCGAACACCAGTGATCCCGCACGCGTTGGAGACAATCCGGAAATGGCGCGGATCAGACTGGTCTTGCCCACGCCGTTGCGGCCGAGAATGCATGTTACCTTGCCCTGTTCCGCAGCAAGCGATACGCCGTGGAGCGCCTGACTGGCACCGTAGTACACATCAATGTTCGAGACATTCAACATGCTTCAGCGCCCCAGATAAACGTCAATGACCCGCTGATTGTTCTGCACGGTGTCAAGACTGCCTTCGGCCAGAACCGAGCCTTCGTGCAATACCGTCACCCGCACATTCAGTGCACGGATGAATGTCATGTCATGTTCGACAACAACCACGGAGCGGCTCTGTGCAATGTCGCGCAGCATATTGGCGGTCTTTTCGGTCTCGGCGTCGGTCATGCCGGCCACGGGTTCGTCGACAAGCAGCAAGTCGGGCTGCTGCATCAGCAGCATGCCGATTTCAAGCCATTGCTTTTGCCCGTGAGACAAACTTCCCGCCAGCGTGGCGAAGGCTGGTTTCAGATTGATGCGTTCCAGCGTTTCGACAATCCTGTCCTTGTCCACACTGGTCAGTTTCCAGCGCAGCGAAGCCCAGGGTGAGCGATTGGTCTTCAGCGCCAGTTCCAGATTGTCCCATACCGTGTGATTGTCAAACACCGTGGGCTTCTGGAATTTGCGGCCAATGCCGAGATTGGCGATGGCCGCTTCATCCAGACGTGTGAGATCGATGTTGTTGAACACCACGCGGCCTTCATCAGGCCGGGTCTTGCCGGTGATCACGTCCATCATGGTCGTCTTGCCTGCGCCATTGGGACCGATGATAGCGCGCATTTCACCCCGTGCCACATCAAGGCCCAGATTGTTGAGGGCCTTAAAGCCATCAAATGATACGCTGACGCCTTCGAGGAACAACAGCGTTTCGGCAAGTTCGTGCTTGGGAACAGCGGTCATTCGGCGGCCTGTGGTGCAAGGGTCGGGTCTGATTTATCAGGTATCGATTTGCGCCAACCCGCAAACAATCCCGCGAGACCCTTGGGCATGAACAGGGTGACCACGATGAACAAACCACCCAGCATGAACAGCCAGGCATCGGGCATGACGCCCGTCAGCCAGCTTTTCGCGGCATTGATGACAATCGCTCCGAGTGCAGCCCCCCACAGGGTTCCACGTCCGCCAAAGGCTGTCCAGATCACGGTTTCAATCGAGTTCTCAGGCGAGAATTCAGAAGGGTTGATGATGCCGACTTGTGGTACGTAGAGCGCACCGGCAATGCCCGCCATCATGGCTGACACCACAAAAACGAAAAGTTTGTAGTGCTCGACCCGGTAGCCCAAAAACCGTGTGCGTGATTCCGCATCGCGAATGCTGACGAGAATGCGACCGAGTTTCGATGACACGATTTTGCGTGCAATGACGAAGCATGCAGCCAGCGCCAGGGCCGACAGGAAGAACAACACACCGCGTGTCGAAGGTGCCTGCACGGAGAAGCCCATGATGTCCTTGAAGTCAGTCAAACCATTGTTGCCGCCAAAGCCCATGTCGTTGCGGAAAAAGGCCAGCAGCAGAGCGAAGGTCATGGCCTGCGTGATGATCGAGAGATAGACTCCGGTAACACGCGACCGGAAAGCGAGAAAGCCGAACACAAAAGCCAGCAGCCCGGGCACGAACACGATCATCACCAGCGCAAAGGGGAAATATTCAAAGCCGTGCCAATACCATGGCATTTCCTTCCAGTTCAGGAACACCATGAAATCCGGTAGATCCGGATTTCCATAAACCCCGCGGGTGCCGATCTGGCGCATCATGTACATGCCCATGACATAGCCGCCTAAGGCAAAGAACGCGCCGTGGCCCAGACTCAGAATTCCGGCAAAACCCCAGACCAGATCAACGGCCAAGGCGAGCAGTGCGTAACAGAGATATTTGCCGAGCAACGTCACGATATAGTCAGGCACATGAATTGCTGATGTTGCAGGCAGATACAAATTGAGAGCAGGCACAATCACGCCAACAGCCAGCACGATGGCCAGAAAAATGATCCCGCCCCGACCCAGCAGCGGCATGACGGGTTGATTGATCATGCGTCCACCCAGCGGCCCTTGAGAGCGAAGAGGCCGCGCGGGCGTTTCTGGATGAACAGGATCACGGCCACAAGGATGATGATCTTGCCGAGCACGGCACCCGCAAAGGGTTCAAGGAATTTGTTGGCCACGCCCAGCGTCAAGGCACCTGCAAGCGTGCCCCATAGATTTCCCACGCCGCCGAAGACCACGACGAGAAACGAGTCGATGATATAGCTTTGTCCAAGATTGGGGCTGACGTTGTCGATTTGCGACAGGGCCACGCCTGCAAGGCCTGCGATGCCGGAGCCCAAACCAAAGGTCAGCGCATCCACCCATGACGAACGAATGCCCATGGCATTGGCCATCGGGCGGTTTTGCGTGACAGCGCGCATCTGCAAACCGATGGGGGTTTTCTTCATCAGCGCCATGAGGCCGAAGAACACCGCGATGGCAAAAATCAGGATCACCACGCGGTTCATGGTCAAAGCCAGACCGCCCGCCAATTCAATGGAGCCGTTCATCCAGTCTGGCTGTGTGACTTCCTTGTTGGTGGGACCGAAGATGGAGCG
>CAXTKL010000061.1:0-17229 GCA_964244825.1 uncultured Aestuariivirga sp.
CCTTGGCAATGGCGCGGCCAATGCCCGTGGCGGCGGCGGTGATCATGACGCGGTGGTGCATTGGTTTGGATCCTTTTTCACACACCCCCTCCCGGCTTCGCCGTACTCCCCCGGCCAAGAGGGGCCGAGGGAGAAAGGTGTTTTCTCCCTCGGCGTCTTCGCCGGGGGAGTACCCCGAAGGGCGGATGAGGGGACTATTGCTTCGCCTTCAACTTCTTCTTCCTTGCCTTCCATTCCCGGTCGAGCACAAGCCCGGACCCGATCTTGTGTTTGCGGAACAGCTTTATCATATCCACCAGAATGGCGTTGCGCTTGGCTTCGATGGCGGCGACTGCGCGGCCTTCGGCCTGTGTTTCGCAGCCTTCAACCAGTCGCTTCTCCAGCGCTTCATTCCACTGGGGGAATTTGAGATCTGTCCAGTCCAGTTCCAAAGTGGGGTCAAATTGTTTGATGAAATCCCGCATTCCCCCGGGTCCGCCCGCCACGTGATAGGTCAAAAACGAGCCCATGAAGGCCCAGCGCATGCCTGCGGAATAGACAATGGAATCATCAATATCGCCCGTACTCGCAATATCCTTGTTGAGAATGTGCAAACTCTCGCGCCACAGGGCTTCCTGCAGCCGGTCGCACACATAACCCATGATTTCTTTTTTGAGCCGCAACACCTGCATGCCGATGGCTTCGAAATATTCACCCGCACGATCCATGGCTTCGGCAGAGGTCTTCTCTCCCGGCACAGTTTCGACAAGCGGCAGAAGATAAACCGGATTGAACGGATGCCCGATGATGACGCGCTCTGGGTGTTTGCATTGCGATTGCAGATTTGTCGGCAGGAAACCTGAGGAGGAGGAGGCGATGATCACCTCTGGCCGCGCCAGTGCGTCAATCTCCTTGAACAGGCGGATTTTCAAGTCCTCCCGTTCGGGTGCCGCCTCGTGAATGAAGTCGGTCTTGCTTGCCATCTCCGACAGATTTGCGGTGAAGGTGAGTTTGCCTTTCTTCAATGGCTTGCCGAGCAGGGCTTCAAGCGACGGCCAGGCAGTTTTGATCTGCGATTTGAGCTTGGCTTCTGCATCGGGTGAAACGTCAAAGGCAATGACGTTATAGCCCCTGAATAACAGCCGCGCAGCCCAACCTGCGCCAATCAATCCAGTGCCAGCAATACCAACCGTCTTGATATTCATTTTTTCAATCCCAGCAAGGCGCGGCCTTCATCCGGCGTTGCCACCTTCGTTCCCAGCAGCTCGATGATTTTCACAGCTTTTTCAACCAGTGCGCCATTGGTGGCGAGAACACCTTTCTCAAGCCAGAGATTGTCTTCCAGTCCCACCCGCACATGGCCACCCAGTAGTACGGCCTGTGCCACCGCATGCATCTGTTGCCGCCCGATGGCAAAGGAAGCCCACACGGCGCCTTCGGGCAATTGCGACTTCTGATATGCCATGGTCTCAGTGTTGAAGGGCGCACCCCAGGGAATACCGAGGCAGAGTTGATAGAGTGGAGGGCCGTCGATCAAGCCTTCCTTCACCATCTGGTTGGCGAACCAGAGATTTCCTGAATCAAAAATTTCCATTTCCGGCTTTACGCCGTAGGATTTGATGAGACTCGCCTGTTCGCGCAACTGCGTGGGCGTTTGCACCACAATGGATTGGCCGTCGCCAAAATTCAAAGTGCCGCAATCCAGCGTGCAGAGTTCCGGGCGAAGTTCCTTAACGTGAACCAGCCGTTCCAGCGGTCCCACACAATCCGTACCTTCGCCAAATTCCAGTGGTGTCTCACCATCGCCGACCACAACATCGCCACCCATTCCCGCGGTGAGATTGATAATCACGTCGGTATTCCTGGCGCGTATCCGTTCCATAACCTCTCGGTATAAATCCACGCGACGTGAGCCTTTTCCTGTCTCCGGGTTGCGCACATGGCAATGAACCACAGTAGCACCAGCAGCGGCGGCCTCGAGTGCGGCATTGGCGATCTGCTCCGGTGTGACCGGCACATGGGCGCTCTTGCCCACGGTGTCACCAGCCCCTGTTACGGCGCAGGTGATGATAACTTTTGACTGCATGTGAGGCCTCCCATGACGAATACCTAGCCGGAAGTGACATGAATGGCGAGAGCCGGCCCGCCGCTGGACAACGGAAATGCGGCACATGGACTTGCCAAACGTTATGGTTGCGTTAAAGTTGCGGATGCAAGGCGACGGAATCATTATTATCCATGACGGACATTTCCCATACGATCATAACAGTGATGGCTGCTTTGACAGCACCCTTTGATGTTCCTGAACCAGCCCAAACCAACTGGTGTACCCCGGGCTACACGGTGATGATCCCGGACGGGCGTGAAGGCGTTGTCACATCTGTTGACGGTGATATTTGCCGTATCGTGACGGATGGCGAAAAGTTTGTGACCCCGCTTCCGCATTTTATTGTCGAACCGGTCTATCCGCAAAAGTTTGCGGCGCGCGCGTATCGCTGAAGTGGATTGACGAAAGCCGCGAGCAGGCGCATGATTCAGGTCAGAGGGGGCATTTGAACACTTGAGACGGAGTGAACAATGCCCAAATTTTTGCGAATGTCAGCTTTGGCTGTAATAGCAGTGGCCGGATGGTCTTTCCCGGCTTTTGCCACAGAAAAGAGTTTCGATAACCCCCACTACAAAAACCTGGCGCTGGATTGGTGCAAGGGTTGGGCCACGGACTGCGGCAAGCCTGCTGCTGACGAATGGTGCGTCAAGCAAGGCTATGAATCATCATCGCATTTTTCGAAATGGGAAGATGCCGGCGAGCCGACGCGCATCATTTCATCAAACCAGATTTGCGACGAGGCGGGTTGTGACAGCTTCACCGAAATTACATGTCAGAAGCCAGAGGGTTATGGTGAAGAAGACAATCAACCCGTACACTACGAGAATCCGATGGCGGGCAACCGCAGGCTCGACTGGTGTTTCACCTGGGCCACAGATTGCGGCAAGCCTGCGGCCGACTACTACTGCAAGGCACAGGGTAATGACCATGCCGTGGATTTCAAAAAGGACGACAATATCTACAAAACCCGGCTTCTGCACACGGGGCAGAAATGCAGCGATCCGGAATGCGACGGCTTCAAGTATATTGACTGCGAATGATCACGTGTGCGGCGGGTGCTTCAGGCACCCGCCTGCCATTGCTTGATCACGTCAAGCGGCCAGAGCAACATGATGATGTTGAGGGTCAGGTTGTCCCGGATCATATAACCCACCACCAGTTCAAACAGCACGGCCAGTGCAAGTGTGACCCAAGCGGGAAGCCTTGATGCAATGAAGAAGCCCAGCATCATCGACACGATATCACTGACGGAGTTCAAGACACTATCGCCATAGTAGTCGAGGGAAATGGTGGCTTCACGGTAGCGGTTAATGATGAAGTCCGTATTTTCAAAAACTTCCCATGCGCCTTCGATGCAGGTTGCGAATGTCAGCCTGAGCAACAAGCTCCAGCGCGGTCCGGCGAGATGCATGACGCCATAAAAGATAAAGCCATGAATGATGTGGGAGAAGGTATACCAGTCTGAAAGATGCTGGGAGTTCTCCGAACTGTTGACCACTCCATGCCAGAGCTTGATGTATCCACATTTGCAGATCGGCTCACGACCCATGGCAAGCAAGATTACGGCGAAGGCGAAGGTTATCGCGATGGGCCAAATGACGTTAGGAATGCGATGGCGGGTGATCTGCATCCGCTGATCTTGCATCCACAATCGTCAACAAAATCTGAGTTTTGTGCTCATGCTTTCAGCCTGAATCGCAACTACCCCTGCAGCGCTGCCTTCACGTCGTCCAGAATATCCTTGATGTCTTCCAGCCCCACAGACAAGCGCAGCATGCCTTCGGTGATTCCCATCATGGCGCGGGCTTCGGGGCCGATGTTGCGGTGGGTGGTTGAGGCGGGGTGGGTCATCAGGGATTTTGCGTCGCCCAGATTGTTGGAGATGTCGATCAGGCGCAGATTGCGCAGTACATCGAAGGCTTTTTTCTTTCCGCCTTCAACTTCGAATGTCACCATGGTGCCACCGCTCTTCATCTGCCGTCTGGCAATGTCGGAGCCGGGATGTGCGTCGAGGGTCGGATACAAAACCCGCGATACAACTTTCATCGCTGACAAATATTCGGCAATTGATTCCGCTGATTGACTCTGGGCTTCCACGCGCAGCTTCAGGGTCTCAAGTCCTTTCAGCAACACCCAGGCATTGAACGGCGACAGCGAAGGCCCGGTGTGGCGCAGGAAGGGTTTCAGCAACTCATCCTTGAACTGCCGGGTTGACACAATGGCCCCGCCCAACACACGGCCCTGGCCGTCCATATGCTTGGTGCCGGAATAGACGATCACGTCGGCTCCCATGTCGAGCGGCTTCTGCAGGATCGGCGTTGCGAAAATATTGTCAACGACAAAACAGGCGTGATGCTTCTTTGCCAGTTCACCGACGGCGGCGATATCGACAATCTGCAGGGTCGGGTTTGAAGGTGTTTCGAGAAACACGGCTTTGGTATCTGTTGTGAAGGCAGCTTCCCAGGCTGCGAGGTCATTGCCATCGACAAGGGTGTGGGTGATGCCGAAACGCGGCAAAATGCTGGTGATCACCTGATAGCACGAACCAAACAGGGCTTTTGACGCGACAATGTGATCACCGGTTTTCAGTTGGCAGGCCAGCGCCCCATAAACCGCCGCCATGCCCGAGGCCACGCCATAGCACGCCTCAGCCCCTTCCAACAGCGCCAGACGCTCTTCGAACATCGATACTGTGGGGTTGCCGTAACGGCCATAGACATAACCGTCATCTTGCCCGGCAAAGCGCGCTTCGGCGGTTTCCGGAGCGTCATAGACAAAACCGGAATTCAGATAAAGCGCTTCCGAGGTTTCACCGAAACCGGTGCGTTCGAGGCCACCGCGGACGAGTTTGGTGGCATCACCCCATTGGGGTGCGTTTTTGGTGCGGGTCTTTTTGGTCATCTTGCTCAGCTTTGTGCCCAGGGCAGATTGGCGGCTTTCCAGCCATTGGTCTGGCCACGGCGGCCCTGTGCATTCTTGTCGCCTTCGAAACCCTCGGCCACATTCCAGCAATTGGTAAATCCGGCGGAGGCCAGCATCGAGGCGGCCGAAGCGGACCGTGCACCTGAGCGGCAAATGCACATGATCTCGGTATCATTGCCAAGGCCCATGGCTTTGACTTCGTCTGCAAATTTCGCATTGACGTCCATCATCGGATAGACCTGCCAGGACACCCGCATCAAACGGTCCACCTGGGGCACACCAACGAAGGTCCATTCGGGCTGGGACCGCACATCAATCAGCACGGCTGAGGGGTTTTTCTGCAGACGGTCATAGGCGTCTTTCGGAAGAATATCACCACGGTACATGATCAGGATCCTTGATTTGTTGGCCGCTTCTTAGCGGAGATGGATTTTTGCCGCAAAGGGTTTTGGCCAGAAGGGGCCAACTGATACGAACAGGGGTGAAGCGGTTGGACCTATGGCTTTCGCCGCGATCTGGTAACTTATCCGGAAACAGGAGCCGTGCCCATGAGTTCATCCCCCCGCACCCTGCCACAACGGGCTGACGTCGTCATCGTCGGCGGTGGCATCGTCGGCTGCTCCATCGCCTATCATCTCACGAAAATTGGCGTCACCAATATTGTGGTGCTGGAACGGAAACAACTGACCTCCGGCACCACATGGCATGCGGCGGGCCTGGTGGGGCAGCTGCGCGCTTCACGCAATCTGACCGAGCTGGCAAAATACACGGCCGGATTGTTTGAGGGTCTGGAAAAAGAAACCGGCCAGGCCACAGGCTTCAAGCAGAATGGTTCGATCTCATTGGCCCTGAACCAGGGCCGCTATGAGGAACTTCTGCGCGGTGCTTCGATGGCGAAAAACTTTGGTCTTGAAGTGGATGTGATTTCACTCGACGAGATCAAGGCCCGGCTGCCGCACTATAATCTCGATGGGGTCAAAGGGGGCGTGTTTCTGCCGAAAGATGGTCAGGTCAATCCCATTGATGTGACGCAGGCCCTGGCAGCCGGGGCGCGCTCGCGCGGTGGCAAGGTGTTTGAAAACTGCAAGGTCACCCGCATCCTCACCGACAAGGGCAAGGCCACAGGTGTTGAAACCACCGAAGGCACCATTCACGCCGACAAGGTGGTGATCGCGTCGGGCATGTGGTCACGGCATCTGGGCAAATCCATCGGTGTCAACATTCCGCTGCATGCCTGCGAACATTTCTACATCGTGTCGGAACCCATTGACGCCCTGCCCCGCAACATGCCCGTGGTGCGCGTGCCGGATGAATGCACCTATTACAAGGAAGACGCCGGCAAGTTGATGGTGGGTGCCTTCGAACCCAAGGCCAAGCCCTGGGGAGGTGGCGGCATCGATGAGGAGCATGCCTTTGTCACCCTGCCCGAAGACATGGACCATTTCGAGCCGATCCTGAACAACGCCATCATCCGGGTGCCGCTGCTGGAAACCGCTGGCATTCAGCTGTTTTTCAACGGGCCGGAAAGTTTCACGCCTGACGTCCGCTATTATCTCGGTGAAGCGCCGGAAGTGGGCAACCTGTTTGTGGCCACGGGCTTCAACTCCATTGGCATTCAAAGTTCCGGTGGGGCCGGATTGGTGCTGTCGCAATGGATCAAGTATGGCCATCCGCCGATGGATGTGAACGGCATCGACATCCGCCGCATTCACCCCTTCCAGTCCAATGCCAACTACATTCGCGAACGGGTGTCGGAATCCCTGGGGTTGCTCTATGCCATGCACTGGCCCTACCGTCAGGCAGAAACCGCAAGGGGTGTGCGGCGGTCAGCCATTCATCAGTATACGGATAAGCTTGGTGCGGTTTATGGCGAAGTGAATGGCTGGGAGCGGCCCAACTGGTATGTGCGGCCCGGGGTGAAACGCGAATATGAGTATTCCTATGGGCGGCAGAACTGGTTTCCCTGCGCGCAATATGAGGCCGACAAACTCAAAAATGATGTCGTATTTTTTGATCAGCATTCCTTCGCAAAATACCGGGTCGAAGGGGCAGATGCCCTGAAAGCCTTGAACCATATCTCGGCCAATAACATTGACGTTGAACCGGGCCGCATTGTCTATACGCAATGGCTGAATGAGCGGGGCGGCATCGAGGCTGACTTGACTGTCACGCGCCTGTGCGAACAATCCTTCATGGTGGTCACTGGAGCGGTGCCACAGGTGCGGGACTTGGCCTGGCTGAAACGGAACACCGCGGGTCTGCATGTGGTGGCAACCGACGTGACGTCCGGTCTTCCCATGGTCGCCGTCATGGGGCCGAAATCAAGGGCATTGCTGGAAAAGCTGACGGGTGAAGATTTTTCCAACACCGGATTTCCCTTTGCAACATCACGCGACATCGAAATCGGTTTTGCCCGGGTGCGGGCATCGCGCATCACCTATGTGGGGGAATTGGGCTGGGAATTATATATCCCCGCTGAATTTTCCGGACACGTGATGGAAACACTGCTGGCGGCTGGCGAAGAGTTTGGCCTTGCCCCCGCAGGCATGCACAGCATGAACAATGCCCGGATGGAAAAAGCCTATCGCCATTGGGGCCATGATATCGCTGACGAGGACAACCCTCTCGAAGCAGGTTTGGGTTTTGCAATCGCCTGGGACAAACCCGGTGGCTTCATCGGTCGCGAGGCGCTGCTGCCCTTGCGCGGCAAGAAGGATCTGCCGAAACGACTGGTTTGCATTGCCCTCAAGGACGACAGCGCAACGGCACCCCTGATGTATCACGAGGAACCCGTCTACCGCGATGGCGTGCTTGTAGGGTCGACCACCTCAGGGGCCTGGGGTCATCGTGTCGGGAAGTCACTGGCACTGGCCTATGTGAAGTACGATGGCGGTGTGACTTCAGAATGGCTGAAAGCTGGAAAATGGGACGTTGAAATTGCCTGGAAGCGTTATGCGGCTGATGTGCAACTGCAATCGTTTTACGATCCCAAGGGCGAACGCATCAAAAGCTAGATGCCCCACTCATTTTGCCTTGAGGCCGGGCCAGTTCTTGTCGGCTTTTTTCACGTAGCCTTCGATATCTTCTGACCAGGTTGTGCGAATGTCAGGCGAGTAGTTGATGTAGAGTTTGTCCTTGTGCACGGTCCAGGCCAACGGATCGCCCGAAGCAAGTGCGCCTTTTGCTGCCGCAAAGGCGCAATGGCCGCCATATTGTGGCGCATATTTTTCGGGTGCCGCAGCAAACAGGTCGCGGTTGGCTGGTGTGGCAAAGCGCCAGGTAACGCCTTGCCATGTCTGGGTAATGGCCGGGTCACCTTCCACGGGCTTGCCCGAAAAATAGCTGGTGGCGTCATAGCCGCCCAGTGCAACGCCTTTCACCAGTCCGGTATACTGCCCGGAATCGCCGGCAAGGGCCGGGGAAACGAAGGCGACGAGGGCGAGGCTCAACAATGTCCGTCGGATCATGGTTTTTCTCCTGTCATGAACCCGCAGCTTCGGCTTAAAATCCATCACATGCCAGTCAAACCCTTGTGACACCGATACAATCCGGCCGTTCGTCTAACACTCAAAATTGTTCTTTATTCCGAACGAAAGCATGACTATATTGCTGGTATCACACTGACGAGGAGGCTGACATGGCATTGCAACTTGGCGATATCGCACCGGATTTTGAGGCCGACACCACGGAGGGCCGCATCAAGTTCCACGACTTTATTGAAGGCAGCTGGGTGGTCATGGTGTCTCACCCGAAGGATTTCACGCCTGTCTGCACCACTGAGCTCGGTGCCATGGCATTGAAATCCGGTGAATTCCAGAAGCGCGGCGTCAAGCTGATCGGCATCTCGGTTGATAGTGTAGATGATCATCTGCGCTGGAAAAATGACATCAAGGACGTGACGGGTGCCGAGGTGCAATATCCGATGATTGGCGACAGCCAGATGACCGTGGCCAAGCTCTACGGCATGATCCATCCCAATGCGAGCGGAGACGCCAAGGGCCGCACCGCAGCAGACAACGCCACGGTGCGCAACGTGTTCGTGATCGGGCCGGACAAGCGCATCAAGATGATTTTGACTTACCCCATGAGCACGGGCCGCAATTTCGATGAAATTCTGCGCGTGGTGGATTCACTGCAATTGACAGCCACAAAATCCGTGGCCACGCCCGCCGACTGGAAAGTGGGCGACAAGGCCATCATCCTGGCATCGATTTCAGACGAAGCCGCAAAAGAGAAATTTCCGCAAGGCTGGAAGACGGTGAAACCATATTTGAGATTGGTGGATGTGAAGTAGGAAGGGACCTCATCCGTCGCTTCGCGCCACCATCGGATGGAAATCATAGGTGCCTATTGGCATTTGCTCGTAATCAATCACCGCTCCGGTCATCATCGCTGCTGCGGGTGACACCAGATAGGCGCAGGTGCCTGCGATATCCTCAGGTGAAATCAGGCGGCCGAAGGGGACTTTTTGGCCAGCCGCCTCGGCCCAGTTTTCCGGCTGTTTGTGAAAGCCGGTTTGCAGGGCGTGTTCGCCCTCGGTCAAAGCCCAGCCAAGATTGATACAATAGACGCGCACACCCTTGCGCTTCAATGTGTTGGCGGCGTTTTTCGACAGCGCCACAAGTGCTGCTTTTGAACCCGCGTAAATGCCGATGTCCGGCGGGCCACCGTAAGCCAGCATGGAGGAAATATTGATGATAACGCCACCCTGCCCGGCCTTGACCATGGCGGCAGCGGCCTTTTGCATCATGAACAGTGGCGCCTTGACGTTGACATCAAACAGACGGTGATAAGCTTCAACCGACGTGTCTTCGATGCCACAGCGCTCGGTGTTTCCGGCAGCATTTAACAGCACATCGACGCGGCCGAATTTTGCAAGGGCGAGATCGACGGCGCTTTGCGGCGTGTTATCGTCACGCAAGTCATCGGCAAGTGTTGCAACGTGTCCAAGGGGCGCAAGCTCCCGCGCCTCTTGCGCCAGTCGTTCTGCATTGCGGTCCACCAACACCACGCCTGCAAAGCCATCACACAAAAACTGGCGGGCCGCAGCGGCTCCAATGCCCTGCGCCCCGCCGGTGATGAGTGCAACGCGCGCCAACGCGACTAGTTGGTCAAAGTGATACGTGTGCGGCGCGGCCCATATTCCTGCACCAGCGAATAGAGTGCGGCGGCATTTGACGGGTGCAGGCGTACGCAGCCATGGGAGGCCGGGCGGCCAAGCGCGCCAATATGGCCCGTGCCGTGAATGGCAAAGCCACCATGGAAGAATACCGAGTTCGGCATGGGCGCATTGTCATATTTCCTGGAGTACCAGATTTTTGCTGTACGCGTGACGCCGAATGTGCCGCGCGGCGTGTAATAGCCGCTGCGTGCCGTTGACACGCGCCAATATCCATAGGGCCAGCCATTCACACGCACGGCCATGGTCTGTGTTGAAATATCAATGTTGACTTGAACCGCAGGTGGCAGGCGCGGTGCGCGATACCGGTTCCTGCGCGATGCCTCTGCAGGCAAAGCCAGAACTACAAAGGTGATCGCCATAGCAATCGCCGCCATCAAAAACTTCTTCATCAGAATCTCCCCAGTGTCGCCGGACCCCTCAAATGCTGAGCCTATAGGATCAGCAAAAATATGCAATCCATGCTCCGGGCCGTCACTAAATCATGTCTAAGAATTAGTGTTAATCGAACAGGAACTCACGCCCGACCTTGACGCGCTTTTCCGCGCCGTATTTGATTATATCGGCCGTGGCGTAGGTTTCTGTGAGTGTGGCTGGCAGGAACGAGCCTGTGCCCACCATGTCGAGCGGAGCCTTGGCGGCCCCCATGATCTGGCATTTCTGCGCATCGAAGCCGGAGGACCCCACGATCATGGCGTCCTTATAGCCCGCCTTGTCGAGGGCGCGGCGCACGTGGATGGCAGAAGCTGTCGATACGCCCTTGCCGAATAAAATACGCCGCACCTTGTCGACCAGGATGTTTGATGGGTCCAACTGGAAGGCGCGGCCACCCAGCACCTGTTCCACGATGTTGTATTCGCCTGATACGCCAAGCCATTCACCCACGGCATCCACGGATTTTTCATAGTCCAGCCCTTCGGCAAAGCGCCCGCCATGGGTATCCAGACGTACGCCAAAGGTCTTGCCCTTTTCATGCAGGCGGGCGTCCTCGTAAAACCATTGGGCGCAGCGCAGGGAATCCTTGATCTCCTCACCCGTGTAATCGACCAACGCGATCAGTGAGGACGCTTCCGGAATCGTGGCTTCAAACATTTTCATCGCCGCCAGCACGTCACCATTGGCATACCCCACCAGCGCATGGGGCATGGTGCCCATGCCACCCTTGGCACCAAACAGCGGTGCCGTTAAATCCTGCGATGACCCCACGAATCCCTTGACGCCGCGGTTCTTGTGCCGGGCCGCACGGCTGCCCACCATTGCACCATAGGAGGCGAGAATGTTCATTTCAGCACCTGAGCCGTGCCGCGCATGCATGTCCATGAAGGCGGACCCCGGCATGGCCAGACACATCTCATAGGCATTGTTGGCGGACACACAGGGAAAGCCGATTTTCTGCAGCAGCAGTGTTTCCACTTCTGACAGGGCTTTCATGGACCCGGTGATTTCCATTAGTTTCCGCTCCGACGGAACGACTTCACCCTCTTCCACAAAGCGGGTAATTTTCACCCCCGGCACAAGGGCGCGGGCCAGGCGAATGGCGGGTTCCAGTGCGGCCACCACGCGGCGGCGCATGAACACGGCAAAGGTCACCTCGGTATCACCATTGGCCGCAACGATGCGGGAGGTGTTGGTGAAATACTTGTCGGTCTGGGCCGCAAGCGGCCCCGCCGCGTGCACGAGTGCAATCAGTGTATCCAGAATGGCCTCGTGGGCGGGCAGAAGTTTGGCGCTGGCTTTATCCATGGTGGGAGTGATTCAGCCGAAATTGGAGGCCACGTCAAATTGATTGGAACCGATCGGAATTTCGTGGCGTAGTAGCGTTCATGACCAAGTTCCGTCACTTGCTGTTTCTGTTCGTGCTTTTCTCAGGCTGGAGCAGTGCCATGGCCGGACCACCGCGGGCTGACCTTGATGTGTTGTTTGCAAAACTGCGCGATCCCGCCACGGGTGCCCAGGTGCTCAGCATCGAACCCCAGATCTGGGACGCCTGGATGCATGCGGGCTCTGACGCCGAAAATGAACAACTCGCCAAAGCCACGCAGAGCATGAACCTTGGTGCCTTTGCCCTGGCAGACCAACAATTCACCGTCATGCTCACGACCTCGCCCAATTATGCGGAAGTCTGGAACAAGCGCGCCACCCTGTATTTCCTCATGGGGCGCATGGATGATTCACTGAAGGACATTGTGAAAGTGCTGGACCTGGAACCCCGTCATTTCGGGGCCCTATCAGGACGTGGCATGATTTATCAAAGACTGGGTAAAAATGCTGAAGCCCTGGCGGCGTTCAAGGAAGCCTTGAAGATGAACCCGAACATGGTGGGCGCGCAGCTTGCCGTGCAACAATTGGAAAAACTGGTGCCGGAGCTTTAGAAGCGCTCACTGGCACATCGCATGGTTTCCCGCCTTGCCCCGGCGTTCCAAATCGAAATGGAAGTGGGTAGCATGGGCCGAATTGGCACCCGGTCCAAGAACCGTGGTGAAATACTGGCAGCTGCTGACGCGAAGCGTGGCCAGCACGGGTTGATATTTTGCACCGATGGTCATTGCGTCTTTCACCTCGATAAACGCGCCGTCAGTCAGTTTGACACGCTCGATATCGACGGCGTTACCAAAACCGTGCTCGCTGATTTTGCCGCTGCTGTCACCATTGCGGCCGCGGCACTGAAATCCCGGCCCTGTTCCAATCGCTGCGATGTTGTTCTGGGTGGCATTCATGACAATCGGGCTGGCCTCCTGCCTGATCCAATTGGCAAACTTTGTGGCGAAACCACAGTTCAACGTGGGGCGGTCAGGCAGTATGACGATGTTCCCCGCAATGGACAGTGATCGCATTTCGACAGCATCCGAAACAGAACATACGCCTGTTCCAACAGCTGTCGTCAGGCGGCTGAAGTCTACGCCAAGTTTCGCGAGGCCGTCAAAACAGGCTTCGCCCTGCAACGTGCCGTCCGGCATGCCGTGGGGCAGTTGTGGCAAAACCTGAGGTGCGGGAACAGCGGGCGTCGGCAAAACGACGACCTTGACGTCCGGCGGCTTGGGCACCGGTTGTGTCATGATAACCTTCGGGAGCACGGGTGGAGCTTCCTCCTTTGTGACAACCGCCGGCTTCAAAACGGGTAACGGGATTATCTCTTTCTCTGCTTTGCGTTCTATCTCGCCCGGCTTCACCGGTTGGACTTTGCGTTGCTCCGGCTTCACATGCTTGACCGCCTTCGGCTTCCGCTTTTTATGGGCCGCCACACGTTTGCACGTGGCAAGCGACAGGGACCTGCACAGGTCGCGATCCATCTTCGAAAAAATCCGCTTCAACTCAACCGAAGGCGATGCAGCCTGCGCGGCAGAGTGGGCGATGATGAGGAATGCGAGAGTTGTGGCGAACACTGAAACGGTTTTCATGGGGGTGAAACGAACGGAAAGGGTTATCGTTCCAACGTGATCGAAACGCCATCGCAACAGTCTTGTACGTGTTGGGGTGGTTGGGGCCATCGACTCTTTTCAGATCAAGCCCGCCAGCATTCCGTCAACACGAGCGCTGCCGATTAAGCTTGTAAAAAGTATCGATATAGATACACTGAGGCGATGGCTGTACTCAAGATTGTGACGTTTCTCGGTGACTCCAAGACTCAGTTGCGTGACTTCCCTGACGGAGCGAGACATGATGCCGGACAGGAATTGTTGCGGGTTCAGTTTGGTGGCGACCCAATTGACTGGAAGCCAATGCCGAGCATTGGAAAGAGTGTGCGCGAAATCCGTGTTTCTGATCGACCGGGGGATTTTCGCATCGTATACGTAGCAAATATTGGGAGTGCGATTTATGTGCTGCATGCCTTCCAAAAGAAGAGCCAGAAAACATCGCGGCGTGACATTGAATTGGCAAAGGTTCGTTTTGCACTGATTGTTAGGGAGAACTGATATGGAACGTGAGACTTTTGACAATGTATGGTTCGCACTCGAAAAAACACCCGAGGACGCAATCAACATGACCATGCGATCAGATTTGTTCATGGCAATCGAGAATACTGTTCGTTCTTGGGATGTGACACAAGCCGAAGCTGCCAAGCGCTTGGGCTTGACCCGTCCAAGAATGAACGACTTGTTGCGCGGCAAAATCAGCAAATTCAATCTCGAGGCCTTGTCCGCAATCGCCTATCGGGCGGGATTGACGGTAAAGATGAGTGTCAAGAAGTCGAGTGAAAGGTTGGCGGCGTGAGTTTTTGCGCTTTGATTTGGCTGGTGCCGCAATCGTAAATTCCAAAAAACATTTTTTAACTCCACGGAATTGGAATTCGTCCTTCAGCAATGAGAACCCACCTCAAATTCAAATCCGACAAGTTGCCGTCTTTCGGTGACGAAAGTGAGGGTGTGAATTGGAACGCCGGTATACACGGCAAGCGACTGGCTGAATATTTGACCTTAAGACTGGCGGAAAATGGCATTATCGCTGACGGCATAGCTGAAGACTGGGGTTGGCATTTGCAGGTCGAACACCAAGGCAACTTCAAAATGTTTATTGCTTGCGCCTGCCACAATTCGCCAGAACACGATGGACATTTTTATGTCATTGTTGAACCAAAAACTCCTCAAATCAGAAAATGGTTCAAGACCATCGAAGTCAAAGAGCCTGTGGAAAAAGTTGTGACCGCAATCCATGCAATTTTATCCACTGATCCAGATATTCGCGATCTGGCTTGGGTTGAAATTTAGCCTTCCTTCAAAAGCCCACCCGTGCCCATTCCCAAAAGATGGTTAGGGGTCAGTTCAGCCCTTCGCCGCCGCCAAAAACCCATTCGCCCCCGCCCGCATCAAGTCCGTGTCTGTCGGTCCTGCCAGAAACGTGAACCCGATGTCGGTGTAGGCTTTCACACCCTCTGCTGTTCCGGCGAAGGCCGCAGCAATCAGGCGATTGTTTTTGCAGGCGGCCACGACTTTTTTCATCGCAGCCAAAGTCGCCTCACCCAGACGGTCAATCTTGGCACCATGGCTCAGCGCGATCGACAGGTCGCTCGGCCCGACGAACAAGCCGTCCAATCCCGGCACGGCTGCGATGGCATCGAGATTGTCCAATGCTTCCTGGGTTTCAATCATGGCCAGCACCAGTGTCTGCGCGTTGGCCTGTTTCAGATATTCGCCAGCCGCAACACCAGCCGATTGCAGCATGGTATAACCGCCCCAACTCCGCTGCCCCATAGGTGGATATTTCGCGGCTTTCACCAGCGCTTGCACCTGCGCCACGGAATTGGTCATCGGTGCAATGACGGCGGCCGCCCCCATGTCGAGTGCGGAATTCACAATGCCCGGATCATTCCAGCGCACACGCAGAATGGCAGGCTTGCCCACGGCGTTGATGGCAGCCACCTGTTTGGCGGCTTCACCCATGTCGATGGTGGAGTGTTGCAGGTCAATGGCCACGGCATCAAAGGCGAGACGGGCGATTTGCCCAGCAAGTTCCGCCCCCGGTGTGCCGAGCCATGGAAATATCAGCGGCTCGCCAGTGGCTAAACGCTTGCGCAGGCCAAATGACGCTGACATTATTGGGCTTTGATCTGGGCGATGGCTTCACCCATCAACTCATCCATGGTGCGGCGCACCTGATGTTCCGACTGGTCCACGTTTTTGGCCGTGAAATCCGCCAGAACCTTGCGCACCACGTCATCATCGCCGGCTTCCTCGAAGTCCGAAGCCACCACGTCCTTGGCATATTGGGCGGCGGTTTCACCCGTCAGGCCCAATTTTTCCGCAGCCCAGGCACCCAGCAGTTTGTTGCGGCGGGCCGTAGCCTTGAACTGCAACTCTTCGTCGTGGGCAAATTTCTTCTCAAAACCGTCCTTGCGCTGGTCAAATGTCGTCATGGAAATCTCCTGCCAAATCAGATTATTGCTGTTGCACCCCAATTAGCCATGCGCCCTTGCCAAATCAACCCGCGCCAAACACATTGTGCATCGCAACAACTTCCGCTAGGGACACAGCCCTGCTTTTCAACAGCAATGCAAAATTTTCATAACAAGCGCTCCCGGCGTGGTATTGGGGGCAGAAGGTACTGCGTCCATTGAGGATTCTCCAGATGAACAACAAGCGCACCCGCATTTACGAGGGCAAGGCCAAGATTCTCTATGAGGGTCCGGAGCCGGGCACCGTTGTGGTGCATTTCAAAGACGATGCCACAGCGGGCAACGGCGAAAAAAAGTCGGTGATCGAAGGCAAGGGTGTGCTCAACCAGCGCATCTCGGAATTCCTGTTCCAGCGCATCAATGAACTGGGTCTGCCCACGCATTTCATCCGCTCGCTGAATATGCGCGAACAGCTGGTGCGGGAAGTGGAAATCATTCCGCTTGAAGTTGTGGTGCGCAATGTGGCGGCGGGTTCTATTTCGAAGCGTCTGGGCATCGAGGAAGGCACCCCCCTGCCCCGCTCCATCATCGAGCTTTATTACAAGAACGACAAGCTGGGCGACCCCATGGTGACGGAAGAACACGTCACCGCCTTCGGCTGGGCCAGCCCCCAAGAGATGGATGACATTGTGCACATGTCGATCCGCATCAATGACTTTTTGTCGGGCTTGTTTTTGGGCATCGGCATCAAGCTCGTGGATTTCAAACTGGAGTTTGGCCGCTTTTATGAAAACGACATGATGCGTATTGTGCTGGCCGACGAAATCAGCCCGGATAATTGCCGCCTGTGGGATGTGACCACCAAGGACAAGATGGACAAGGACCGTTTTCGCCGCGACATGGGCGGACTGGTTGAGGCCTACCACGAAGTGGCAAGGCGTCTGGGGATTATTCAGCCGAATGAAACTCCGGAACGGAGCAAGCCGAAATTGGTGAAGACGGATTAAGTACTCCCTCATCCGCCCTTCGGGCACCTTCTCCCACCAAGAGGGGCGGGAGAAGGCTCATTGTGGTTATCGCCTTCTCCCGTTTCTTCCAACGGGAGAAGGTGGCCAAAGGCCGGATGAGGGAACTCCGGCACACACGTTGGAGAAGTCATGAAAGCCCACATCAAAGTCACCCTGAAATCCGGCGTCCTCGATCCGCAGGGCA
>CAXTKL010000062.1:0-4612 GCA_964244825.1 uncultured Aestuariivirga sp.
CTTGCCAACAAATAACTATTTGGTTATTTATAGCGCCGCGTCCGGGATTTGACAAGACGTCTGGAAGACAGTGAATGGCAGGTTACGACTACATCATCGTGGGGGCGGGGTCGGCAGGTTGCGTGATGGCGGCGCGGCTGTCAGAAATGCCTGATGCCCGTGTGTTGCTGCTGGAGGCTGGACCGAAGGATACAAATCCATACATCCATGTGCCCGTGGGCTTTGCCAAGATGACGTCTGGCAATTTACTCTGGGGCTATGAGACCGCACCGTTGAAGCATGCAAATAATCGCAAGGCTGTTTATCCGCAGGCCCGCGTGCTGGGTGGTGGCAGTTCCATCAACGCAGAAATTTTTACGCGGGGTTGCCCTCAAGATTATGACCATTGGGCCAGCGACATGGGATGCAATGGATGGAGTTGGGCGGACCTCAAACAGTACTTCATCAAGGCCGAGGGGAATACGCGTCTCAGCGGCAGCGAACATGGCACAGAAGGTCCGTTGGGTGTATCGGATTTGCGCACGCCGTCACCACTGTCCCGAAGTTTCGTGCAAGGCTGCGTAGACATTGGCATGCCGTTCAATCCAGATTTCAATTCCGGCAAACAGGAAGGGGCTGGCCTCTATCAGACCACCACCAGGAACGGCCGCCGTTGCAGTGCTGCCGTGGGCTATCTGCGCCCGGCGTTGCAGCGGAAAAATCTCGAACTGCGCACCGGATTGACGGTCAAACGCATCATCATTGAAAAGGGCCGTGCCAGTGGCGTCGAAATCATCGAAAACGGCGTCGTCAAACGGTTGGACGCTGATCGTGAAGTGATCGTCACTTCTGGTGCCATTGGTTCACCCAAACTGCTGATGCTCTCCGGCATCGGCCCCGCCGCACATTTGCGTTCCGTCGACATAAAGGTTGCGCATGATTTGGCCGGTGTGGGCCAGAATTTCCACGATCATTTCTCTACTGACGTGGTGTGGCAGCTGAACGGTGCGCACTCCTACGACAAATACAAGAAACCCCATTGGGCAGCCTTGGCTGGGTTGCAATATCTGATGTTCAGGACGGGGCCCGTCGCCTCCAACATCGTTGAAGCTGGTGCCTTTTGGTGGAGCGACCGTACTGAAAAGACCCCCGATCTTCAGTTTCATTTTCTGGCTGGCGCTGGCGTCGAGGAAGGTGTGGGTTCCGTGCCCGGCGGAAACGGTGCCACCTGCAACTCCTATCACACGCGCCCACGTTCACGCGGCAGCGTCACACTGCGTTCCAACCGGCTTGAGGATGCACCCATCATTGATCCAAATTCATTTGCGGAACCCTATGATCTTGAGCGTCACATTGACGGCATCAAGGTGACGCAAGAAATTGGCCGCGCCAAGTCCTTTGCCAAGTATGTGGAACGTGAACATTTCCCGGGCACCTCTTGCAAGACCAAACAGGACTACATCGATGTGGCCCGCGCCAATGCCCGTTCGTCCTATCATCCCGTGGGCACATGCAAGCTTGGCGTGGACGAGATGGCGGTCGTCGATTTGGACCTGCGTGTTCACGGCCTCGAAGGTTTGCGCGTATGCGACAGTTCCATCATGCCGCAAGTTGTGTCTTCAAATACCAATGCACCGACAATCGCAATTGCAGAAAAGGCTGCGGACCTGATCCGCGGCAACAGGTAAAACATGCCCAAAGTTGTTTCCGCTTCCGAAGCCGCGCGCCTTATCTCTGACGGCGCAATTGTTGCGGTAAATGCATCGTCAGGCCTTAATTGTCCGGACGCCGTGTTGCAAGCCATGGGCGAAGGTTTTGACACTTCGAACCAGCCGAAAAATCTGACCATGATCCACCCCATTGCCGCAGGTGACATGTTCGGTATCAAGGGAATCAATCACATTGCAAAACCTGGACAGATTGCCGGGATTATTGCGGGTTCCTATCCATCAGGTCCGTCAACATCAGAGCCGCCGCCGATCTGGCAGATGGTGACGGGAAATATGATTCCGGCATACAATGTGCCGTCCGGCATTCTCTTTGACATGATGCGCGAAGCTGCTGCCAAACGCCCCGGCGTGATCACCAAAGTCGGCCTCGACACATTTGTGGACCCCACACACGAAGGCTGTGCCATGAATGAAAAGGCTGCCGCCAAAAAAATTGTGCGCAAGATACAGTTTGATGGCGAGGACTGGCTGTATTTTCCTGTCATCACACCTGCGGTTTCAATCATTCGCGGTTCCACTTGCGACCATCGCGGCAACATGACATTTGACCAGGAGGGTGCCTATCTTGGTGCCATGGAACTTGCCCTGGCTGCCCACAACACCGGTGGCATCGTCATCGCGCAGGTGCGCAAAATTGTCGGGAATGATACGATCAAACCTCATGCCGTGCGCGTGCCCGGCATCCTGATCGACTATGTCGTGGAAGTGCCTGACCAATGGCAAACCACCCAGACTCCCTATGACGCTGCCATTTCGGGGGAAGAACGGCGTTCGTTGGACAGCTTTGCCTTGATGGAATTCGGCACTGGAAAAGTCATTGCACGGCGTGTGGCGCAGGAACTTCGCGCTGGCTGGGCTGTCAATCTGGGCTTTGGGGTGTCGGCCAACGTGCCCCGCATCTTCATTGAAGAAGGTCTGCATGGCCAGTGCACCTGGGTTCTGGAACAGGGGCCCGTGGGTGGTGTGCCGCTGCTGGATTTCCAGTTTGGCTGTTCATCGAACGCCGAAGCATTCGTGCCGTCAGCCTACCAGTTCACCTATTTTCAAGCTGCGGGATTTGATTGTTCACTCTTGTCCTTCCTGCAAATCGACAGCCATGGCTCTGTGAATGTGTCAAAGCTGGGTGCCAAGCCCCACGTCACGGCGGGTGCGGGTGGCTTTGTTGACATTACGACCCGGGCCAAACGCATCATCTATTCAGGCTTCTTCAATGCGGGAGCACGGATGGATATTGCCGACGGAAAACTGCGTATCGAAAAAGAAGGCAAGGTCAAAAAGCTGGTCAAAGATGTTGAACAAATTTCCTTCTCTGGGCGCCGTGGCATCATGCAAGGTCAAGACGTGACCTATATCACGGAACGATGTGTCATGAAGTTGACGCAGGAAGGCATTGTCGTGACTGAAATTGCACCGGGTGTGGAATTGCAATCCAATATTCTTGACCAGTCAGAGTTTCCGCTGATCATTTCTCCACAGTTGAAAAGCATGGATCGCCATCTGTTCCGGTCGGAAAAAATGGGATTGAAACTCCATGCCTGACACGGGAGACAAACGCATTCTACTCAACTTTGACGGTCACTTTGCGACCATCCGCATTGACCGACCGGAAAAACTGAACGCGTTGGATTTCGACATGGTTCTGGCGTTGGAGCGTGCGGCTATTCTGGCTGACAATGAGAAGAATATTCGCGCCGTCATTGTCACAGGCACAGGCGAAAAATCCTTTTGTGCCGGTGGCGATATCGAAGCCTGGTCGCGTTGGGAGGCCGAAGACTTTGCCATGAAATGGGTGCGCCAAGGCCATCGCGCCTTTGACGCGCTGGCGCGATTGCGGCATCCGCTGATTGCCGCCCTCAACGGCCATTGCCTCGGCGGCGGTCTGGAACTGGCTGTCACAGCAGACTTCCGGATTGCTGAGGAGCATGTCAAACTCGGTCAGCCCGAATCTGGCATCGGCATCATTGCAGGCTGGTCCGGTACGCAGCGGGCCGTGCGCCGCTTCGGGGCGCAACTGGTTCGCCGCATGGCGCTGGCAGGTGAAGTGTTCGATGCAACCTCGTCACTGTCACTTGGACTGGTCGATAAGGTTGTGTCGCGAGGTGGCAGCCACGCGGCTGCTGTTGACACGGCGAGGCAGATTGCTGACCGCAGCCCTTCGGCGACACGCATCACCAAACTCATGGTCAACATGGCCGAAGGCGAGGAGAGTGAAGCTGCGATAGAAACGCTGGGTGGGTTTATCGCAGCGGGCAGCAGCGATCTTGCCAAGGGTCTTGACGCTTTCCGCAACAAGCGCAAACCTTCATTCTGATGAACGATGCCTCTGCCCGCACTTTTCTGCGCCAGCTGTTTGATGCGGCGGTCGCAAGTGCTGATCCTTTCAAGGTCCTTGCTTCTCACTTGCCGGAAAAGCCCAGGGGGCGTTGCGTTGTGGTGGGTGCTGGCAAAGCCTCTGCCGCCATGGCCGCCGCACTCGAACAAGCATGGCCAGACGTGCCGGTGACGGGCGTCGTGGTAACCCGTTATGGCCATTCGGTCCCCACGTCAAAAGTTACGATTATTGAAGCAAGCCATCCTGTACCCGATGACAACAGCCTGCTGGCCGCAACGGAAATTCTGAAGTCAGTATCAGCACTGACCAAGGACGATCTCGTCATCGCCCTAATATCCGGTGGCGGCTCAGCGCTTCTTGTCGCCCCTGCGCAGGGTTTGACCCTCACCGACAAGCAAGACATAAACCGCGCCTTGCTGCAATGTGGTGCCGCAATTGGTGAGATGAACACTGTGCGCAAACACCTCTCGCGCATCAAGGGCGGCAAGCTCGCTGTCGCCGCTGCGCCCGCCCGCGTGGTGACCTTGGTGATTTCAGATGTACCGGGCGATGATCCCGCCACCATCGCATC
>CAXTKL010000062.1:4712-16939 GCA_964244825.1 uncultured Aestuariivirga sp.
TGCGTGTTGCTGTCCGGCGGCGAAGCAACGGTGACGATCCAGAATGGCAAGGCCGGGCGTGGCGGTCGCAACACCGAGTTTCTGTTGTCCCTCGCCATCGCCCTGCAAGGACGTTCTGGCATTTGGGGCCTGGCCGGCGATACCGACGGTATTGACGGAACTGAGGACGCAGCGGGGGCCGTTGTTACGCCGTCGACCCTCGTCCGTGGGCATTCAAGACAAGTGGACGCCCGGCATCATCTGGCGGAACATGACAGTTATTCGTTTTTTCAAGCTCTGGATGATCTGGTGATGACCGGGCCCACCCGCACCAACGTCAATGATTTCCGCGCCGTCCTGGTGTTGCCCGGCTGAGGCGAAACGTCCACCTGTCGGCGTTGCCTTGGCCGCCTTTTTGGTGGACACTGCGGTTTGATTTGACGGCAGGATTTCGACAGAATGGGAAAACTCACCACACATGTTCTCGACACTGCAAAAGGCTGTCCGGCGAAAGGTGTCACCATAGACGTATACCGGGGCGATACACTGTTGCGCACTGTCGCCACCAATGCCGATGGCCGCGTAAACGGGCCAATCCTGGAGGGCGAAACACTCACCGCAGGAACCTACGAACTCCGCTTCCATGCTGGAGACTATCTGCGGCAAACCACCTCCGGGCTGAAGGAACCGCTCTTCCTGGACATCATCCCAATCCGCTTTGGGATTGCCGATGTATCGCAACACTATCACGTTCCGCTGCTGCTCTCGCCATTTGGCTTTTCCACCTATCGCGGGAGTTAAAGATCATGCGTGACGCTATTTCATTCCTGCGCCGTGGCAAACGCGTGGACCTGCGCCCAGAAAATCCCACTCAAACCGTACTCGACTATCTGCGCCTCGACGAAAAATCAAAGGGCACGAAGGAGGGCTGCAATGAAGGCGATTGCGGCGCCTGCACGGTTGCAATTGGACGCCTCAAAGGCGGCAAGCTGGTTTACGAACCTGTTAATGCCTGTATTCTCTTCATCGGCCAGCTCCACGGGTGTGAATTGGTGACGGTTGACGATCTGATGCAAGATGGAGTCCTGCACCCCGTGCAGGATGCCGTGGTGAAGCACCACGCCTCCCAATGCGGCTTCTGCACACCGGGTTTTGTCATGGCCCTGTTCACGCTTTATCATTACCACCACGCGCCGACACGGGCCGAGATTGTGGATCATATTGCTGGCAATCTTTGCCGGTGCACGGGTTATCGTCCCATTGTTGATGCGGCAGTGGAGACGTGTATGGGGAAACCATTCGACGCATGGGCAAAGGGTGAGAAAGACACCATCGCTGCGCTGCTTGCGCTAGACACCCGGCAGGATGTCATAGTGAAAACCAGCAATGGTTTCATTGCCATTCCGGCGAATGCCGACACTTTGGCACAACTTGCCGCGAACAGTCCCGATGCCACGATTGTGAGCGGTGCCACCGACGTTGGCCTGTGGGTGACAAAGCAGATGAGGGTGCTGCCGAAGATCATCCATACTTTCAATGTCAATGCGTTGTGCACAATCAGAAACAATGGCGGTACCTTGCAGATCGGTGCCGCCGCAACCTATGGCGATGCCATCCAAGCGCTGTCTGACATCGATGGCGACATTGGCGAGGTCATGCGTCGCATTGGTTCGAAACAGGTCCGCGCTTCAGGCACCATTGGCGGCAATATTGCCAATGGTTCGCCCATCGGCGACATGCCACCACTGTTGATTGCGCTGGAGGCAAAGCTGCATCTGCGCCACGGCACAACCGAGCGCACAATAGCACTGGAGGACTTTTTTATCGCATATGGAAAACAGGACCGGAAGCCCGGAGAACTGGTCTGGCGCATTGATGTGCCGGCATTGAAAATCAATGAGAGCTATCGCGCATTCAAAATATCCAAACGCTTCGACCAGGATATTTCCGCCGTAATGTTCGCGTTGAAAGTCACGCGTGAGGGCCACCACATTCGGGATGCACGTCTCGCCATGGGCGGCATGGCTGCCACACCCAAACGTGCGCCTTTGACCGAAGCGGCCCTGTGTGGACTCGACCTGTCCAATGCAGCGTCATACCAGAATGCAATTGCAATGCTCGCCAGAGACTACCAGCCGATTTCCGACATGCGGGCCACATCAGCCTATCGCCTGGAAACCGCGCAGGCGCTGTTGCACAAGGCCTTGATTGAATTTTCTGGCAAAACGGAGACACGTGTCATCGGACGGAGAGGTGCCGCCGCATGAAAATCTCAACATTGAGAAGCGTTGGCAGAGCAATCGCGCATGATTCAGCTGTGTTGCATGTGGCAGGAGCAGCGACATACATCGACGACATGCGCGAACCGGATGGCCTGTTGCATGTGGCACCAGGCTATGCGCGCAATGGCGCGAAGGGAAAACTGATCGCAGTCAATCTTGATGCCGTGCGCACGGCTCCAGGTGTGGTGGCGGTGCTCACGGCGAAGGACATTCCCGGCATTAACGATTGCAGCCCGGCCATGGGCGATGATCCGATACTTGCTGACGGAGAAATATTCTTCCACGGCCAGGTGGTGTTCGCCGTTGTCGCTGAAACCCGTGATGCAGCTCGACACGCAGCATTGTTGGCAAAGATTGAAGTGGCTGCAGACACTCCCGCCGTCACCTCGGATGATGCCGTCAACATGGGCACGGCCGATATTCTGCCGCCCTACGCGTTCAAACGCCGCGATGCGGCCAAGGCACTGGCTTCAGCAGACCACAGGATTGCAGAATCCTTTTGCATCGGCGGCCAGGAACATTTCTATCTCGAGGGGCAGGTCAGTTTGGCGCTTCCGGAAGAACATGGTGGCATGACCGTGCATTGTTCCACCCAGCACCCGACAGAAGTGCAACATATCGTCGCCAAAATGCTGGGTGTGATGGACGCCAGAGTGACATGTGAATGCCGCCGCATGGGTGGAGGTTTCGGCGGCAAGGAATCGCAGGCGGCGCAATGGGCAGCACTGGCCGCATTGGCCGCCCACCTCACGGGCCGTCCCGCCAAATGCCGTCTTGACCGTGACGATGACATGATCATGACGGGCAAGCGCCATGATATGCGCGTGAATTACCATGCGGGCTTCGACAAAAAGGGATTGCTCAAGGGCATCGATGTCGAGTTTCTGTCACGCTGCGGCTATTCTGCCGACTTGAGCATGGGTGTCAACGACCGCACTATGTTCCACGCCGACAACGCCTATTTCTACCCGGCCTTTCACATCAAGTCCCGCCGCCTGCGCACCAACACCGTGTCCAACACCGCCTTTCGCGGATTCGGCGGTCCGCAGGGCATGGTGTTTGCCGAACGCATGCTGAGCAGCATTTCCGCAACAGTGGGGCGCGATCCGCTGGATGTGCGCAAGCTGAACTTCTACAGCAAGGGGCGCGACACCACACCCTACACGCAGAAGCTTGAAGACAACATTCTTGGCGTTCTTGTGAACCAACTCGAGGAGTCCTCTGACTATCGCGAACGCCGGAAACAGGTCACGTTGTTTAACACCAACAATCGAATTCTGAAAAAGGGCCTGGCACTCACGCCGGTGAAATATGGAATATCCTTTACTCTCAGTCATCTCAACCAGGCGGGTGCTCTGGTTCATGTTTACACCGATGGCTCTGTACACCTGAACCACGGCGGCACCGAGATGGGCCAGGGACTGTACATGAAGGTGGCCCAGGTGGTGGCCGAGAGTTTTGCGGTCACAGTTGATCGCGTTCACATCACAGCCACAACAACGGGGAAAGTACCAAACACATCGCCCACTGCGGCCTCGTCTGGGTCTGACCTCAACGGCATGGCCGCAAAGGCAGCCGCCGAAACCATCAGAACCCGCATGACGGAACAGGCCGCGAGAATTTGGAAAGTATCGAAATCCAAAATCAGTTTCTCGGATGGCCATGTGATGGCTGGCAACAAGCGGATGAGCTTTGCCGAACTGGCCAAAGCCTGTCACCTCGCACGTGTCTCCTTGTCGTCCACAGGGTTCTATGCCACGCCCAAAATCCATTGGGACCGGGCCAAGGCCAAGGGCCGCCCTTTCCTCTATTTCGCCTATGGTGCCGCCTGCGCCGAAGTCACCATCGACACATTCACCGGCGAAATGAAAGTGGATCGTGTGGACATCCTGCACGATGTCGGAACGTCACTGAACACCGCCATCGATCTTGGCCAGATTGAAGGCGCATTCGTGCAAGGCATGGGCTGGTTGACAACGGAAGAATTGGTGTTCGACGACAAGGGTCACTTGCGCACACATGCCCCATCTACCTACAAGATCCCCTGTGCCTCCGACGTGCCGGAAGACTTCCGCGTCAAACTCTATGAGTCAAACGGCAATCGCGAAAACACAATCTACCGTTCCAAGGCTGTTGGAGAACCACCTTTGATGTTGGCCATTTCCGTGTGGGCAGCGATCTATGATGCTGTGGCCAGTTTGAAACCCGGATGCATTCCACCGCTTGATGCGCCTGCAACACCGGAAAACATCATGCGCGCCGTGAAGGCCATGCAGACATGAACCGTTGGTCTGTCCTTGTCGCAGCTGTGAAGCAACATGGGCCGTGTGTGCTGGTAAGCGTTGCCGCTACAAAAGGCTCCGTGCCGCGCGGCACCGACGCCTGGATGATTGTGACCCCGCAGGGATTTCACGGCAGCATTGGCGGCGGTACCCTGGAATGGAAGGCCATGGCCGAGGCGCAAGTCATGCTGTCGAAGCAAGGCATCAAACGCAGCATCGACTATGTGCTCGGGCCTGATCTGGGTCAGTGCTGCGGTGGGCGTGTGCAGGTCGAGTTTGTGGTCTACGAACGATCACGGCTCGCAGAGATCGAGAGTTTCGCACTGAATGGCGCAAAGGTGAACCGGCACATCTACATCTTCGGTGCGGGCCATGTGGGACGCGCACTTGTTCTCGCTCTGGCACCTTTGCCTTTCGACGTGACATGGATAGACCCGCGCCCAAATGCTTTTCCAACGCTTGTGCCGCAGAATGTCAGCATCCTTCAGACTGATGACCCACTGACATGCCTTTCCGTTGCCCCAATCGGCAGCCTGGCATTTGTCATGAGTCATTCTCACGCACTTGACCTCGCCATTGTCGATGCGTCGCTGCGCAACACTTGTATTGCCCACACGGGACTTATCGGAAGTGCAACGAAACGGGCTCGTTTTGAAAAACGGCTGAAAGATGCCGCTGTAGATCACGAACGGATTGCCCGTCTGATTTGCCCGATCGGTGTAGGCGGCATCGCATCCAAACATCCCGCAGCCATCGCTGCTTCCGTGTCGGCGCAGATTTTGCAACTTGACAGCAATCTGTCCGCAGCAGTCGCCGTCACTGGACGCAAGTCAGGTTAGGGTGTCACATGGGAAAGGTTCTACGCGGCCAGCTTGTAGATTTTGGCAATGGAATCACACACGAAGCAAAGGCCGCACTTGTGTTCGGAAACTCTGGCCGCATTCTGTGGTGTGGCGCCTTCAGCAACCTGCCGGATAATTATAAGCTGTTCGAGTTGATTGATCACGGCGACTGTTTGCTTTTGCCCGGTTTCATTGATGCCCATATTCACTTTCCACAATACCGCATGCTGGCAGCACCCGCCAAAGACTTGCTGGAATGGCTGAACCGCTACACGTTTCCTGAAGAGGCCCGCTACAGTGATGAAGCTTACGCATCGGCAGCAGCAGAAACGTTCCTGCAACGCCTGTTCGCCCATGGCACCACTTCAGTTCTGGCATTTTGCTCCGTACACAAACAATGTGCCGATGCCCTGTTTGCCGCTGCCCAAACCTGCAACATGGCGCTGATCACGGGTAAGACCATGATGGACCGCAATGCCATACCGGAGGTGCAGGACAGCGCTGAACAAGGCGGCAGAGACTCTGAGCAGCTGTTTCATCAATGGCACGGCAGAGGCCGATTGCGCTATGCGATAACCCCACGCTTTGCCGTCACTTCAACCGAAGCGCAACTTGCTGTATCAGGTGAATTGTTGAATTCACTCACTGGCGCATTGATGCAGACCCACATCTCCGAAAGTGCCGCTGAAATTGCCCTGGTGCAACAGCTGTTTCCCTGGTCCAAAGACTATACGGATGTCTATGACCGCTATGGTTTGCTCACGGATCGCAGTCTCTTCGCCCACGGCATTCACCTTTCGGAACGGGAACGTACGCGGATGTGCGAGTCCGGCTCCACCGTCATTCATTGTCCGACATCCAATGCCTTCCTTGGCTCCGGAATCATGTCCATGCCTGCTATGAAAAACAACAAACTGGCCCTTGCAACCGACATTGGTGGCGGCACCAGCTATTCCATGCTCACCACCATGGCTGAGACCTACAAGCTGCAGATGCTCATTGGACATAAACCCTCTGTATACGAACTATTCCGGTTGGCCACACTCGGAAATGCTGAACGTTTGAAGATTGATCATGAGACAGGTAGTCTTGACGTCGGCAAGTTTGCGGACATCATTGTGCTGGACCCTTGTGCGACGGATGTTCTCAAAAGCAGACAGGAGCTGTCACAGTCCATTGAAGATGTATTGTTCTCATTGATGATGCTCGGCGATGACCGTGCCGTTCGCAGCACCTACGTGGCAGGTAACCTGGTCCACAGTGCGACAGCTTCAAACAATACCTGACGATGACCCCGCCACGGCAGGTCTTTCCCTGGCTTTTTCTGCACGATAACCAGACGCACGATAGCAGGCCCAGGGATGCAGGGCACCGCCCTTGCGCTTTCGTGCTTCACACAACAGCGGTGTGACATCTGTGTTGTAAGCAACTTTCAGCAAACGGTGTGCCGCCATCACATCGCTCGTCGCCTGCATGTCTTCAAGACGTGTGCGCTCCACCAGCAAGGCTTTCGCAAAGGCGCGCGTGATTTCCATGGCGGACCCCATCAGGCTTTCAATCGGGTCCGTGACATTATGACTCTGGTCAATCATATAGGCGGGGCTGAATCCAGCAACCTTCCGCTGTTCGGCATCCACCAGTTCATTGAACACGAGAAACAGCCGGAACGGATCGACTGAACCTGAATCCAGATCATCGTCGCCATATTTCGAGTCGTTGAAGTGAAAGCCAGCGAGCTTTTTTGCATGTACCAGCCGCGCGACAATCTGCTCGATGTTGGTGTTGGGGGCATGGTGGCCCAGATCGACGAGACACTTGGCCTTGTCACCCAGTTCCGTGGCCGCCATGAAACTGGACCCCCAATCCGAAATTACTGTGGAGTAGAAAGCGGGCTCGTACATCTTGTGTTCGAGGAACACGAACATGTTTTTCGGCAGAGCGTCGTAAATGCTGCGCAGTGAATCCAGATAATGATCAAACACCCGCGTCAAGTTGCTTTGGCCGGGGAAATTGGAACCATCGGCAATCCACACCGTCAAGGCATTGGACCCCAGTTGTTTCCCGATTTCGATGCAAGCGAGATTGTGCTCAACCGCCTGCATCCGCGTGGCCTTGTCCGCATGGGACAGGGAACCAAATTTATAGGAAAGTTGCTGTCCAGCCTGATCTTGAAACGTGTTGGAATTCACCGCATCAAAACCGAGCTGATATTGTGATGCTTCCTGCTTCAGCGCCCGGTAATCGGAAACCTTGTCCCACGGAAAATGCGGCGATACGGTGGGGGTGTGACGTGTCAGCTGATTGATGACACCGCAGTCTTCCAGCTTGTCGTGAATATTGCGCGGCTCTCCTGGTCCCGGAAAGCGGGCAAAGCGTGTACCACCTGTGCCAACACCCCAGGTGGGCACGGCCACCGCATAATCCATGACGCGAGAGACGATGGTTTCAATGTCGATGCCACGTCGCTCCAGCTGGCGGGCCAGATGCCCATAGTCATCATCATGGGCAGTCTGCGCTTCGGCATTGTGTGAGGCGATGAAGTCTGGGGAGATCGCAAATGTCATCTGCAGCTACCTCGTAAATGACGCGAGATGTCCCGCATCTACATTGAGGATGTTTCCGGTGGACTTGTTCGAGGCATCCGATGCGAACCAGTAAACGGCCTCCGCAATATCCTCTGGATATACACTGCGTTGCAACAGTGAACGCATGCGATAATGATCTTCCAGTTGTTCCGGTTTGATCTTCAAGCTTTCCGCACGGCTTTGGCGGAAACCTTCCGACATAATTTTGGACCCACGCAATACAGCATCGGGGTTGACTGTATTGACCCTGATGCCATGCGCAGCACCTTCAGCAGCCAGTACGCGGGCCAGATGGATTTCCATGGCCTTCATTGCTCCGTAGGCGGAGGTTCCGGGTGAGGCCACCATGCCATTCTTGGAGGCGATATAGATCATTGAACCTGCACAGCCCTGCTGTTTCAGTATCTTGAAACCTTCGCGCCCTACCAGAAAGTATCCCGTGCCCAGAATGGCAAGCTGCTTGTTCCAGACGTCAAGCGACGTGGATTCTGCCGGGGCGGGAATGGCAATACCGGCATTGTTGACGACGATATCAAGTCCGCCAAAGCGGGCAATCGTACTTTCAAAACCAGCAATGACCGCCACTTCCGAAGTCACATCCATATTTACAGAATGAACATTGTCCTTGCCGAAGCGCTTGCCGAAATCGGCGCAAACCTCTGCCATGCCGTCCTCATTGATATCGGCGATGGTCACGCAAGCGCCTTCTGAGGCCAGCTTGTCGGCAATCGCCAAACCAATTCCCGAGGCCCCACCTGTAACCAGGGCGACACGGCCCTGCAGCGGTTTGTGTTTTGGCATGCGGGACAGTTTTGCCTCTTCCAGCAACCAGTATTCAATGTTGAAAGCTTCCTGTTCAGGCAATCCCTTGTATCTGGATACGCCAGATGCGCCGCGCATGACGTTGATGGCATTGCCATAGAATTCAGCCGCAATGCGGGCCGTGGCGCGATCCCTGGCGAAGGACAGCAAGCCAACTTGCGGCACCAGATAAATCACCGCATTGGCATCGCGCATGGCGGGGGAATTCGCATGTTTGCAGCGCTTGTAATAGGCAGCGTAACCGTCGCGATATTCGCCCAACAGACTATCAAGCTTTGCAGCATCCGCATCATGGGGCACGATCAGCGGGCGGATTTTTGTGCGCAGGAAATGATCGGGGCAGGAAGTACCGAGGGGGGCCAGCGCTTCAAGCTGTTGTGAATTCACAAACTCCAGCACCTCCGGCGCATCCGTGAAATGGCCGACCTTGTATTCCTCTTTTGAGATGCGGCCGCGAATGTCCGGCATCAGCCGGTTAGCAATGGCTCTGCGGTCGACCGCCGAAAGCGAATTCACCTTCTCTCCACCAAAAGCGGGCTTCTTGCGATTTTCATCAAGCCAGGTCGCCGCCTTGTTGATCATGCGCAGCGTGGTCTCGTAGCTTTCCTTTGCCGTATGGCCCCACGTGAACAGGCCATGGCTGCCCAGCACAACACCCACAAATTTCGGATTGGCTGCGGCCACGTTGCCGAGCTTGATACCAAGGTCAATGCCGGGCCGCTGCCACGGCAGATAGCCCATTTCGTCGCCGAATACCTTGCGTGTCAGTGCTTCTGAATCCTCTGCGGCCGCTATCGCAATCACGGCATCTGCGTGAACATGATCAACATGCGCATAGGGCACATAGCCGTGAAGGCAGGTGTCGATCGAGGGCGCGCGTGCATTGAGATTGAAGATGCAGTGGTTCAACGCATGCACCATGGCATCCTCCTGATCGATGCTTGTGTACAGCCCCTTCAAACTCTCCAGCTTGTCCATGTACAGGGTGGCAAAGCCGTCGCGCTTCATGGAGCCGATGTCGCCACCAGACCCCTTTACCCACAGCACCTTGATGTCAACGCCCGTCAGTGGATCCTTGTGGTTGACCTTGGCGGAGGTATTGCCACCACCAAAATTGGTGATGCGCAAATCTGCGCCCAGCAGGTTTGAGCGGTACAGCAGCTGACCCGGTTCATCGAGGGAGTTTGCGTGGGCATCATCCCACAGTGATTGCAAAAGCAGGTTTGTCATGGCTGTAAAACATATGCTCACGTTCAATCATGGTCAAACATTTTTCGAATGAATCTGTTCGTTTTGCAGTGCAATGACGTTTTGCAATGCACAAACGTGATTCATCCTTGACCATCGTGAGCGAACGTGAGTAATTTTGAGCATGCATGAAAGAGAGCGATGGCAGCGAATTCTGACGATGGTGCGTGAGCGCCGACTGGTGCGTGTGACAGCTCTTATGGAAGAATTACAAGCGTCATCTGCCACGCTGCGCCGTGATCTGGTCAAACTTGAAGAGATGGGCCAACTCAAGCGCGTTCATGGCGGTGCTGAGGCAACTGAAGCCGCACAGCAGTCCCACCTTGCTACGCGATCCTTCGGTGTCAGCCAGACCTTGAATGCCGAACGCAAACGCGCCGTTGCCAGAATTGCTGCCGACATGTGCAACGATGGTGACTCCATCATCATCAATGCCGGTTCCACAACCTCATTCATGACGGAATTTCTGCGTGACCGCCGCATGCAAATTCTCACCAACTCGGTGCCGATTTCACTCGAGTTGATTTCGACGAGCGACAACCGCATCGTGCTGCCGGGTGGCGAAGTCTATCGTGAGCAAGGCATCATTCTCTCACCCTTTGATGAGGACGCGATCCAGCACTTTACGGCGTCGCGCATGTTCATGAGTTGCTATGCCATTTCGCAAATGGGCATCATCGAAGGTGACCCCCTGATTGCGCGGGCTGAAGCCAAATTGTTGACGCGGGCTGAAAAGTTGATCGTCATTGCTGATTCATCGAAATTTGAACAACGTGGCAGCATGGCCGTGTGCCAGTTGTCGCGGGTTCATACGCTTGTGACCGATGCAGATGCACCGGCCCACATGCTCGACCACATCAGGGCCCAGGGTGTTGATGTGATTATTGCTGAACGGGAAACATTCTATGCCCGGTCGGCTGCCTAAATAAACAAAACAGCATTTAGGGAGGATACCATGCTGATGAAGAACCGTCGTGATACACTGAAACTGTTCGCCGCTGGTGCAGCCGTTGCAGCCAGCCCCTTTGCGCTTACATCCACGGCCAGCGCAGCCGACATTCGCGTTGCCATGGTTGTGAAGGCCCTTGGCATCGGCTTCTTCGACGCCTGCCGCGATGGTGGCATGGAGGCTGCCAAAGAAGTGGGTGGTGTTGAACTGATTTATACCGGTCCAACCAAAACCACTGCTGAAGAGCAAATCGCCGTCATCGATTCGCTGATCGCCCAGAAAGTGGATGCCATCGTGATTTCCGCCAACGATCCAAATGCCCTTGTGCCCGTGTGCAAGAAGGCCATGGAACGCGGTATCAAGGTGATATCGTTTGACTCCGGCGTCGCCGCCGAAGGCCGCATCATGCACTTGAACCCATCCAACAATGCACTCATCGGATCAAAGTGCGTGCAGATGATGGCGAAGACCTTGAAGAACGAAGGTGACGTAGCAATTCTCTCCGCCACCGCCCAAGCCACGAACCAGAATATCTGGATCGAGGAAATGAAGAAGGAATGGGCCAAGCCCGAATATGCCAAGATGAAACTCGTTGCCACGGTGTACGGTGATGACGTGGCCGACAAGAGCTATCGCGAGACACAAGGCCTGATCAAGGCTTATCCCAACCTGAAGGGTATTATCGCCCCAACATCCGTCGGCATCGTTGCCGCTGCCAAGGCGGTGGAAGATGCTGGTCTCGTGGGCAAGGTTTATGTCACGGGTCTTGGGCTTCCTTCCGAAATGAAGGGCGCGGTTTTAGCCGGCTCGGCGGACACCTTCGCCATCTGGAACCCCATCGACCTTGGTTATTCCGCAACAATGATCGCTATTGCTTTGGTCAAAGGCACGGCCACAGGTGCGGCCGGAACCTCGGTCAAGGCAGGCCGCATGGGTGAAATCAAGATCGGTGATGGTGCAGATGCCGCCATGGCTGATCCCTTCACCTTCGACAAATCGAATATCGAACAGTTCTCGAAGATATTCTGAGTTTGACGCCCGGTCTCTCCTCCTGCTTGCTGCTGGAGGAGAGAAAGGGATCTCATCAACCCTTCGGGCAGCTTCTCCAGAGGAGAAGCGACTGGTTGGGAGTCCTCCCGCAATGATCAACCATTTAGGGAGGTAAATAATATTGTCGCTTCTGCCCTGGAGAAGCTGCCCGAAGGGCTGATGAGGTCCTTTAGGTTGCCACACAGTTG
>CAXTKL010000063.1:0-16733 GCA_964244825.1 uncultured Aestuariivirga sp.
CACATCAGGCCAGCAGCACCAGCCCCGATGATGATCGCGTCATAGGGATGAGTTTGTGACTTCAAACAGAGCGGCGCTTAAGTTTATAAATTAACCCCGAGACGATCGCGATTGTGAACACAAGCAAGGCCAAATGATCTGGTTCCGTCAACAGATGATACAAGCTGCCCGCTAGCGAAAATCCGTGTTCCCCCGGATGAGCCCATGCTCCGCCTGCACTTGCCGCAATGATCCCCGCTGCAATCAAGGTTCTTTTCATAAGCCGCTCCTTTGCTCTTGCTGTGGCGCGGAACAACGCCCGTCCGCCAATCATTCAATTATGGCCACCCTGCCGGATGCTGTCCAGTCGCAAAACGGCACGGCAGGGGTGAGATGCGCGGGCCGCGTCTCAATATCCCTTCGGCCTCATTTTATTAAACTTCGTCGCCGCCTCGTAAGCTGCGCACACGCGCAGCACTGTTCTGTCATCAAACATCCGCCCCACCACGTGCAGGCCCGCGGGCAAGCCTTGCATTGTAAAGCCACAGGGCACCGAGGCGGCGGGTTGCTGGGTCAGATTGAAGGGATAAGTAAATGGGGTCCAGTTCACCCATTTTCCGGTATTGTCGGGGTCATCCGGTTGCAGTTTTCCGGCTTCGAAGGCGGCAATCGGCAAACTGGGCGTGACCAGCACGTCAAAATTTTCCATGAACAGCCGCATATGCGTTCCCAATTCGCCGCGCGCCTTGGTCGCTGCTCCCAACTCCTTGACGGTGATTGATGCCGCCTGCTCGACGACATCGGCGAGTGCGGGGTCCAGCAAGGCTTTTTTCTCGGGCGGCAAATCATCCAGCAAAGCGCATGCACCAGACCACCAGAGTGTGCGGAATATCGGCGCGGGATCAGCAAAGCCTGGATCAATCTCCATCACTTCGGCACCCAGTTCTTGCAGAACATCTACGGCCCGCTTCACAAGCCCCGCAATCTCAGCGTTCACGTCCACATAGCCCAGTGTTGCCGAATAGGCCACGCGCAGGCCTTTTAGCTTGCGAGTCAGCTTAGTAGTATAGTCCACGTCATCATAAGGCAGCGAAAACCAGTCGCGGTTGTCGGGCTGGCTGATGGCGTTCAACAGCATCGCCGCATCTTCAACAGTGCGTGACATCGGCCCGACGTGCGAAACAGTACCGAAGGGCGACAAGGGATAAGCGGGGACGCGCCCGAAGGACGGCTTCAGGCCAAACGTGCCGGTGAATCCTGCGGGAATGCGAATCGAACCACCGCCGTCGGTGCCGAGCGCCAATGGCGCATATCCCGCCGCCAAACCTGCCGCCGAGCCACCGGATGATCCGCCGGGAGTCAGTGCAAGGTTCCAGGGATTGCGGGTGATTCCCGTGAGAGGGGAATCAGTCACACCTTTCCAACCGAATTCCGGCGTTGTGGTGAGCCCGATGAACACGGCCCCAGCCTGCCGCAGGCGTGCCACGGACGGCCCATCCACATCCCAGGGCCCTTCCCGGGAAACAGTTTTCGACCCCCGGGACGTGGGCCATCCCTGTGTCAGCAAAAGGTCTTTGATCAAGACAGGAACACCGTCGAGAGGGCTCAACGGTTCACCCTTTTTCCAACGCCTGGCGCTGGCTTCGGCCATGCTGAGAGTGGTGTGCTCATCGAGATGGCTCATGGCGTTGAGGGCTGCATCAAAGGTGTAGACTTGCTCCAGGCAGGCCTTGGCCACATCCACAGGCGAATATTTTTTCTTTGTATAGCCTTTTTTCAGCCTCGCAGCCGGCAGCCAGTTCAAGCGCTTAGACATTGTTTTCTCCCGTTATTTTCAGATCAAAGCAGAACTGTCTGTCACAATCAGCCGCAAAAACTGAAAATCTAAACAGAAAATGAACGGACCATTCAGTCAGCGTTCCCATTGGGCCTCCTAATGTCGCTCCAAGTTCAAACGATGACCACCACTGAGGGAGACAAAAGATGATCCGCTACACACTCTTCGTTCTCGCCGTCGCCGGTTCCGCCGCAACCGCCTGGGCCTCCATGGTTCCGGCAAGCCATCGTGATGCTCCTGCCCGTAACGTGACGGTCATCGAGAAAAACCAGTTCTGGGCTGTGGTCGACAAAATAACGGTCGAGAAGTGTAACCTGGAAGACTGTTCTGATACGCCGCAAGGCTGAAAGTTTCTGACATACGTTTGCACGCCGGGACGGCTGGCAGACGTCGAAAAACCGGGGTCGGAACAGGTCGCTCTGTTAACCCGCCCCCTCGCCAGACGATCTGTCTCCGGCCCCGGTTTCCTCCCGATCCCAAGGCAGTTCCCCGATCCCCTGCAAGCGATCCCCCAGACTGCCCAACTCGAACCCCGGCCCTGACCCGCTCAGGCCGGGGCTTTTTCTTGGCGTGCTGCCAAAACAAAAGGGCACCGTCGATGCGACGGTGCCCTTGGCAAACGCAGTGATGTTGGATTTACCGGGTTGCTTCCCGGGCGATGCGGCCACTGTCGGCGCGAGCAATGCCCAGGTCATCAAGCTCGCGGCCTGACAGTGATTGCAGTTCAGCCACTGTGCGGTTGTAACGCTTCCAGGTGGTGAAACGGGTTTTGAAGGTCTCAAACATGATGGTGTTCCTTTGACGGAATGAATTTAGCGGGCGGCTTTGCGCGCCACGGCCTTGATGTCCCAGGGGGCGAAACCGATATCTTCCAGTTCGCGGTTGCTCAGGGCCGAGAGCGCAGAAACCGTGCGGTTGTAACGGCTCCAGGCGGTGTAGCGGGCTTTCAATGTCTCAAACATGATAATGTCCTTTCGTTTCGATTGTCAGTGCCGGACCTGTTCCGGCGGTTCTCTTGTTTCTTTCAACAATCGAAATATATGTGCAATGCACCAAAATTACCAATGCGAAATTTGCATGTCTGTAATTCCAAATACGATTTCAATGAGTTAAACTAATATTACAGTCCCATTTTGATCTCAAATGACAACATTATGGTAACTGATTTGACGTATTTGTGACTCAATAGTCGTTTTAAAACATCAATTTTGTCAAACTGTCACAAATCTGCATAACGACTAGTCAAGTTGCATCGCAGTGCACCATTAGAAAGTTGTCTAGACTCACATCACCTCAACACAATTGCGGCCAGGTATGGCAATTTGCTCGTAGCCGTTCTGTTCATGGCGCTTGCGCATGCTTTCACAGCTGGGTTGCTGCTTGAGAATCGGCGGCGGCACCCCGTCGACGAAGGCCTGCATCAACACCTGTTCATTGAACCAGTCGTCATGTCCCTCCCAATTCAGGGCATAACTTGGCACAACCTGAATTCCCGTACTTGCCGTAAGAAGGCCCAGCAACAGAAACATGAGTCGATGACTGACACCACCTACGCCCTGCCCTTCCTGCCACGATGGTTGGGATATCTTGCCCTTGCCCTCGGCATGTTTATGGCGATCCTGGACATCCAGGTCGTGGTCACGTCGCTGAAAGCCATCGAGGAAGCGCTGCATATCGGGTCCGATCGCATGAGTTGGGTGCAGACATCCTACATCATCGCGGAAGTCATCGCCATCCCGGTCACGGCCTTGTTGACACGGGTGCTGTCCATGCGCTGGCTGTTTGTTGCAGCTCTTACGACTTTTACACTGGCGTCCATCGGCTGTGCGCTCTCAACCGGCTTTGCGGACCTGCTGGCCTGGCGGGTCTTGCAGGGCTTTGCGGGCGGTGTTCTCATTCCGCTGGTGTTCTCCGCCATCTTCCTGCTGATGCCGAAAGGATTGCAGCAGACCTTCGCCACCGCCATTGGCGGCTTTCTCGCAGTCCTTGGCCCTGCCTTCGGCCCTATCATTGGCGGCTGGCTGACGGAACATTACACATGGCACTGGCTGTTTCTCATCAATGTCGGTCCGGGGCTTCTGGCAGTGCTGACTGGCCTGCTGTTTCTGCCACGCATCAAGCCGCAATGGAAAATCCTGAACGAACTGGATTGGCTTTCGTTGTTGAGCTTCGGTGCCAGCCTCGCCCTGCTCATCATCGGCCTGAAGGAAGCCCCGGGACGCGGCTGGCTTTCGTTGATTGTGCTCGGATGTTTTGCAACGGCTGGCCTGTGCTTATACCTTGCGGTAAAACGCCCTCACTCTGCAATCTTGTTTCACCTCCTCAAAGACCGGCCCCTCGCTTATGGCTGCGCCCTGTCTTTCCTTTTGGGATTTTTGCTGTTTTCCAGTGTCTATCTCTTGCCGGTGTTCCTTGGCTACGTGCGCAATCACGGGCCGCTGGAAATCGGTATGATCGCACTGGTCCTGGGACTCACGCAGTTGACGGCAGCACCGATCACGGTGCTGGTCGACCGCTATCTGGACGCGCGACTTCTGACTGCCGTCGGCTTCATCATTTTCGCTTGCGGCTTTGCATTGAATGCGCGTTTGACGGTTAATTCCGATTATGCAGAGTTGTTCTGGCCGCAAGTGCTGCGTGGCGCATCGATTGCATTGTGTATTTTACCACCCATCCGCATTGCCCTGGCCTTGATGCCCATCGACAAGGTAAGTGATGCATCAGGACTATTCAATCTGGTCCGCAACATCGGCGGTGTCATCGGTATTGCCGTCATGGACACGGTGATGTTCTCCCGCGCACCCGACCATGCCGAAAGCCTGCTGGAACTGGTACGCACTGCGCCGGCCGAAGCGGCAGCCCGGTTGGGCGTCACCACGGATGATTTACCGGCACCTGACGACGCCATGGGCATCTTCGGCCTCACGGATCTGGTGCAATCAGCAGGCCTGACGCAAGCCATCAATGAATGCTGGTGGCTGTTGGCGGGCATTTCACTTCTGGCGCTACCGTTGCTGTGGTTCCTGGGGCCTGTGGAAAGTGCAAAACCCCTCAAGGGCCGAAAGACACAGCCCCTCACAGCTGCGTCACCCTTGCGTGATTAACGTCCATGTGACTCGCGAATGACATGCTTCTGGAGTGAAATGTTGGTGGGAATAATCCCGCCTCAACACACTGACAGGAGTCTATCATGTTGAAACTCACAACTGCCGCAGCCTTGGCCGCATTCTTCATCGTTACACCCGCCCTCGCTGACGACAAGCTGGCCTGCGACGATGCAGGCATGATGAAGCTGAGCACCATGATGAAAGAAAAGATGGACGCCAAAATGAACACCGACATGGCAATGAAAGAAAACGAAATGGCCATGGCGTCGAAGAAGGACGGCAAGATGGACGACTGCGCCATGCACATGAACATGGCCCAGGACGAATTGATGAAGGCGAAGTAACTTAGATAGCTCAACTACACACCTAAATCCGTCATTCCGGCGAAGGCCGGAATCCAGCTTTGTTTCAACCGACCTCGTTGGACCCCGGCCTGCGCCGGGGTGACGGTACACGCGAATGCATAATGCCAACATGGCGCAAGGGCCTACGAAACGCTCCAAGCCGGTGTCGGGCTGTTATCTCTTCCCTGAAATAAAAATCGGGCGCCCGACGGACGCCCGATGACTAAATCAGAAGCTGCTAAATTCAGCCGTGCTTCATCAGGCTTTCCTGGGCCATGTTGAGATGCATCGCGCAGCCCTTGGTGTCGCCCTTCTTTTTCAAGGTGCCTGCCATTTCATTTTCATGCATGGCGGCCATTTCCTGCTTTTTCATTTCAGGGTGAGCCATCGAGTCCTTGATCATCATTTCAACTTTGTGCATGGAATTGGCATTGCACTTGAGCTTGCCAGCGGCCTGGGCTGGGGCGATAGCGAACAGAGCAATGACGGTGGCTGCAACGACGTATTTCATGGTTTGATTCCTCGTTTGAAAGAGACCTTTTGTCTCGCGAACCACAATGCCGCGTTGTACGATCACAATCCAAACACCAACGCGTCAATAACCCGTTTGTGAAAGCAAGTGATCCGCTCTTTCACGAACCACTGAACCAATTATAGCCTTGATCTTCCCAATACCCGCCGGGATAGTCATTGGTTACAAACATCGACATGATATTTTTTGGGTTTTTGAAACCAAGCTTCGTGGGCACCCGCAGTTTCATCGGAAATCCGTATTCGGGCGGCAATGGCTTATCGCGGAACGTCAGTGCCAAAATCGTCTGGGGGTGCAAGGCCGTGGCCATGTCAATGCTGGAATAATATTCATCTGCACATTTGAAACCAACATAACGCGCTTTGGTGTCTGCCCCGATCAGGCGCAGAAAATCGCCAAAGGGCACACCACCCCACTTTCCAATGGCACTCCAACCTTCAACACAGATATGGCGGGTAATTTGCGAGACCTGTGGCAAAGCCCGAAGTTGTGCCAGGCTCATGGGGGTCTTGTTATCGATAAGACCGCTGAATTCGAGCGTGTACCCCTCCTCTTCAACCGTCACCACTTCATCCTGGGAGTAGAAGGCGTTGAACGGAAACGGATCAGTGATGTCAGCTTCCGTATAGACAGGTGCGAGCTTGTTTGGATCAAAGATCGCCAGTTGCACCTCGTCATTCCATTTGGACATGGCGTGGAGAATGCGATCCGCAATTGCTGGATCAGACGCATTACATCCGCTCAACATGGTCAAAGCACCCAGACTGAGCGCACCTTTCATGAACAGACGGCGTTCCAGTTTGATGATGTCCTTCGACGGCTGCAGAACTTTCTTATCCATGGACGGACGCCTCTTGGGTATTGTTGACGGGTTCTGGCGGGACACGGGCCCAACCGCGGATCATTGGTAACAGAGTGCTGGGCACAATGATCACCAACAACAAATGCACAACAATGAAAGCCGCAATCGCGGTCATGCCAAAGAAATGCACCAGGCGCGCACCTTCGTAGCCTCCAATCAGGCTGCCCAAGGCCTGCGCCTGAACGGGTTTCCAAACCACAGCGCCGGAGAGAATTGTGACAAGAATTGCCAGCAATACGCCAATGTAAGATGCTTTTTGAACCGCATTGTATGTGGTGGCGCTGTGGGGAAGTTTGCGCGTCAGAGCCTTGCCAAAATCAGTGACGAGACTTCTTGGCGTCAATGGAAAGAACCGGCGGCGGAAATGCCCGGTTGCAAGGCCTACAATCAGATAGAATACAAAGTTGATCACCAGCAGCCACATGGCCGCGAAATGCCATTGTAACGCGCCGCCAAGCCATCCACCAAGAGTAATTGAGCTAGGAAACTGGAAATCAAAAAGCGGCGAAGCGTTGTAAATCCGCCAGCCACTGGTGATCATCAAGATGATGCCGATGGCATTGAGCCAATGAAACACCCTGACAAAGAGCGCGTGTATCGGCGTTCTGACTGTTGATATTTGATTCATTTACGTGTGCCTCCCGATGTCAAGTGGCGTGCCACGATGCATGAACATTCGCAAATCAAGTATGATCAAGTTTATGTGGGGTCAGTGCATTTATCTTCGATGGTGAAAGCTCAAGGGTGACTTCTGCACTCAATTTCCCGCCGCCTTTCAACCACCTGTTAACCCAAATGCCGCCACATGGAGTATTCAAACACCGGCCCAGATTCAGAGGGGACCTCCATGACCAAACTCATTCTCGCTGCGACCGCAGCAACCTTCATTCTCACAGGTTGCACCACCAACCCCTATTCCGGTGAACAACAGGTATCGAAGGGCCTTCTCGGCGCTGGCACGGGTGCCATTCTTGGGGGTGCTGCAGGCGCATTGATCGGCGGCACCACGTCGATCAAAACCCGCAAAGCCGCGCTCATCGGCGCTGGCATTGGCGCCCTCGCCGGCGGCGGTGTCGGGGTCTATATGGACAATCAGGAAGCCAAGCTGCGCCAGCGCCTGCAGAACTCCGGCGTATCGGTCACCCGTGTCGGCGATTCCATTGTTCTCAACATGCCATCAAACATCACCTTCGATTCCGATCAGTCTGACGTCAAACCGCAGTTCTACGACACGTTGAATTCCGTGGCCCTGGTGTTCAAGGAATTTGACCAGACCTTGATCGATGTTGCGGGACACACCGATTCCGACGGATCAGACGATTACAACTTTGATCTCTCCCGCCGCCGTGCCGCATCGGTTTCACGTTATCTGTCATCGCAGCAACTTGATCCACAACGCTTCTCGGTTGAAGGACGCGGCGAACGCGAACCGATTGCGTCCAACGCGTCGGCAAGGGGCAAACAACAAAATCGCCGTGTGGAAATTACCATTCAACCGTTGACGTAACCCAGTTGAACTCTCTCCTCGCGCGTCTTAAGCGGGGGTCATGACCCAAGCCCGCTTCACGCTCACCATGCCCGCGCAAACTCTCGATGTCGCGCAGGCCATTGCTGATGCCATAGACTCTCATTTCAACATTGACGCAACGGCTGTGACCGTCAATGAAACAGACGAAGTTCAGGCTTTATGGAACACCGTCGCCTATTTTGAAAACGAAGCACTGGCGCGGCACGCCATAGCAGTTTTGGACATCAAAGCAGCAACGGTTGCGCCCCTTCCCGACGTCGATTGGGTGCGTCAGTCACTGGCAGGGCTGGCCCCCGTTTCGGCAGGCCGTTTCTACCTTCACGGTTCTCATGACCGGGACAAACGTCGCAGTGGCGGGCATTCGTTTGAAATTGATGCCGGCACGGCATTCGGCACCGGCCATCATGGCACGACGGCTGGCTGCCTGTTCATCATAGACGCCATTTTGAAGCGCCGCCGCCCGCGAAACATTTTTGATCTGGGTTGCGGCACGGGTGTGCTGGCCATTGCCGCAGCAAAAGCCTGTCGCGTCAAAGTATTGGCGACTGACATTGATCCTGAAGCAGTGCGCGTCACTGCTCTCAATGCAAAGCTCAATAACTTGGGATACAATATAAACGCGCTGACGGCATCAGGCCTGCATCATCCCGCCATTCGCAACGCCGGTCCATTCGATTTAATTTTTGCGAACATTCTGGCACGCCCGTTGGTGGCGTTGGCTTCGGGCCTAAGCCTGCTGTTGCAGCCGGGCGGCACGATCATTCTCTCCGGGCTGACGCGCGATCAACTGCGCTGGGTGTCCGCCGCTTATAAAAATCGCGGGCTTGTTCCAACGCATGTGGTGAAGATCGACAACTGGGTCGCCATCGCCATGCGCCGCGAAGTTAAAAATGCGAAACGCCTGAAGCATGGCTCCAGGCGTTTCGATAATTATACCAAGGCCCCCGGATGGGAGCGTGATATATGAGTTTCGTTCAGCGGCCCCAGATGGATTTGCCGATGTCGGCGCGCTTCAGGCCGATGTCGGACAACAGACGGTCATCCAGCTGGCGCAATTGCTTTTCGGCATGGGTGCGGGCGAGATAGGTCTTGATCTGTCCCATCAGGCCGGGGCTTGTGTTGAAGCCGTGGTTGCGAACCGTTTCACGGCCCATATTGATCGTCGTCATTTGTAGTCTCCAGTCTTCTCAGGCGCCTCTGCTTGATCGCAAGTCGCCAAATTACTTGTGCAGTGCACAATCTTGAGGCTCATTTATGTGGCATATGTTGCAAAAACAAGCGTTTGAACGGAACCGTCCCTATGCAAATTATGCATATCATTGTTCATCTCTTGTTAATCGGCCCATGTTCCCCATAGAAACTGGAATACATATCGATTATGGCATTTGCGTAACAATACTTGGGATTGTCAAATCACTTCACTAATCTTGAAGTGCTCTGTTTCGATGATTTCTGCCCGTTTCCTATGCGAATCATGCAGGGCTATTTGGTGCAGCGCAATATTTAGCCAGTCTTTTTCTCTGACTCCGAGACTGGTTGGGGCCGGCCGAGAAAATAGCCCTGAACATGGTCGCACCCTGCGTCCCGCATGGCATTCATGTGTTCTGCTGTTTCCACACCTTCAGCTGTCATCGTCATCCCGAGGTCGCGCGCCAGGTGGGCCACCGCGTTGACGACTGCGGCACTTTCTTTCCGATCTGCAAAACTCTGTACGAAACTGCGGTCGATTTTTATTTTGTCGAAATTAAATTGATGCAAATGCGAAAGGGACGAATAGCCCGTGCCGAAATCATCCAGCGCCAGCCGGACACCCAAGGCCTTGAGATTTGCCAGTACGCGTGTTGCCCGGTCTGCATCATCAACCAAAGCACTTTCCGTCAGTTCCAGTTCAAGCCGGGACGGCAACAGACCGGAGTCCGCAAGAGCCTGCGTGACCACACTGAGAATGCGATGCGATTTCAGTTGCAGCGGCGACACATTGACGGCCACACCCACATCATTCGGCCAACGCGCTGCATCGTGACAGGCCTTGTGGATGACCCAGTCACCAATATCAGCAATCAATCCGCAGTCCTCCGCGACCGGAATGAATTCAGCCGGACCGATGTGTCCCATGTCGGTGGTTTCAAGCCGCAGCAAGGCTTCATAGGCATGAGTTTGGCCTGACTGCATGTCGACGATGGGCTGATAGTGAATGCTGAACAGCTTCTGTGCCAGCGCCCTGTGCAAGGCCGCTTCCACAGCCCTGCGCCGGATCTGGACGCGATCAAGTTCTTCATCGTAGTAACGCACTTCTCCCCGGCCCTTGCGCTTGGCCGCATAGAGCGCCACATCGGCCCGGCGCATCAATTCATCGCGATCAACCATGCCCTCAATGGATTCAGCAATCCCCAGACCGACACCAACAGAAACATCGTGATCGGCAATGCGGAAGGTTTTTGCCATGGTGATGGCAATACGCGATGCATAGTCGTCAACCCGCAATTTAGTGCCACTGCAGATGATCGCAAATTCATCGCCCCCCAATCGCGCCAACATGCCTTTGGCGGGCAGGCAGCTTGTCAACCGCGCCGCAACGGCCCGCAGCAACTGGTCACCTCCAGCATGGCCGAATGTGTCGTTGATGGCTTTGAAACCATCAAGGTCAAGGTACATGACCCAGTTTTGTACAGCGTTTTCTGACCTCATGGCGGCTTCAAGACGGTCATAGAAAAATGCGCGGTTTGGCAGTTCCGTCAGCGTATCAAACAGCGCGAGTTTGCGGACTTTGAGATCGGCCAATCGTTCGTCGGTGACATCGGATGCCACGCCATGCCATCCGCAAATCGCACCGTCTTCAGCCAGCGTCGGTTTCGCCGAAAGCTTGAGATAGCGATCCATGTTGCCTGACTTGAAAGCCAAAATCTGATTGCTGAACGACTCAGCCAGTTTGAGCTTGGCGCGAAACATGTCATTGGCCGCGTCATCGCTGCCATGTAACTCCGTAAGGACAGCCAAAGAACGCTGTGCCACCTTGTCAAGTGCCATCTCCAGCACCCGGGCAAAGCGTTCAGCACCACGCTGCAAAAGCCCGTGTTTGTTGGTTTCCCATAACCAGTCGCTGGCATTCTCCTCGAAGTCACGCAACAAAAGACTGATCACTTCTGTCTTGGCCTTCAGTTCCTTTTGGGCGATTGCATTTTGCCGCAACACCCGCGCGCTCATGACCACGGCTCGCATCAGAAACAATAAGAACACCGGCACCGCGTAGGGCATCCAGGTGGTGCCGACTCCTGGCACGGCGTTCATGCCAATAAAACCACCGAGCGCGGTCAGTGCTGCAAAGGCAGCAGCGGCCGCAGGGTGTGACCACGTCGAAAACGCCCCGCCGCACATCATGCCGGCGATGGTCCAACCCAACATGATTTGTTCGTAAGAGTCAGCTTTCGGCATGAGCAGCATGAAGCCGACACCCCAGGTCAAGCCGCGTACTGCGCTCGCAACCGTCAATATCCAGGATGCCGTGGCCAAGGTTGCATCCGACGCAAAGTTGCGTTTGACGATAATCATTGTCAAGAAGCTGCAGACTACGACAACCAGGCACCATGTGCCCCAGGCACGTGCCACCAGGGCCTGCTCGGGCGATTTGATTACCGCAACAATAATCAGCGCAACGATTGCATTGAACGCCAGACTTGTGCTCGCACCTTGCAGCAGGGGCTGCATTTGCTCCATCATCACGCGATGTGGATTGAACAGCGCCAATCGCTCGCGCCATTTGGACAAGGGCGTGGCTTTCATCATTGCAGATTCGGTCCCATGAGGCGAAACTGCCATGAACATCTTGACCGCAGGTTAAGTTGGGTTGCAGAAACAGCAGACTTGCAAGTCAGGGCAGCAGGCCAGGAGACATTGACGTGAACCAACTCCCCTCCATTTCACAGCGGCTGACCGAACTGCGTAAGCTCATGCGCAGCAACGGAATTGACGGTCTGTTTGTGCCGCGCACCGACGAGTTTCAGGGTGAATACGTTCCTGCTTCAGCAGAACGCTTGCAATGGGTCACCGGTTTTTCCGGCTCCTGGGGCATGGCTTTGATCGGACAGAAACGCGCCGCCCTGATCGTGGACGGACGCTACACCGTTCAGGCAGCAAAGGAAACCAAAGGCACATCCATCGAACGGCTACCGCCCGATAACGCGAAGCTGACAATTTTCTTGTCCGGGTTCAAACGGGGTGCCACTCTGGCGTTTGATCCCTGGGTTACAAGCATTGCAGAAGCCCGTCGGTTGCAGACACTTGTTGAAGCAGCAAGGCATAAACTGCTGCCATCAAAAGCCAATCTGATTGATCAGGTCTGGCACGACCGTCCAGCGCCGCCACTTGCCCCGATTTACGCCCATCCCGTTTCAATGTCCGGACTTGCGACCGAGAAGAAACTCGCGCTGATTTCAGAAACACTGCGCAGCAAGGGCTGTGATTGCGTTGTTCTCACGGATCCGCATGCGGTGGCATGGGCCTTGAACATTCGCGGCAGCGACATATCCCACACGCCAATCGCACTGTTGCGGGGGCTGGTGTACAAGAACGGCACCGCCCGTTTGTTCATTGACAAATCACGCTGTCCGCGGGCTGTATGGGACGGATTGGGAAAAAAGGTCAGGCTGGCTGGCCCCGATGACTTGGAACAAACACTCATCCAATTGGGCAAGACGAAACAGAAAATACTCGTCGATCCCAGTTTCTGTCCCGAGGCCATTCGGGTGATCTTGTCCAAAGCCAAAGTCCAGATCGTGGAAGATCAAGACCCCTGCGTGTTGCCCCGGGCCTGCAAGAACAAGACGGAGCAGAATGGGGCACGCCGCGCCCATATCCGCGATGGAGCGGCCCTGGCAAATTATCTGGCCTGGCTTGACAAAACCGCTCCCGCAGGCGCGCTCACCGAGATCGCAGCACAAAACCAATTGCAACACTTCCGCCGCGCCACGGGTAAGCTTGAAGACCTCTCCTTCGGTTCAATCTCGGCTGCTGGGCCGAATGCGGCCCTGCCGCATTATCAGGCCAAAGGCAAAACTGGCCGCACGTTGCGGCGCAATGAAATCTATCTCATCGATTCTGGTGGGCAATATCGCGATGGCACAACAGATGTGACCCGGACCGTCATCATTGGCGAGGCTTCAGCAGACATGAAGCGCCACAACACCTTGGTTCTCAAGGGCATGATTGCGGTGTCAATGGCACGCTTTCCCACGGGAACCACGGGCATCCAGCTTGACGCCCTGGCCCGTGCCGCCTTGTGGCGACATGGTTTCGATTTTGATCATGGCACCGGCCATGGCGTTGGCAGTTATCTGTCCGTCCATGAGGGCCCCGCCCGCATCAGCAAGGCTGGCCATGTGGCATTGCAGCCGGGAATGATTTTGTCCAACGAGCCTGCCTATTACCGCCAAGGCAAATATGGCATCCGCATCGAAAACCTGTTGCTGGTGAAGCCACAAGCCAAGCCAAAGGATGGCGACAGGCCCATGCTGTCCTTTGAAACCCTTACCTTTGCTCCCATCGACAAACGCTTGATCGAACAGGATTTATTGACAAAGGCAGAAGTCCATTGGCTAGACAGCTATCATGCAGAAGTCTTGCGCAAAATTGGCTCCATCGTAAATGAAGACACACGGCCTTGGCTCGAGGATGCCTGCGCGCCACTCAAAAGACGGCCCTGAGGACGGCGACGCTCAGCACGCCAATGGCAATGGTAACCAACAGGGGCAGTTTCAAAACGGCTGAGACCAAAGTTATTGCACCGCCGATCATTTCTGCGGGACCTTGCAAGAAAACAGTTGGCGCAATGACCGCCGTCAAGATGGCAGGCGGTACGGCCTCCAGCGCTGTCTTGAACCGCCCTGAAATTGGTTGTCCACTCAGCAACAGATAGCCTGCAAGACGGGTCGCATAGGTGGCCAGCCCCATGCCGAGGATTGCGATGTAAATAAACCAGCCGTCAGGCGTCATCGGGTGATGGCTCTTCAATGTGACTGGCCATCGCAACGCACATGCCCGCAATGCCGCCAAAAATAATATACCATGCACCGGGAATATAAAGTTTTGCAGCGACAGCCACAGCAGCACTTGTGGCCAGCACAAGGGCTGTGCTGGTGCCCTTCCAGAAGCCTGCGAGTACGGCAATGAACATGGCCGCAAACGCAAAGTCGAGACCATAGCGGGACGTATCTCCCACAACAGATCCCAGTTTCGCACCGAGCGCACAAAAGCTCATCCAGACAAACCACAAGGGTATGGCAACACCGGCGAAATAGGACGCCGATATGGATTGCTTCAAAGCCCGCCGTTCAATCAAGGCCCAGGCTTCGTCTGTGAGCCAAAACAACAACAACATGGCTTTGGGTTTTGTAACAGTTGAAATGTGTCGCGACACGGATGCCGACATCAGCACATGACGCAAGCTGACCGTCGCAATGGCGAAGACCAGCAGGGCGAGCGGCGTTCCACTCTTGATCAAATCCATGCTGACGAATTGTGCCGCACCCGAATACACAAAAGTACTCATCAACCAGGCCTGAAACGGCGAGAGGCCCGTGCTGGCGGCAATGGTGCCCCACAACAAAGCGATCGGTGCATATGCGATCATCATGGGGGCGATGTCTTTTAGCCCGGCAAGAAATTGTTCGCGCTTCATTGCCCCTCGATCAGCACCAGCCATTGCTCTTCACTCAGGACTTTCACACCGTGTTTTTCAGCGTCCTTGAGTTTTGTCCCAGCCCCCGGTCCTGCCACAAGCAGATCCGTTTTTTTAGAAACAGAGCCTGCAACTTTTGCGCCCAATCGTTCTGCGGTGGCCTTTGCTTCCTCCCGGGTGAACCGCTCCAGAGCACCCGTGAAAACCACAGTCTTCCCTGCTAAAGCGGTGTGGGATTGTACGGTTTCCAGTGCCACGGGTGTCACGGCTTGCAAAAGTGCCGTCACAACGTCGAGATTATGTGGCTCTGCAAAGAACTGTACAATGGCCTCAGCCACCGTATCACCAATACCATCATGGGACACGAGTTCGACCCAGGCCTCGCTGGTGTCACCCTGCCCTGCGGCCACCATCTGGTCGCGGAAATGGATGGCATCGCCATAGGCGCGAGCAAGAACACGGGCTGTGGTTTCGCCAACGTGACGGATGCCAAGTGCAAAGATAAAGCGGTCAAGCCCGACGCTGCGTCTCGCATTGATGGCTGCAAACAGATTGGCGACACTGGATTGGCCCCAGCCTTCTTCCTGCGCAAGTGTGCTGCCTGCCGCCTTGTCGCGCGCTTCAAGTGAAAAAATGTCCTGGGGCTTGCTGATACGCCCGGACTTATGGAATTCTTCCAAAATCTTGTCGCCCAAGCCCTCAATGTCAAAGGCGTTGCGGGAACAAAAATGCTTCAGCCGTTCGATCTGCTGGGCTGAACACACCAGGCCACCGGTGCAGCGGCGCACAGCATCAGCTTTTCCAGTGGCCCTGACTTCCCGTTCGGCGTGACTGCCGCAAACCGGGCATACCGCAGGAAAGACATAAGTCTGCGAATTTTTCGGACGTTTTTCCAGCACAACGGAAACAACCTGCGGAATGACGTCTCCCGCCCGTTGCACCACAACAGTATCACCGATGCGCACGTCCTTGCGATTGATCTCATCTTCATTGTGCAGCGTGGCATTTGACACCACCACACCGCCCACCGTGACTGGGCGCAAACGCGCGACTGGTGTCATGGCACCGGTGCGGCCGACTTGAATGTCGATGGCTTCCAGTATCGTGGTGGCCTGTTCGGCGGAAAACTTGTGTGCGATGGCCCAGCGCGGGCTGCGGGAGACGAAGCCCAATCGTTCTTGCAGAGCGAGGTCATTGAGCTTGTACACCACACCATCAATATCGTATCCGAGCGTGGCACGTTGCGCTTCGATGGCGCGGTAGTGGGCCAGCATCCCATCAACACTTGTACAAAGTTTCATCAACGGATTCGTGGGCAGTCCCCAGTCGGAGAAGGCTTTCACGACGCCTTGCTGCGTGGCGGAAGGCAGCGCAGCTATATCTCCCCATGAATAAGCGAAAAACCTGAGGGACCGCGTGCGCGTGATGGCGGCATCTTGCTGGCGCAGAGAACCTGCAGCAGCGTTGCGTGGATTGGCAAACACTTGCTCACTTGCGGAGGCTTGTTTCGCGTTGAGCGCCGCAAAGTCGGCATGGCTCATATAGATTTCACCGCGCACTTCGAAAACGCTGAAGGGGCAATTGCGCAATCGGTGTGGAACATCGGGTATAACTCCGACATTGGCGGTCACGTTCTCGCCTTCGGCACCATCACCACGCGTCGCAGCCTGCACCAATTCACCATTTTCGTAACGCAGGGAAATAGACAGGCCGTCAATTTTCGGTTCCGCCGTGAAGTCCAGTTCAACACTGCTGCCCAGATTGAGGAAGCGCCGGATGCGATCAACAAAGTCGGTGACGTCGTTGTCCTCGAATGCGTTCGACAGGGATAACATGGGAACAACGTGTTTGACCTTGGCAAACTTGCCGGA
>CAXTKL010000064.1:0-16640 GCA_964244825.1 uncultured Aestuariivirga sp.
GACCTTCGTCTTAAGTCGGGTCAGTGCAACACGGCGACAGGCGTGCGAAAAACAGAACTTCATTCATTGATCAATCAAGCCGAAACCGCCCGGCAGAAATGCCGGGCAAGTTTGGTGTGTCCGTAAATCACTTCTGGGCCATCAATGCGCGTGGACTTTCTTGGGCTCTGTGGTGATACGGCAATTTTTTTCATTCGTTATGTTGCAGGTTTCTGCCTTGATGATCGAACCGGCAATTTCTCCCGTTGCCGGCGTTGCTGGCGCAACAATCGGAGGCAACGGGCCGCTTGTGATGTCACGTCCCCAGGCATCCATTTCGGGGTGAGCAAGGCACACCTTGGCTGCGAAAAGCGATATTGCGACTGCGGACGCGACGATGATGGTCTTGCTGGCTGCTTTGAGCATGATAATCTCCATGGGGTTGGTTTCACATCCACATTGGATGCAGGGCAGGTTTTGCCGTGGGTTGATTTCGGGGTCTCAAATTCCGACGGTAAAAGTTCCGAAAACTTGCAAAATGCGCTAAAGCCCAGGCATGGGAGAGCGAACCTTCGCATTCGGGCCGTTCATGTTTGATGCAGACCGCCGGCTTTTGGCAAAGCGGGGGGTGCCTTTGAGAGTGGGCCAGCGGGCAATGGCACTGCTGGAGGCACTGTTGATGGCCAAGGGCAAGGCTGTCAGCAAATCTGATTTGATGAATGCGGCCTGGCAAACCGAGAACATCGAAGAGAGCAATCTCACCGTCCAAATTGCGGCACTTCGCAAATGCCTGGGCCGGGCAAAAAATGGTGAGGAGTGGATCGCAACTGTTCAACGCTCCGGATATCAGTTTGTGGACCACGATGGGCGTCCCGATTCAACAGGCGCGATAGAGCAAAACTCCGCCTTTGAAATACAACCGCCGTCAATTGCCGTTTTGCCGTTTGACAATATGAGCAGTGACGCCGAGCAAAGCTATTTTGCCGATGGGCTGGCCGAAGACCTGATTACAGATTTGTCCAGGGTGCCGGGCTTGCGTGTCATTGCCCGGCATTCGTCATTTTTCTACCGAAGTCAAAAACACAACCTCAGCCAAATCGCCAATGAGTTGGGCATTCGCTATGTGGTGGAGGGAAGTGTCAGACGATCAGCCGACCGCATAAGGATCAATGCGCAACTCATTGATGCGACAACCAACATGCAAATCTGGGCTGAGCGATATGATCGGAATCTCTCCGAGGTTTTCGTGATCCAGGACGAAGTCGTCGGCCAGATCATCCGGGCGCTGTCTGCTGTTCTGCCACGCGCCGAGCCACCCCATAAGCGCCGGGCACCCAATCTTGAATCTTACGATCTGTTTGCGCGTGGACGCATCCTCAGCATGCAATCCCCGAATGATAATCTCGCGTCCCGGCCACTTCTCGAAAGAGCCTGCGCACTTGATCCTGATTTTGCCGAAGCACAGGCATGGCTCGCGATGAACATGCTGTTCGGCTGGATGTATTGTTATCAGGAGGACTCACGCACCCGGGTTCTCGAACTGGCACCGAAGGCAATTGCATTGGACCCACACAATGCCGATGCACATGTCATTCTGGGTTATGTCCTGATTTTCAATGGCAACGGCAATCTTGCAGCGGGCCGCGCGCGGTATGAGGAAGCGCTGAGGCTCAACCCCAATCACGCCGATGCCTGGCTGTTTCTGGCGGATCTGGAAGTTCTTGAGGGACACCCACAACATGCCATCGAGACAGGCAAGAAGGCATTCCAGCTGAACCCGCATCCACCGCCCTATTATCACTGGCTATACAGCTGGATGCTTTATGCGGCGCGGCGTTACGAAGATGTCGTGGATATGTTCCGGACGACGAGCCCGCAAGCCATCGGCTCTCAACGCAACCTCGCAGCCTCCCATGCCCAGTTGGGGAATGGTCACGACGCCAAACTCATTTCATCTCAATTCATGAAAGCCGTGCCGCAATTTACCATCCAGAGTTGGGTCGACACCCTTCCGTTCCAAAATCAAGACGACAGGCAACATGTCATTGAGGGCTATCTCAAAGCTGGATTTCCATTTGACGCCGGCACCGAGCAGCAATCTTGATCGAATGATTCGCCCGTTCTTCGGCGAAAAATTGGAACAAGCGTCACGCGTGATCTCCTTATACCAAAATCACCTGCGCCCGACCTCTGCCCTCAGCGGGCGGGGACCAGCGTTGACGGATCTCCGTGAAAGCCCGGTCACCGCATCAAACATGATGCCCCAAGTCTGAGAACGCGAACGCTCAGATTGATGCTTCTCCTTCCATTCAAAAATCCAGACCACTTCCACCTCCACGTCGCCTCCGTGGGATGTCGCACATGACGACACTTGCCCGAGACTTGTGGGATGGGTTCAACTGGACGGTTTTCTGGAGTATCGCAGTTTCTGGCAGAATGACCGCGCGGTGTCAAGCGCTTTTTTCCTTATTAGTGCTTAAATAATCCAAAGCCAGGCGTTTTTATCCTGCGGGATGAACTGTGTACCGTGCAACGGATTTGCCTTATATCATTGATACAAGACGCTATAACGCGGAATGCTGTTCGCCATGGCCAAACCACCTGCAACCACCTCACCGGAGGACGTCAGTTCCACCTCTGACCCCCGCTTCGCTGATCTGCCGCCATCAAAAACCGAGTGGTTCTCGCTGATCATCAATTTCACCTTCGTTGCCGCCGGACTGCTGCTGTTGCCGTCTTCGCCCGATGTGGGCATTGTCACGGTGGCCTTCTTCGGCACCTGTCTGGCGACAACGCTTGCCTTTCAATGGCGGCGGCACCTCGACCGAATCTTCCGTGTACGGACGGTTGAAGTGGTGGGCGGCGTCAGAATAAAACCCCAGCGCCGCATGATCTTCCTGATGGGTGGCTGGCTCGTTGTGCTGGGTTTGCTCATGTATGCCAACAGCCGCCCCTACCCGCCCTTGTTCCAGTGGCTTTGTCTGCTGATCGCCACCTTCGGCATCGGCTTTGTGGGTGCCGCTCTGCTCGGCCGCTTGCCCAGCGGATTTTTGCAATTTGATCCCGAGGGCCTGACCATCGGTGTGGGCCGCTGGCATATGCAAGTGCCCTGGAAGAACATCACCCGTGTCACCCAGGGCGAATATCATATGAATCCCGTGATATATATCGATATTGTGATTGACGAGATGAGGATTTCGCCACCGTCCCAGCGCCTGAAGGCGCTGAAAAAGATGAACTTCAACCGCGCCATGCTCGGCGCGCCTTTCATGTTGATGCCCATGCATTACGGCATTCCGGCTCCCGTTCTGGCAGGTGCCATCCGGCGCTATTGCAAAAGTGAAAAGGCACGGGTCGGCTTGATCAAATCCATCACCTATGATGCTTAGGCCCATGGAACCATTTCGACCCTCAACGGTTACATTGGTGCGGATGACCGTTTGCTGACATCCTGATCCATACCAAATCAAATCCGCATTTTTCTTTGCATCGTGCATTTGGATGAAGTGAGCGCCCCTGCTCGTTTGTCCGTGGAGGTTACCATGATCCCGCATACCTATTTGAAATCTGGCATTGCAACAGTGGCTGTCCTTGCCGCGTTGGCCAGTCCCGCCCTTGCGGATGCCACTGTCAAAGTCAAATTATGGAGCAAAGGCTCCAATATGGACATGAGCAAGAACATGATGCTTGGCATGGGCATGAAAGAACATCTGGCCGGGCACATGAAAGCCATGGCCATGATGGGCATAGACATCAATGTGAAAACTGTAAAAGCCGGAAAGGTGACTTTCAAGGTCACCAACACAGGCAAGGACATGCAGCATGAAATGCTGGTCGCACCTATCATAGATGACAAGACCGCTCTGCCCTTCAAGGAAAGCGAAAGCCGCGTGGACGAGGAAGCGGCCCACGATCTGGGCGAAGTTTCCGAACTCGATCCAGGCAAGTCCGGTTCATTGACAGTGGATATGAAACCAGGACTTTACATTCTCTATTGCAATATTCCCGGTCATTATACGTGGGGCATGTGGACGACACTGAAAGTGGAGTGACTGTCTCAGGGCGCATCGTTTGCGCCCTGTTTCCGCCTGCTGGTGTATCATACATGATCGTGCAAGTTTTCAGCTTGGGCATGTCACGCTACGCTGCGTGCAGCGAGATGCGGCCTATTGTTCTTCACTCACCCCGCGCAAACTTCTGCTCCTGGCTTTGAGCAGCCTTACGCCGACAATGGTTTGAATGCCAGCGCCACGCCATTCATGCAATAGCGAAGCCCGGTGGGTTGTGGACCGTCTTCAAACACATGGCCCAGATGCCCGCCACAGCGGCTGCAATGCACCTCCGTGCGGGTGGCAAACAGTGAATTGTCTGCCTTGGTGCCGATACCCTTTGGCAGGTGATCAAAAAAGCTTGGCCAGCCAGTGCCGGAGTCGAATTTAGTTTCCGACGCAAACATTGGCAAATCACACCCTGCACAATTGAATGTGCCCTTGCGGTGCTCATCCAGCAGGGCCGAGGTGAAGGGCCGTTCCGTCGCTTCCTCGCGCAAGGTGGCATAGGCCTCCGGCGACAGAATTTTCTTCCACTCCTCCGGCGTCTTCATGACTTCGAACTTTTCCTCAGGCGCTGCCGCCCGGGCGGTTAAACCGAAGCCCATGATAGACAGGGCGGACAAGTTGAAAAGGCGGCGATGCATGTTGGTAAACTCCTGTTGCAGCAGTATATACGATGGCGGGAGGCAAAAGTGCACTCACGTCCGCTCAAACAAATGTGAATGTCATTCCACCACCCGGCCGGAAATCGACGCCCCTGCCCCGGCGTCCAGCTTCAAATAGGAGAAGAACGCAAGCGCCGAAATGCTGGCGACCACCAGCAGCACAAATGAAAAATCCCCTGCCACCAGGTTGTCCCGGCCATACCACCACAGCCGCGCATCCAGCAGAAATGCCGCCACGGAAACGCCCAGCGCCAGAAACAATTGCTGCGCCACCGTATAGAGCGCATTGGCCCGCGCCATGTCGCGGTTGTCAATATCCGCATAGGCCAGTGTATTCAGGGCTGAAAATTGCAGCGAGCGCATAAAGCCGGACACCAGCAAAATCCCGAACATCAGCAGCACGGGCATGCTGGCCGTGAAGCTGGCCTTGGCGGCAAACATCAGGCAGCTCGCAACACCATTGACCATGAGCAGATTGCGATAGCCAAAGCGCCGCACAATCGGCGACACCGTGAATTTCATCAAAATTGCTCCGACGGCAGAGCCAAAGGTGATCAGGCCACTCTGAAACGCCGTAAAGCCAAATCCGATTTGCAGCATCAGAGGAATCAGAAAGGGCGTGGCACCGACGGCAATACGGTAAAGATTTCCACCCAGAACCGAATGCCGGAAACTCTGAAACCGCATCAACTTCAAATCCAGGATCGGTGCCACAGCCTGCTTGGCGTGAAACCAGTAGGCCGCCAGGAACAACAGCCCGGTCACAATCATGGCCAGCACCTGCCACGCTGCAAACATGCCGCGCCCCGCTACAGTTAATCCAAACACCGACAATGACAGGCCAAGCCCTGATAATATAAAGCCTTTGACGTCAAGCGGCGGTGGAGTTTCAGCTTTCACATTTGGCATCAGCCAGGTGGCCAAAAGCAGTGCCAGCACACCAAACGGAAGATTCATCCAGAAGATCCACCGCCAGTCGTAAACTGTTGTTATATAACCACCAATCGGCGGACCAATGACGGGTCCGATCAGCGCTGGAATGGTCAGCCAGGCAATCGCATCCAGGAGTTCTGCCTTGGGCACCGAGCGCAGCAGAATGATGCGACCCACCGGCACCATCATGGCCCCACCCATGCCCTGTAGCCCACGCGAAAACACCAGCCATTCCAGCGCATGCGCAAAGCCGCACGCCACCGAACCAGCGGTAAAGACGACGATTGCCAACCGGAAAATCGTCTTCGCTCCGAACCGGTCCGCCATCCAGCCACTGATCGGCAGAAACACCGTGAGTCCGAGCAGATAGGTGGTGAAAGCCAGCTTCAGCGAAATCGGACTTGTGCCCAGGTCCCTGGCAATATCCGGCAGCGACGTTGCAATGATCGTCGAATCCATCTGCTCCATGAACAGGGCCGCGGCAATCGTCAGCGGAAGAATGCGGGAATATGACGCCATGGGCCGCCTGATACACCGTCCCCGCGCACACGCAAGGCAGGCCTCACATTCGCGTCAAGCATGGCCTGGCTTTACCTCAAATTAACGTCCGTGGACGGACAATATGCTATGATCCAGACCATCCGCAGCGCTGAACTTTTGGGCGCCCTCTCCCATGCGCTTGACCTGACGGAGGGTCAACCCAAGGGTCATTGCATACGCGCCTGCTGGATTGGCACCCATCTCGGCAAAGCCATCAATCTCGGGCCAGCCGAACTTTCCGAACTTTACTATACACTGCTGCTGAAAGATCTCGGCTGCTCGTCCAACGCTGCGCGCATCTGCCAGCTCTATCTCGCCGACGACCAGCAATTCAAGGCCGACTTCAAGCTTATCGACGGCAGCCTGTCGCAAGCCCTGCGCTTTGTGCTCTCCCATACGGGACTGCAATCCGGCATGGCCGAACGTTTTCGCGCCGTCGTGAACATCATGAAAAACGGCGGTGAAATTTCCCGTGAGTTGATTGAAGCCCGCTGCCACAGGGGTGCCGACATCGCGCGGCAAATGGGTTTTTCCGAACGGGTGGCTGCTGCCATTCAAAGCCTCGACGAGCACTGGGATGGGCGCGGCAAACCCGAAGGTATCGCCGCCCGCGAAATTCCCTCAGCGGCGCAAATCGCCCTCTTGGCCCAGGTGGCTGACGTGTTCCACACTGCTGCGGGAAAAGCTGCTGCCATCAGGGAAATCGAGAGCCGCTCGGGCACTTGGTTTGCACCCGATCTCGTGGAGGTGTTCATGGCCCTGGCAGACTGGGAGGGACTTTGGGAGCCACTGTCATCACCGCAACTCAGAGCCCATGTGCTCGGTCTTGAACCTGGAGAAAACATCAGGCTCAGCAGCGAAGATGACCTTGACCGTGTCGCCCAAGGCTTCGCCATGGTCATCGACTCGAAAAGCCCCTTCACCCGTGGCCACTCTGACCGCGTAGCCGTATTTACCGACCTCATTGCCGAGGAACTGGGACAAACACCAGAGCGACGCCGCTGGTTGCGCCGCGCAGCACTGCTGCATGACATTGGCAAACTTGCCATTTCCAATACCATTCTCGACAAACCCGCCAAACTGACCGATGAAGAATTCGCCACCATCAAAACCCATCCCAGCCATTCCGCTGCCATCTTGAAAGACGTCGCCGCCTTCGCTGACATGGCTGACATTGCTGGTGGTCACCATGAACGGCTGGATGGCAAAGGCTACCCCTTGGGCTTGAAAGGTGACGGGATCAATTTCGAAACCCGCATCGTCACCACCGCCGATGTCTTTGACGCACTTACCGCCGACCGCCCCTATCGCAAGGCCATGACCCCCGCCGCCGCCTTCGCCATCATGGACAAGGACGTCGGCACCGCCTTCGACCCCACGTGCCTCGCTGCCCTCAAATCAGCCTTGCGCCGGGCAGAGTTGGCAGAGGCCGCGTAACTCTCTATATGGAAGGGCTGGGCACGGCTCAGCGAACCTTTGCGTATTCCCGCCGGTTCAATCCAAACCATTGGTTTTCATGATGAACCGCTACTTCTCCTGGCTGGAACGCCGCGTCGATTCCTTTCCGCCGGAACAGCCAGCAAAGCCGCCCGGCACCACTTGGGGCTTTATCCGCTACTATACGCGGCCCTTCTTTCCCATGTTGGCTGTAGGCTTTATGTTCTCAATCATATTGGCCATCATCGAAGTGCGGGTTTTTGCCTATGTCGGGCAATTGGTGGACACCCTGGGTAAGGCCGACCGCGCTACCTTTTGGGCCGACAACAAATGGCATTTGCTGTTCTACGCTGGCCTCGCCCTGGTGTTCCAGCCCTTCTTTACGGCCATCGCCGACTCGATTGAAAACCAGGGCTTGCGCGGCAACTATGCCATGCGCATTCGCTGGCTGGCGCACCGTTACATGCTGCGCCAATCCATGGATTTCTTTCACAATGAATTTGCAGGCCGCGTCTCGACGAAAGTCATGCAAGCCGCTTTGGGTGTTCGCGACGTCGTCATGAAGCTGACCCAGGTCATCGCCTGGGTGGCCATGTTCTTTGTATCCGCTGTAGCAAGCTTCATCGCCAACGACTGGCGTCTGGCCATCCCCCTTGTGCTGTGGCTTGCACTTTACGCCATCACCATGCGTACATTCGTGCCGCGCCTTGGCAAACTTTCACAGGTGCAGGCCGATACACGCTCCATCGTCACGGGCCGTATCGTCGACACCTATACCAATATGCCCACCGTAAAACTCTTTGCCCATGCGTCGCGCGAAGACGACTATGCCAAGGAAAGCATGGGCTGGATGCTGGATGCCGTGCACAAGTCCATGCGCGTCTCCACGCAAATGAACATTGCTCTCAACCTGATCAACGCCATGCTGCTGACAGGCACCGCCGCCATGGCCGTCTGGTTGTGGTACGGCAATGCCATCACAGTGGGTGCCATCGCCTTTTCCGTGGGCCTCGTGTACCGCATGTTAGGCATGGCCCACTGGATGCTGTGGGAGATTGCCTCCCTGTTCGAAGATTTTGGCGTGGTCCGGGATGGCGTCGATACAATTGCGCGGGACCATACGGTGCGCGATATTTCAAATGCCAAAAACCTCGTCGTTTCAAGAGGTCAGATAGAGTTTGAAACACTCCACTTCAACTATGGAAAACCGGTTGAAGCGGGCCGTGAAATCATCTCGGGCCTAACACTCACCATTCAGCCCGGCGAAAAGGTGGGGCTTGTGGGCCGCTCCGGCGCTGGCAAATCCACGATCGCAAACCTGCTGCTGCGCTTCTACGACGTGGGCTCGGGCAACATTCTCATTGATGGCCAGAACATCGCCAGTGTCACCCAGGAGTCGCTTCGCGCCGCCATTGGCGTTGTCACCCAGGATACCTCCCTGCTGCACCGCTCGGTGCGCGACAACATCCGCTATGGCCGCCCGGATTCCACCGATGTGGAAATCGAAACTGCCGCACAAAAAGCCCATGCCGAGGAGTTCATTGCCCATCTGGTGGACCCCAATGGACGGCGCGGCCTTGAGGCTCATGTCGGGGAACGTGGTGTCAAACTTTCGGGCGGCCAGCGCCAGCGCGTCGCCATCGCCCGCGTGCTTTTGAAAAACGCCCCCATCCTGATTTTGGACGAAGCCACATCAGCCCTCGATTCTGAAGTCGAAGCTGCCATTCAGGAAAATCTCAACACGTTGATGGAAGGCAAGACCGTCATCGCCGTCGCCCATCGCCTGTCAACCATCGCGGCCATGGACCGCCTGGTCGTCATGGACAAAGGCAAGATCGTGGAGGAAGGCACCCATGCGCAACTGCTGAAAAAGAAACACGGGATTTATGCAAGCCTGTGGGCACGGCAGTCTGGTGGCTTCCTGATCCCTGAGGATATCAAGACAGCAGAAGCGGCAGAATAGCACTCACCCAATCCCGTCCTTCACCTTCTCCAGCAACTGTTTCAATGAAAACGGCTTCTGCAGGAATCCGAAGTCGTTCGGATTTTCGAGGTTGCGTTCGAAGGCGTCTTCAGCGTAGCCAGACATGAAAATGAACCTTGTGGTGTTGCCACGTTTGCGGATTTCCGACAGCATGGTGGGTCCATCCATTTCCGGCATCACCACGTCCGACAGGATGAGTTCAAATCCATCCTTGTCATTGTCAATGACCTCAAGACCCGCTTCACCCGACTCGGCTTCCACCACCGTATAGCCGCGCGATTGTAATGCCCGCACCGCAAAGGCCCGCACGGAATCTTCATCTTCGACCACCAGAATGCGGCCACGGCCTGTAAAATCTTCACGCTTGGGCGGTGCCGGCTCCTCTTTCACCGCAGCCGATGCCACCACCTTTTCAGCATAATGCCGGGGCAGAAAAATCGAGAATGTCGTGCCCTTGCCCATCACACTGTCACAGAAAATAAAGCCGCCTGTCTGCTTGATGATGCCATAGACCATTGAAAGACCAAGCCCGGTTCCCTTGCCCACATCCTTGGTCGAGAAAAATGGCTCCCAGATTTTCTCGACAATATCGGCGGGAATGCCTGTGCCGGAGTCGGTTACATCACACACCACATATTCGCCCGGCGGCAGCACATGCTTGACGTCTTTGAAATTCTCGGGCCCCACATTATACGTCCGTACACTGAGCTTTCCACCCTGAGGCATGGCATCCCGCGCATTGACAGCGAGGTTGATGATCACCTGTTCAAACTGGTGAATATCCACCATCACAAGGCCGAGATCGCGCCCATGGTTGATTTCGAGTTCAACCTTTTCACCGAGTACACGGCCCAGAAGATTGCCAAGATCAGACATGGCTTCCGTCAGTGAATGCAGTTTGGGCTGCATGGTCTGCTTGCGCGAGAAGGCCAGGAGCTGTCGCACCAGATTGGCGGCCCGATTGGCATTTTGCTTGATGTTCATCACGTCGTTGAAGGCAGAGTCCGATGGGCGCATTTTCGCCAGCAGTAAATCTGCAAAGCCGATGATCGGGGTCAGAACATTGTTGAAGTCATGGGCAATGCCACTGGCCAGTTGGCCCACGGCCTGCATTTTCTGGCTCTGTGCCAACTGCACCTCAAGCGCTTTGCTCTCTGTCATATCCTGCGCAAAAACCGTGAGATAATCAGCCTCCTCCTGCATCTTCAACAGGTGCAGCTTGATCGCCCTGGGTTCTGCCGTATCAAACACCACATCAAGTTCGATGCGCTTTCCTGGCTCTGCAAATGCGGCAGCTACCGCCTCGTTCAGAAGTCCGGCCTTGCCCGGTGCAAAGGCCTGCTGCAATTGGCCTTTCAACTTTAATTTCGGTGACAGTGACAGAAACACTGCGTTTGCCATCTGGATTTGCGAAGCGACATCGACATGGGCAAGACCTATGGGCAAGGCGGCCCCGAGCACCTGTGGCGCAAATGGCGTGTTATGGCTTTCGCCTGCCACATCAACATCGCGCTTCAACACCATACTACGGCTCGGCAAGGCTTTGCCCTCACCGTCAAAATCCGCCCGGTGCAGGATTTCTGCATCAAAGCGACCCGCCTTGCGCGACGCCAGCGACACGGCAAAGCGCTCAGTGCGCGAGCCATCCACCACTGGATCAAGTGAGGTCAAAAGCGCAGCGGTGTCAGCCCCCGTGACATCTGACAGGGTTAGTGCACCACCCTGCGCTTCGGTCAGGTCAATACCCAGCCAATCCGCCAAAGTGGCATTCACATAGTCGACCTTGCCATTGGGCAAGGTTGAGAAAAACCCCATTGGCGCATGGTCAAGATAAGTGATGATGAACTGGAGACGCGAAAATGCCGACTCCTGGTGCTGCCGGTCTGCGGTGATGTCGAGCAGCCGCCACAGCGAATATCCCGCATGGCCTGCCCCGGAGAGTGGCGACACGGCCAATCGCAGCCAGCGCGAACTGTCGGGTTGCGCCCCCGGCACCGATGATCCCGCACCCACGCGCATGTCGCGTTGCAGCGGTTTGGATGCCTGTGCGGCTTGCGCCAATTGGTAGACAGGTTCAGCAAAGTCCGGATAGCCGGCAAACAGCACATCCATGCCCACCAGCCGCGATGCGCCTGCCTTGGACGCGAGCTTCAGAAAGGCGGCATTGGCATAGACCGCTCGGCCCCGTGCATCTGTGACCACGGTGGCATCGCCCATGGCATCGGCCACTGCATCAAAGAACGGCCGTTCCGCCGTGGTGCCTGCAAATTGCAACATGCCTGCAATCCACGCCAGAATGGCAAGCAGGCCCGAGGCCGCAAACAGGCTTCCGAGGATCAAGGCAAAGACTTCAAAGCGGTCCCGGAACTGCCAGGCCGCCAAAAACAGCACCACCAACCCCGCCGCAAGTACCAGCAATACCGCAACGCGAAACCATTGGCCGTTGGAACGTCCCATACCACTCCCAGACATTTTTGCGTCTTGCATCCCGCCACCCCGAATCAGTGGCAGTATAGTGAGACGGCGGCAATGTGGAATCCGCCGTCGGTCCCCTCGAAAATGGGTTTGCAATGGCCCCAGACTGGGTTAGTTTGCCCCCGGGAAGCAAAGGAGATTGGCCATGCAAGCACTTCAACCCTATATGACGCTGATCTACGCGTCGGTCGGCATTCTGCTGTTGCTCATCTTGCTGCTGGTGCTGGTGCGCGCCCTGGGCGGCAGTGTGCGCGGCCGCAAGGGATCAAGACTTGGCATCAGCGAATATTACGAAATCGACAAAACGCGCCGCCTGGTTCTGGTCCGCCGTGATGATATGGAACACCTGGTGTTGATCGGCGGCAATCAGGACGTGGTCATTGAAAGCGATATCGGTTCACCTTTGATGGCCACGGAAACAGTCCAGCCCATCCGCCCTGCCCCCCGCCCCGCAGTGTTCGGCAACCGCAGACCCAACCTGAGACCCGTTGATAACAATGATGTACGGCCGTTGCGAGAAGAGCCGGAAATGTAATGCGGTCCGGCAATCGCTTGCCGGACCCTTATCACTATTGATTTAAAGTACACTATACCTGTGGCGCATTGCGCTCCGCCATGAAGCGGTCAAACTCTTCCTGGTCCTTGGCCCGTCGCAACTTTGCCAGATGATCGGCAAAGGCCTGACGTTCTTCATCAAGCTTGCGGCGTTCCTGTTCCAGTCTGTCAAGCTGCGTTTTCCGGTAGTCATCGAAAGCAGTATTTCCGGAAGAATTCTGGTAACCGCGATAGCTTTTCCAGGTCTCACGGGCCTCGTCGCGTGAACGCTTCCAGTTTTGCCACGGTGGTGCCATGTCGCTGGCTCCATTCCATAGCTCACCCTTGTATAGCTTCACAGCCATGGCTGCCACGCCGAGCGGCCAGAACACAATGAAAGAGCCAACGACGACGGCAATTTCTGTTCCCGACCAACGTCTTTTCTTCCAGCTCTTGCAGCCACCGCGCCAAGCCTGTTCATTCTGCCCCAAAGCGGCATCAGCCGTTGTGGCACTTGCACCTTCATTCATGTCAATACCTCCTCTTACAGCACAGCATGTGGGAGGAAAAAATCACATATCAAGACTTGAAAATCAGGCTCACAATCACTTTTGTGCCCGCGCGATTGCATCCATGATCATTTGCTCGGCCTCTGCGGCATCCCCCCAGCCCATCACCTTCACCCATTTCCCACCTTCCAAATCCTTGTAATGGGCGAAGAAATGTTCAATCTGCTGTAGGGTGATTTCAGGCAGGTGCTTGTAGTTCAACACATTTTCATAGCGCCGGGTGAGGCGGGGCACCGGAACCGCAATAATTTTTTCGTCACCACCAGCTTCGTCCTGCATTTTCAGCACTCCGACGGGACGCACGGCAATCACAGCGCCCGGCACAATGCCGCGCTGATTGGCAATCAACACGTCAATCGGGTCACCGTCGTCTGACAGCGTGTGCGGCACGAAACCGTAATTTCCGGGATAGCGCATGGAGGTATAAAGAAAGCGGTCCACCACCAGCGTGCCTGCCTTCTTGTCCATTTCATATTTAATGGGCTCACCACCCACCGGAACTTCGACAATGACATTGACTTCCTTGGGCGGGTTCCGGCCAATCGATATTTCTTCAATGCGCATGTTCAACTCCCGTTCAGCTTCCCGATTATAGAAGAGTGGACATGAATTTCCATGGCATTCTGGACCAAAATCCAGGGCGCAATGGCTCTCGACAGCGGGCAGAGGCTGGACTAGCTTCTGACCACGCGGGGGTACAGGTTCTGGCTACACAACAGGGTGCGCACAACACTGATGCCGCCCGATCATTTGAGGGAATTTTGCCATGTCGGTATTCAAATCACTTGCCGTAACACTGCTGGCCGCAAGCTTTATCTGTTTGCCAATTTCAGGGGCCTTTGCTGAGGACCAGATGTCGCCCGAAGAAATTGATCAAATGCTGCAAGCCGGCAAGAAGAAAGCACCTGTGGTCGAAGAAACACCGCAGGAACAGGTGACGGTCGAGGATGACCCGCAACAAAAACTGGCGGGTGCTGAGATGTCGGCAAGTGACATTCAGGACAAGCTGAAACCCAAGAAAATCACACGCAGCATCAAGGTCATGCCGAGAGAACAGGCGAAAGCCCAGATTGATACTGCTTTGGAAGGTGACATAGGCGTTGCTGAGCGCAAGAAAATTGTAGAAGTTGCCAAGAAGGCAGAATTGCCGAGTCTCGATTTCTCAATCAATTTTGGCTTTGACTCTGCCGAGATTGATCACGACTCCTTTGCCACCCTCGACACTTTGGCAGAAGCGTTAAAAAGCGGTGACCTCAGCACCTATCGCTTTTTAATCAACGGCCATACCGACAGCAAGGGCTCCGACGAGTATAATCTTGCGCTGTCGCAACATCGCGCCGATGCGGTTGTGCAATATCTCGTGGGTCACCACGGCATTGAGCCTTCGCGCTTGAAAGCCATTGGTTTCGGCGAGTCGTCGCTGAAAGACGCGCACGACGGTGAAGCCGCCGCCAATCGCCGCGTCGAAATCATCAACCGCCCGTAAGACCTGTCAATGTTTCGTGCCCTGTTTGCAACCCTTCTGCTTCTGACGGTTTTTGAGCATCCCGCAGAAGCAGCCCGCAAACTTGCCCTGGTGATTGGCATCAACAATTACAGGGAAGTTCCCAAGCTCGAGAAAGCAGTGGGGGATGCGGAAGCCATTGGCCAGGCGCTGACAGGACTGGGTTTTCAGGTAACGACTGCTTTGGACGTTGATCGCCGCAGCTTGAACCTTGCTCTGTCAAAATTATACAGTTCAATCGAACCTGGCGACACGGTTCTGGTGCAGTATTCCGGCCACGGCGTGCAAATCGAAAATGACAACTATCTGTTACCCGCAGATGTGCCCGCTCCGGAGGATGGCAACCCCGAATTGCTGAAATCGGAATCCCTGCGCTTGCTGACACTGGTGGACACCATCAGCGCAAAGGGAGCCGGTGCCACGATCCTGATCATTGATGCCTGCCGCGACAATCCCTTCGCTACGGCTGGCAAACGCTCCATCGGTGGTAGCCGTGGTCTCGCCAATGTCGCCACGGCCAAAGGTACTTTCATCATGTACTCGGCAGGTGCCGGGCAATCGGCGCTGGACCGCCTTGGCGATTCTGATCAATCGGGAACGTCTGTCTACACCCGCGTGCTGCTCTCCCGTCTTACCGATCCGGGTGTCAAGTTGCGCGATCTTGCGGCATCCGTGCGGGACGAGGTGGAACAGATGGGCAAATCCGTCGGCCACGAGCAGCGCCCTGCCTATTATGACGATCTTTCCGCTGATTTTTCGTTATCACCCGACGGTGCTCAGCCCGTCGTGAAGCATCAGGCCGTATTTGTACCGCCGAAGGTTGTCGCAGATCCCGTCCCCGATTCATCAGACGAGGCCCGCAAGGCTTGGGAAGCAGTGAAGGACCAGACAACGCCTGCCCCATTCGATATAGTAGCAAAACGCTATGCCGGCACGCTTTATGGCGACCTCGCAGCCACCCGGGCCAGGGAATTGCGTGACAGCGCCGCGCGCGCCGCCAAGGAAAAAATGAAACAGGCCCTCAATCAGCCTGAAGGGCAGCAACAAGGTGCCGGGGCGTACCGAAAGCCCACACCGCCTGAAATACCCCAACCCCCGTCAGCAGGCGCGGTCCATTGGGGCGTCATTGTCGGCTCCTTCCCCAAGGCCGATGCCTCCAAGGCCCGCAGCCGCCTGAAAGCCGCCCGCGCCCAGGGTTTTGATGCCAAACTGATTGACACCGGAAATTACGGACGGCTCACACCTGGCCTCTACGCCGTGATCATTGCCGCAGACTCCCGCAGTTCCGCCATGAGCCTTGCCGCTGATGTGCAGGGTTATTTCAGCGATGCCTATGCCAAACAGCTGCAATAGGCTTTTTGCTCTCTCGCTATTTTTGCTGACCAGTCCTGTTCTTGCCGCAGAGGCGCCAGCGCTTCTGACTCGTGAAGCCTGGCAGGCCAAGGCACCTTCTCTGGTCATGAAAACCCAAACACCTGTGGCGATTCTGGTGCACCACACCGGCGAAGTCATGAAACCGAAGATGCCCCTTGCCACGAAAATGAAAGGCCTCCAGCGCTTTTCGCAAGCCAGGGAAAAACTGTCCGACGGCCGCATGAAACCCGCCTGGCCCGATGTGCCCTACCACTTTTACATCGCTGCCGATGGCCAGGTAGCAGAAGGTCGGGACGTCAATGCCGTTGGCGATACCAATACCGGCTATGATCCCAACGGATTTATTCAGGTGGTGGTGGAAGGAAATTTCGACAAGGAAACACTGACCGACGCACAGGCCTCTGCGCTCAAAACCACGCTGCAATGGCTGATGGGAAAATACGGCATCGAAGCCTCAGCCATCCTCATGCATAAAAATAAAGCCCAAACCGCCTGTCCGGGCAAAGACCTGGAAGCGAAGCTGCCGGGAATCATTGCAGCGTTAAAATAGAGCCCAAAGGGAACTCATCCGTCGCTTCGCGCCACCTTCTCCAG
>CAXTKL010000065.1:0-15724 GCA_964244825.1 uncultured Aestuariivirga sp.
TCATCGACCGCGAACCAAATCGCGTCGCAGTGGTGGTGCATCCCGGCATTTCAGCATTTCAAGCCGCCTCGGCAAAAGCTGGTGCCATGATCGGTCACGACTTTTGCTGCATCTCCCTGTCGGATTTGCTCACACCCTGGGACACCATTGTTCAACGTGTGACCGCAGCAGCCCAGGGTGATTTCGTCATTTCCTTCTACAATCCGCGCTCCCTCAAACGCACGGACCAGATTGTCAAAGCCTTCGAAATTCTGAAACCTCATCGCCATGCCGACACACCCGTTGTCCTGGCGTCAAACCTTGGGCGGCCGGAAGAAACCGTCCGTATACTGAGGTTTGATGAGTTCAACCCGGAGGACGTTGATATGCTCACCCTCGTCATGGTGGGGTCGACCCAGTCGAAATCATTCAAACGTGGCGATGGCAAGACATACGCCTACACGCCGCGCGGCTATGCCAAGAAGATGGAACCACAATGACCGTACATTTCATTGGCGCAGGCCCCGGTGCCGCAGACCTGATCACCGTTCGCGGCCTGCGCCTCATTCAAAAGTGTCAACTCTGCCTTTACGCCGGTTCACTGGTGCCGGAAGAAATCATCAAAGCAGCACCAGCCACGGCCCGCGTTGTGGATACAGCCCCCCTCCACCTGGATCAGATCATCGCTGAAATTGAGCAGGCCCATGCCAATGGCCATGACGTGGCGCGGGTGCATTCCGGTGATCCCTCGATTTACGGCGCAACAGCAGAACAAATGCGACGCCTCGACGCCCTCGGCATCCCCTATGACGTAACGCCGGGTGTGCCTGCCTTTGCCGCTGCTGCGGCCGCCCTCAGGGCGGAACTCACGCTTCCCGAAGTATCGCAGTCGGTCATCGTCACCCGCACCACCATGCAAGCCTCCGCCATGCCGGAGGGCGAGGCGTTGGAAAAACTGGGGGCGTCAAGGGCCACCTTGGCCATCCATCTCTCCATCCGCAATCTGGCCCACATCGAACGCGCCTTGTCACCACATTATGGTGCGGATTGTCCCGTGGTCGTGGCCTATCGCGTCACCTGGCCGGACGAGCAATTCATCCACGGCACGTTGGCAGACATCGCGAAAAAGGTCCGTACTGCGAAATTGACGCGCACCGCATTGGTTCTGGTGGGCCACGTGTTCGGACATACATCGTTCCGGGACTCAGCCCTCTATGACGCCGGCCATGAACATGTTCTCAGAAATCGCAAGACCGCCAAAAAATCCGCAACACATGGTTAACCATATTGCGGGGCGGCCTGTGGGCCTTTAACGGAATTGAGATGGCCACCGGGGCAGACACGCACCTTGATTGGAGTTTGTTGATGCCCGCTGCCCTTGATCTTGAAACCCTGGTTCAGGATGTGCTCGCTGCACTGGCCGATCCGCCAGGCGAAGCGGCCCATGCCGATACCACCATGCGCGAGCGTTTCGCCGAATTGATGGTGGTGATATTGGGAAATCTCTACACCAAGACGCCAGTGGCCAGCGCCCTGTTTGACCGCGCCACCATGCTGAAAGTCACCGCCGGCATGGACGATGTCGAAGCCGGCAAGCTGACCGGCCGTACCGAAGACTGGTTGCGCCTTGAAGGCCTGCTGCGTCAGCAGGATGGTGCGAAGGCTTATTTTCTGACCCGCTCATCGCTGTCGGTTCTGTCTACATTTGCAGGCACCGGCACACTGGGCGATGTGATGGCGAAGTTGCTGAAACGTTATCAGGAAGCCATGCCATCGGAACGGCTGCGCACGGCGGGCCGATTGCTGGGTGCCTACTACATCAACAACGTCGCACGCGGTTGATCAGCCGATTTCCATTACTTGCCCCGGCCTGAAGGCCTGAAACCTGTCGGCAGGAATATTTGCATTCTCCAGCGCCACCCCCAAATCCTTCTGCGGCTGGTCGTGGCCTTCATTGGTCAACTGGAATGTGCCCCAGTGATGTCCAATGGCTTTGGCAGCTTCGCAGTCCTTGAGAATCTGCACGGCCTCCGCCGGATTGACGTGATGGTCCTTCATGAACCAGCGCGGTTCGTAGGCACCAATGGGAATATGCGCAAGGTCGATGCGTCCAAAATCACGCGCCACCTGCTTTGAAAATTCTCCTGCACCATAACCCGTGTCACCGATGTGATATACAGTCCCCACAGGCGACGTGAGCACGAACGAACACCACAAGGTTTTGCGCCGGTCACCCAAACCGCGCGCCGACCAATGGTAGGTCGGCACAGCATGGATCGAAAAGTTGCCGAACGAGGTTTGCTGCCCCCAATCCAGCGTAATCATTGTACCCGGCATTTGGCCACGCCACGCCACATTCTCATCCACGCCCAACGGCCCCACGAACTGCGGCTTGAACCGCTCGGCAATCCGCCACAGGCTGGCCTTGTCGAGATGGTCATAATGATTATGCGTCAGCAGCACCGCATCAATCGGCGGCAGATCTTCAAATGCCACACCGGGATCATTGACGCGCTTGGGTCCTGCAAAGGAAACCGGGCTCACACGCTCAGCAAACACCGGATCAATCAAAAGATTGAGCCCTGCGACCTGCAACAGAAAACTCGCATGACCAATGAGTGTTGAGCGTAGGCCTTGCACGCGCTCGGGTGGCTTGTGCGCGAAAGGACTGTCAAATTGCGCGGGCCAATTCGCACGCTTCTCTCCCAGGCTCCATTTCAGCAAGTCCATCCGGGATTTGTCGCCATCATGGCCAGGCACAAAAAACCGCGTGCCGTCATAGTGGTCAGAAAGAGGATGCTTCGCCATGCCCCTATATGAGCAGTGTAAGGCTGAGCCGCAAGTCGTCCACTCTTCTCCCTCCGCCCCGCTTTGCCGGGGCAATCGCATAGGGCCGCCAAAGGGACCTCATCCGCCTCGCATGGGCTCGGCACCGTCCCCAGAGGGGAAGGGACTCATTGTGAGATGTTGATTTTCCATCGAAACTCTGTCGGCCTTGAGGGAGGTCGGTCAACCCGTTGCTTTTCCCCTGGAGAAGCTGCCCGAAGGGCTGATGAGGTCCCTTGCATGCCAAATGCGATAAATGGGGGGGTGTGTGTCTACAGATTCAGTCTACCCCAACCGCCTCAAAGCTTCGCCCACCTTCGCCTTCCGCGCCTCCAGCTCCAACTTCAACTCACGCGACTCATCCAGCACCTCCTGCGGGGCTTTCGCCACAAACGCCGGATTGTTCAGGCGGCTGTCGATTCCCGCCATGTCCTTGGCGATCTTGTCGAGTTCCTTGTTGAGCCGCGCCTTTTCCGCTGCAAAGTCGATGACACCTTCCAGCGGCAGCGCAATGGTTGCTTCGTCCAGCACCACCTGCGCGGAACTCCTGGGCACTTCGTCTTCGAATGTCAGGGACGACAGGCGGGCCAGCCGCATGATTTCCGCCTCCCATGCGTTGGCACGGCGCCGCGTTTCCTGTGACGCTCCCACCAGAAGGCAAGGAATTTTGGCACCCGCATTGACATTCATTTCCGCCCGCACCGAGCGCACTTCGGAAATCAGCCGGATCACCCAGTTCATTTCCGCATCGGCAGCAGTATCCCCCAAACCTTTGTAGGAGGGCCACTCAGCATCAATCAGCATGCCCTCACGCACCGCTGTCTTCTGCCACAACTCCTCGGTGATGAAGGGCATGAAGGGGTGGAGCAGCATGAAAATCTGATCCAGCCCCCAAGCCGCCGTGGCCCGGGTTTCGGCTTTCGCGGTTTCATCTTCGCCAGTCAGGATGGGTTTGACCAGTTCCACGTACCAGTCGCAGAACACATTCCATGCGAACTGATAAAGTGCAGTCGCAGCTTCATTGAATTTATAATCTTCAATCGCCTTGGTCACGATGTCACGCGTACGCGCCGTTTCCCCCGTGATCCAGCGGTTGACCTGAACGCGGCAGCCCAAAGGATCAAAATTCTCGTCCCGCGCCACACCATTCATTTCGGCAAAGCGCGTGGCGTTCCACAGCTTGGTGGCGAAGTTGCGGTAGCCTTCGACACGGGTTTTTGAAAAGCGGATATCACGTCCCTGACTCGCTTGGGCCGCCAAGGTGAAGCGAAGCGCATCTGCGCCAAAATTGTCGATCATTTCCAAAGGGTCAATACCATTGCCTTTGACCTTGGACATTTTCTGTCCTTTTTCGTCGAGCACAAGCCCGTGAATATAAACCGTGTGAAATGGCACCTTGTGCATGAAGTGTATGCCCATCATCATCATGCGGGCAACCCAGTGGAAGATGATGTCAAAACCAGTGACCAGAACATCGGTCTTGTAGTGCCGCTTCAACTCAGGTGTTTCATCGGGCCAGCCAAGCGTGGAGAACGGCCAGAGTGCAGATGAAAACCACGTGTCGAGCACATCCGGGTCGCGGGTAATTTCCACGGCCTTGCCATAATGTGCTGTGGCGAGTGCACGCGCACCCTGCTCCGTTTCCGCCACAAAAAATTTCCCGTCGGGTCCATACCAAGCCGGTATCTGATGCCCCCACCAGAGTTGGCGCGAAATGCACCATGGCTGAATGTTGCGCATCCATTGGAAATAGGTCTTGTCCCAACTGGCCGGCACAAAATTGGTGTCGGATTTTTCAACAGCAGTGATGGCGGGCTTGGCCAATTCAGCAGCGTTCACATACCACTGCTCAGTCAGCATCGGTTCAATGACCACACCAGACCGTTCACCGTGCGGTTGGGCGATGATCTTGTCGACTTTACCGCGATAAAACCCAAGCTCCTCAATTTCCTTGAGCACCAGCTCCCGCGCCTTGTAACGGTCAAGGCCATCATAATGCTTCGGCACATTGTTCTCGGGCGTGGAGATCATCCGCGCCTTCTTGTCCATCAGCACGATCAGCGGAATATGATTGCGCTTGGCGACGTGGAAGTCATTCTCGTCATGGGCACCCGTGATCTTCACCGCCCCCGTACCGAATTCCGGATCGGGATATTCATCAGCGATGATGGGAATCAACCGCTCCGCAATCGGCAACCGCACCAGCTTGCCGATCAGGTTTTTGTAGCGCTCATCCGACGGATGCACCGCAACAGCGCCGTCCCCCAGCATGGTTTCAGGCCGCGTCGTTGAAATTACGATTTCTGCGATACCATCGACCGGACCATCCGCCAGCGGATAAGCGAAGGACCACATGGCACCCTTCACCTCCTTCGTCTCAACTTCGAGATCGGAAATCGCCGTTTCAAACACCGGGTCCCAGTTCACCAGACGCTGATCCTTGTAGATCAGCCCATCCCGGTAAAGCTGCACAAACACTTTGACGACGGCCTTCGACAGGCCCTCATCCATGGTGAAGCGCTCGCGTGACCAGTCACACGACGCCCCCAGCCGCTTCAACTGGTTGATGATGGTGCCGCCGGATTCTTCCTTCCATTCCCACACGCGCTTCAGAAATGCTTCGCGGCCCATGGTCTTGCGGTCCGTTTTGTTTTCTGCCTTGAGCAAGCGCTCGACCACCATCTGCGTGGCAATGCCCGCATGGTCCGTACCCGGTTGCCACAACACATCGCGCCCGCGCATGCGTTCGAAACGGCAGAGAATATCCTGAATGGTGTTGTTGAGCGCATGGCCCATGTGCAACGAACCCGTCACATTGGGCGGCGGAATCACGATCGTATAGGGCTCGGCCTTGGGCTTGCGCCCCGGCTTGAAATAACCACCCTCCTCCCACGCCTTGTACAGACGGGCTTCGATTTCGGCAGGGTTAAATTTGGTGTCGAGCATGGTCAGCCACAAATGATTGAAAAGTGGCTGGGGTATAGAGGGGGATTGGAGGGAAATCAAAGCCGTTTCCCTCTCCGTCTCGCGCCAACGCGCGATCCACCTCTCCCGCGAGCGGGCGAGGAAAAAAATCAATTCCTCGCCCGATTGCGGGAGAGGTGGCACGCGTAGCGTGACGGTGAGGGACCTACCGCCCCCGCCGCGCCACCCGCTGAATTTCTTCCCGCACCATTTCCTCGACAATCGACGGCAGGTTTGCGTCCAGCCATTGCTTCAACATGCCCTTCAGCATGTCGCGGGTCATGTCTTCCAGATTTCTGTCACCAGTTGCTCTGGCCAGAATTGCGTCGCTCAACTGCCGGAATGCGGTTTCCGCATGGGCCTCGGTTTGCGGCGAAATCAGCGGCGCTTCCAAGGCCTGTTGGTAGGGTTGCTGATACTGCGGTGCTTCATAGCCATAGTCATGCAAATAAGGGTCCGGCTGCTGCTGGAAAGGGTCAGTTTCAGCATAGTCCTGAACGGGTTCGGGCTCTGCCCACTGCGGTGGTGCGTAACGCAAGTCATCGCGCGTGTCGCGTTCGGCATAGCTGGGGCGCAGTGGCGTGTTGCGCAGCGGTGGTCCCGTCATGATACCGGAAAAATCGCCACGTGCGGGCACGACTGCATTGGCCAGTTTGGCTGGGGCCACAGGTTTTACCGGGAGGGGAGCATCCTGAACCTCCATGGCCGCCATCTTTTTCTGAATGCGGCTGCGCAAATCCGAAATGTCATTGGCTTTTTCTGGCTGGGCTTCGATCTCGGCACCCATGCTGATGCGCATTTCCCGCAGCGCACCGCGCATCAGCGTGCCGCGCGACTGGCTGGTGGTGCCGCCGCTCAAACTGTCCATGTCGGATTCGACTGATTTCCGAACATTTGCGAGAATATCTTCGACCTTCACGTCCAAACCCACCGGTGCCGCCAACTCATGAATCGCAACTGACCATAGTGAAAGCCGTGCGGCCTGTCACGCGGGACAACGGGTTTGTGAGACCTATTCTTCACCCAGGATACGGGTCCCGATCCATTTGTCTTTCACGTCATTGTAGTTGATCCGCGGATCATAATAGCCGCCGCCTAACCCCAAGTGTTGCGCCGTCAGCTTGCCCATGGCTTGCAGCAGCTGATAGGACGACAACATTTGTGCGTGTTCCGCATTGATCTGGCCCAATCTGGCATTCAACACCTCCTGCTGAGCGTTCAACACGTCGATGGTGGTGCGGGATCCCACTTGGTACTCCTGGTTGATACCATCCAGGGCGAGTGCGGCTGCCGCCACTTGCGACTTGGCTGACGTAATCGCCTGGCCAGAAGATATCAGATTGTACCAGGACGCTGTTACTTGTTCACGCACCGCGCGTGTGGCTTCAATGATTTGAACTTCGCGCTGGCTGGAGGTCTGTTTGCTCTGGCGAATATTCGCATATTCCCGGCCACCCTGGTAAATCGGGATGCTCAACACACCCGAAATTGTTGCAGACTCGGACCAGTCCAGGCCGGTTTGTGGATGTTCGGTTCGCGATGCCGTTGCCCGCAGGCTGATTTCCGGCAACAAGTCACCCTTCGCCACCTCAACGTCATGCAAAGACGCGTCATGCACCCACGAGGCTGCCAGAATACGGGGATTTATCTCCTGGGCCGTGGTCAAGGCACTGTTCAAGCTGGGCGGCGTTTTGCCCAGCCTGTAATATTTGAGTTTGCCCGGTTTTTTCCCAACCACTGCGGCATAGGCTGCGATCGAACCTTCGAGGTTGGCCTTGGCTGAAGCCACATCGCCCTGTGCACCGCTCACACGGGCGCGCGCCTGGGACACATCTGTACGAGTCACTTCCCCGGCCTGAAACCGGGCATTTGCAGCATTGGCCTGTTTCTGCAGATTGCCAACGTTTTGTTGCCTGATGGCGAGAATTTGGCGGTCACGCACCACCGCAAGATAGGCGGAGGCAACGTTGAACAGCACAGTTTGCTCCGTTGCCAGAAGCTGCTGCCGGCCCGCCTGCACATTTGATTTCGCTGCTCTGATACCTTCGACGGTTTTGAAGCCCCTGAAAATGGGTTGCGAGAGCTGGATATTCATGTTGAGCGAAGCATTGGAATCGCGCGGCGTGTTGCTTGTGTTTGACCACGCCTGCTCCGCTGTGACCGTCGCATTGACAGTTGGGCGCCACCCGGATTTGGCCGCCGGCACGACCTCATCGGTTGCCCGTTGCCGGGCCCGGTCTGCTTCGAGCGTTGGGTTGTTGCGATAGGCTGACCGCATGGCCTCAGCCAAACTTTCAGCCTGAACCGGACTTGCTGCAACCACCCACATCACCGCGACGCCCGAAAGGGTCGCAGCCTTGAAAACTTGACGAAACGCCACTTAAAACCTCTGCCTGATCTACCTGCCTCGTAGAATCACCAGCTTCTGCGTGCTTGTATGATCCCACCACGAGACCCTATATCAATCCGATATGTGCTGCCAACATTAAAAGTCATGTTAAGAGCGCATTTCTGTTTCCTGTTACGGTGAACACACAGTAAAGCCATGGTCAAATCTGCCCATATGGGGCATATTCAACAATCCTTAGGACCAAGGTTGTATCCCCGAAACTCTTCGGCTATACGCGCCGCGCAGTGTTGAGGCCTCGTGGCGGAATGGTTACGCAGAGGACTGCAAATCCTTGAATGGGGGTTCGATTCCCTCCGAGGCCTCCAAGCTTCAGACGAATTAAACCAGACCCATTTTCGCGGCAAGCTGCGGAAAACGCCGCTTCAATGCGCCCAAGATTTTCACAGTCGCGACGCGGCGAAACCGGCGGATGGGCGGAAAGTCAATGGAGAGAATCATCAATCCAAGGGGCAACATCCACACCCCAAGAATGGGCAGGAAACTGAACAAGCCGCCGACGATACAGAGTAAACCGAGGCCCACCCGCAAAATGATGTTCGTTGGCAGCGGAATTCGTTTTCCCAGAAATGAAATGGATTTCACGGTACGCGGGTTCCTTATGGTGGTTTGTGCAATATGGTGAGGAATGAGCCAAAACCAAGACCCTTCAGCTTTTCAGGGTAACCCCATAAAAACCCTTTACCTCACAAAAGCCATTGCGCTATAGAGCGGCCAATTCCCTGATAGCTCAGTTGGTAGAGCGTTCGACTGTTAATCGGAATGTCGTTGGTTCGAGTCCAACTCGGGGAGCCAATTTTCTTCACTTTGCGGCTTGACCGAATTTACGTGTACCCGCCACGCAGGCAACAACTGCGGTTGTAACGACAATCATGACTGGGCTGACGCGCTCATGCAAAAGCAGCGCAGCCCAGCCCAAGGCCATGAAAGGCTGCAACAATTGCAGTTGCCCCACTGCTGCGATGCCGCCCAGCGCCAACCCACGGTACCAGAACACAAAGCCGATCAACATGCTAAACACCGACACATAGGCAAGGCCGAGCCAGGCCGAAACACCAACACCCGCGAATGTCGCGGGCCACTTCCAGAAAACCAGACCCGCCATGACCGGAAGTGACATGACCAAGGCCCAGGAGATGACTTGCCATCCCCCAAGAATACGCGAAAGCTTGGCTCCCTCTGCATACCCTAGCCCGCAAACAGCAATGGCACCTAGCATGAACAGGTCCCCTGCCGCGAACGTGCTGCCGCTTTCGTAAATGGCGAATCCGGCCACACAAGCACTGCCCAGACATGAAAACAGCCAGAATACGGGTGCCGGCCGTTCACCACCGCGCAAAACCCCGAAAATCGCCGTCGCGAGTGGCAATAGACCGATGTATACAGTCGAATGGGCCGATGTGATGGTCTGTAACGCAAACGCCGTCAGCAACGGGAAACCGAGAACGACACCCAAGGCAACGATTGCGAGTGAGAACACCTGATCGCGCGCGGGCCGCTTTTCCCGGAACAGCAGCAACAACAGCGCCCCCAGCACACCTGCGATTGCAGCGCGAGCCACCGTCAAGAATACCGGATCTAAATCTGCCACGGCAACGCGTGTCGCAGGAAGCGACGCGCTGAAAATCAGAACGCCAATAAAACCGCTGATCCAGCCACCTGTCGAAGTCTTCATGGCTTCTCCTAGCCGCTTTCAAGCCTTCCCGTCAGTTGAATGTGCGGCGAACAACGCATTGTTTCACTCTGGCCCCATGTCCCGATTGTCTCCCTTTGACCTGAATGCATCGTTCGGTTAAAAGAACGCCTTAAACCGGGAAAGCAAACAATGGACATCAAGCATGACACCATCGCCGCCATTGGCAATACGCCACTCATCCGGTTACGGCGGGCGTCTGAGCTGACAGGATGCACCATTCTCGGCAAGGCCGAATTCATGAACCCGGGCCAGTCCGTGAAAGACCGGGCCGCGCTCTTTATCATTCGTGACGCAATCAAGCGCGGCGAACTCAAACCTGGCGGAACCATTGTCGAAGGCACCGCAGGCAACACTGGTATCGGCATTACCATCGTTGCCAATGCCATGGGTTTCAAATCAGTCATCGTCATTCCGGAAACCCAATCCCAGGAGAAAAAGGACGCGCTGCGCCAACTTGGAGCAAAATTGGTTGAAGTCCCTGCTGTACCTTACAAGAACCCCAACAATTATGTGAAATATTCGGGCCGCCTGGCCAAGGCTTTGGGTGGCGTGTGGGCCAACCAATTCGACAATATTGCCAACCGCGAGGCCCACGTACACACCACAGGCCCGGAAATCTGGAACCAGACTGATGGCAAGATCGACGGATTTGTGTGCGCTGTCGGTTCTGGTGGCACATTGGGTGGCGTGTCTTTGGCGCTGAAGGAGCGCAACAACAACATCAGGATTGCACTGGCAGATCCCATGGGCGCTGCCCTCTACAGCTATTACAAAACCGGCGAATTAAAATCCGAGGGTTCCTCCATCACGGAAGGCATCGGCCAGGGACGGATCACAAAGAATCTTGAAGACATTGTGGTTGACGACGCTTTCCAGATTGCCGACAGCGAAGCCATTCCCATCGCATTCGATCTGCTCGAGCATGAGGGGCTGTGCATGGGCGGTTCAACGGGTGTGAATGTGGCGGGTGCCATTCGCCTCGCCCGGCAGTTGGGACCAGGGCACACCATCGTCACCATTCTTTGCGACTACGGCACACGCTACGCATCAAAACTGTTCAATCCGGATTTTCTGCGCTCAAAGAATTTACCCGTGCCTGCGTGGTTGACCGATGCATCAACGCTGCCAACGGTGTATGAAGCGCCATGAGTAACAATCTATGAGCAACAATCTGGTTTCCACCGACTGGCTGGCCATGCGGCTGGAGTCTCCAGACATCGTGATCATCGATGCGTCCTGGCATCTGCCAAGCGCGAAGCGTGATGCAAAAGCCGAATTCGCCGCAGCGCATATTCCGGGCGCACGGTTTTATGATCTCGATGCTGGTTCAGCACCAGACACCACCCTGCCCCACATGTTGCCGTCCGCTGAAAAATTCGCAGCTGACATGAAGGCACTGGGCGTAGGCGATGGCAAATCCGTCGTGGTCTACGACTCGGTTGGCTTGTTTTCAGCGGCGCGTCTGTGGTGGATGCTGCAATCCTTCGGCCATCGCTATGTGGCGGTCTTGAACGGCGGTCTGCCAAAATGGCGGGCTGGGGGGCACCCCCTGGAAAGCGGCAAGAGTGCCGCCGCACCCAACCGCCAATTCGGCGCGAAACTTGACCGCCACAAGGTGAAATCAATCAACGACGTCGCTAAAGCGGTAAAGTCCAAAAAAGCACAAATCGCCGATGCCCGCTCCGGTCCCCGTTTTCGCGGCGAAGAGCCCGAACCACGCCCCGGCGTGCGCCCTGGCCACATGCCCGGGGCACACAATTTGCACTACGCAACATTACTGAATCCCGATGGCACCTTGAAAAAAGCGGGCGCCCTCCGCCAAGCCTTCGAAGCAGAGGGCCTTGACCTGAAACGCCCGATCATCACCACTTGCGGATCCGGCGTCACCGCCAGCATCCTCATGCTTGGCCTCGCGGAACTGGGCATCAAGGACGCCAGCCTCTACGACGGCTCCTGGGCCGAATGGGGTGCGAGTTCTGAAAAGGTGATTACTGGGGAGGCTTGACAGCTGAACGGCGCAACCACCCCGCCAATTCGTCTTCACTGAATTCACTCGCTGCCACACCAATGACAACAGCTGCGATCTCAGCTTCGTCAAATTCAACGTGCACGTCGTTCAACGCAAGAAACGCGATGGCAGCCAAAGTGCCCGTTCGCTTGTTGCCATCCACAAAGGGATGATTTTTAACAATGCCGTGGCAATAGGATGCTGCAAGGCGAAATACATCCGCTTCCGGATCATAGGCATGTACGTTCCGGGGCCGTGCCAAGGCACTGGCAAGCAAGCCCGGGTCACGCAAGCCATCGCCACCACCAAATTGCATAAGTGACTCACGGTGGAAGGCTTCCACCATGTCTTTGCTTAGCCAGATCATGGAAAAGGCCCTATTCCGCCAGTTTCTTCATGGCATTGGGATATTTGCGCATAAATGTACGCGCAGCCTCAACCGCCTTTTCGAAATTGGCATCGTAAGGCGTAACTTCAAATCCATTGGGTGTACGAACCACATAAACAGGATCACCCTCACCAAGACCCAATTCCTTGGCGATGTCTGAAACTGTAAGGGTCAGAGAGTTACCAACCTTGCGGATGAACAGCGGCTTATTCATGCAACAACAATAATACAATTAGTATAATTATACAAGTGTATAATTCATCGCACAGGTGGCGCGTAAAGCACGCCGCCCTTGTCCCACTGATTGTTCAGCCCGCGCTCGATTTGCAGTTTCGACGCTGCGCCCAGATTGCGATCAAACATTTCACCATAATTGCCGACAGCGGAAATCGCGCGGGCTGCCCATTCGGCATCCAGGCCAAGGTCCACACCGAATGTGCCTTCAACACCCAGCAGACGGCGCACGCCTGCTTTTTTTGACGTAGTCTTGGCATCCGCCACATTCGGCCCGCGCAGTTCCAGTTCCTCGGCATTGATCAGCGCGAAGAGGGTCCAGCGGGAAATGTTGAACCATTGTTCATCCCCTATGCGCACTGCGGGTCCCAAAGGTTCTTTCGAAATCACTTCCGGCAACACAATATTGTCTTCTGGCTTCGCCAGTTTCAGACGAATGGCATAAAGCTGGGATTGATCGGCCGTGTAGGCGTCGCATTCATTGGCCTCGAAGGCGGCAATGGCCGCATCGGGCTTGTCGAAGACTTTGGCCACGAAGGCCATCTCACGGTCCTTGAAAAAGTCTTCCACATTGGCTTGCGTCGTGGTGCCGCTAACGAAACAGATGGCCGCCTGGCTCATGTTGAACACCGAGGTCACACCAGACAGTTTCTTGACCAGAAAGCCCTGACCGTCGTGATACAGCACGCCCACAAATCGGAACGGAAACTTCGTCTCGCGCTCCATGGTCCAGGTGGTGTTGCGCGACAACACGTCCACCGCTCCCGTTTTCAATTTGTCAAAACGGTCCTGGGCGGAAAGTGGAACAAAGGTTACCTTGCTGGCATCGCCCAGAGTGGCCGCAGCAAGCGCCTTGCAGTAATCCACATCCATACCGGCCCATGCGCCATCTGCACCTTTCTCGGCAAAACCCAGAAGCCCGGCATTCACACCACAGTTCAATGTACCCCGTGCCTTTACGTCGTCCAGCGTTGCCGAGTGGCCGGCAATTGTGAGCGCAAACAGTGAGGCAGTGAGGGCGAGCAGTTTGCGCATGGCGAATCCGGTTATTGTTCAAAGGTGCCAGACCATAACCGTTGCAACCTCATGTGCCAAGCCGCATTGCAATCTCATCAACACGCGAAAATGTCTCGCAATCAGGCTTGACCGGACGCCGTACCATGATCACAGGAAGGCCAAGCTGCCGCGCCGCATCAAGCTTGGCTCTTGTGCGCTCTCCGCCGGCATTCTTGGTGACGAGATGGGTGATCCGGTAATCCCGCATGACAGCGATCTCATGTGCGAGTTGCTGGGGCGGGCGATCCACAATGACGCTCCACCCCGACGGCAAAGCCTCGGCAATGGGTTCCACCGTGCGGACGACGCCGATAATGCCACACCGCTGAAAAAATGCGCCAAGATGTTTCCGCCCGGTTGTCAGCAGGGCAACTGCGGACGGCGGCAGGAGGGCAGCGGCGTCAGCGAGCGAAGAAACCTCCGTCCACTGATCGTGTGGCCGTGGCTGCCAGGCCGGACGTTCGAACCGAAGGAGACCGCATCCAATCAGCCGCGCAGCATCACAGGCGTGCCGTGACATGTTGGCAGCGAAGGGATGGGTTGCATCGACGAGCACGTCAATTTGTGCAGCATGCAGGTAACGCGCCAATCCATCCTCCCCGCCAAATCCGCCAACACGCATTTTTCCGACAGGCAAAATGGGTGCAGACGTGACACCTGCAAGGGATGTCGTGACGTCATGGCCCAAGACCACCAGCAGCGCGGCAATGTCCCGCGCCTCTGCCGTCCCGCCGAGAATGAGGATGCGCTGGGGAGTCATGTTGCACCCGCGACCCGTTTGCTAGATGGCATGTCCTACAATCTTCCCAACCCGATCCACCACCATGACATCGGCTACGCTCGCGCGCTGCAAAACCTTGCACACTTGAATCAATGCTTCCTCCGCAACGCGCTGCGCTAAGCCTTTGCCACACAGGTCCAATACTTCCAGCGCCGTATTCGCCCCAATAACACGATCCCGCAACTCAGTCGGCACGCGTTCCGCCAGCCATGTGAAATCCACCTGCGAACGGCCGGAATGCAGATCCATCGCGCCTTGCGCCAATTTCACCATTTTGCCGAAACCGCCGCCAATGGTTACGCGCGGCACCGGGTTGACGCGCAAATATTTCAGCAGGCCACCGGCAAAATCGCCCATGTCCAGCATTGCCTCCAGTGGCAAAGCATAATGCGCTCTCACGGCATCTTCTGACGTGGAGCCAGTGCACCCAGCCACGTGTTGCAATCCCGATGCGCGTGCCACATCAATGCCGCGATGAATGGACGCAATCCATGCGGCACATGAAAATGGATTGACGATACCCGTGGTGCCCAGGATCGAAATCCCGCCGACAATGCCGAGCCGACCGTTCCAGGTTTTTTCTGCAAGTGCCACACCACCGGGCACGGATATTTCGATCTCTGCACCCACCCCCAATTCAGCACAAACGGTCTCCATCATGTGCCGCGGAACAGGATTGATCGCAGGTTCACCAACGCTGATGGGCAGGCCCGGCTTTGTGACCGTGCCCACACCCTGCCCTGCCTTGAAAATCACACCAGAACGCCGCAACCGAACCGTGGAAATGATGGTGGCACCATGGGTTACGTCCGGATCATCACCTGCATCCTTAACAATCCCGGCGCGGGCCCAACCCTCACCACGTTCTTCCATTGCCAAGGCAAAGGCCACCACCTGCCCCTTGGGCAGCGTGATCTCCACGGGGTCGGGAAAGCGACCAGTAAGCAGCGCCATAACAGCTGACTTTGTTGCTGCCGTGGCACAGGCCCCTGTCGTCCACCCACGGCGCAATGCCTGTTCTGGCTTTTCCAAACGCATGGCATCCAGCTATAAGGAGCAAATGAGTGTGACTCCAACAAAAACCGCAACCGCCTGGGGCCAGGAGAACACAGGTTTCGCACGGCTTGATGGTGAAGCCTTTCCACTGTTTGAACCGGGCTGGGTGTGGCTGGTGGGGGCTGGCCCGGGCGCTCCCGGGTTGATGTCCCTGCTCTGTTACCACGCCATGCAGAACTGCGATGTGGTGGTGTATGATGCGCTGGTGAACCCGGATATTCTGCGTTGGGTGCGCGTCGGCGCGGAACTGGAATACGCCGGAAAGCGCGGCGGCAAGCCGTCACCCGTGCAGAAGGACATCACCATTCGCCTGGTCGCATTGGCCCAGC
>CAXTKL010000066.1:0-15494 GCA_964244825.1 uncultured Aestuariivirga sp.
AGGGCAGCGACAAAGAAAGTGTTGAACAGAAGGGCAGCAAGTTTGCGGCCTTCGCCATGCACGTAGTCTTCAACGACGACCTGCATGCCAAGCCGCATGTGCCACATGATTGACGCCAGCGCGAGAAGCAGGGCCAAGGTGACGAAGGGGTTCTTCACGCTGGCGATAACATCAGCGCGGGTTCCGCCGATGTGGGAGACGATGAAATAGATTAGGAACAGGACCAGCGGCACATTGGCAAGCGCTGTCACACGTTGCTGCCAGAAGTGTTCTGTGCCGGACTTGGCAGAGCCCAGGCCACGCGCTTTTTTCAGTGGGGTTTTGAAATCACTCATGGTCTCACTCCATAGCCGATGACCCAGAGCAGCACCGTGAGCACAATAGAGCCAACAAGATTGAGACGTGCCAAGTTTTCAACGGTTGGCAATTCAAAGCCCTTGCCAATGTCCCAAAGGAAATGCCGGAGTCCACCCAGCATGTGGTGGATGAGCGCCCAGGTGAAGCCGAACAGGATCAGACGGCCAAACCAGCTGTAAAAGAAAGCCTGGACGAAATTGAAATAGCCGTCCGAATGGGCGGCGGCACTCAGCCACCAGACGAAGAGGATCGACCCAAAGAACAGGGCGACACCGGTGATGCGGTGCATGATCGACATCATCATGGTCAACATCGGGCGGTAAATTTGCAGGTGCGGTGACAGCGGCCTCGCAACAGCCGTGTTGACCGGTCTTGAATCAGCCATTTTTCGTGTGCCCCATCAGGTGATGAATTCTCATAGCGTTTGCAGTGCAACAAAGCAAATCAGGCAAAGGTCGCAGTTACAGTGAGGTTTACGTTTGGGCTGGTATTCCGGCGTGTGATGCTATTGGCCGCAGCTTGCGCGCTGCTGGCTTATCCTGCTTCGCGGCTGGGGGTGTTTGAGTGGCCACGTGCCTATGATCCGCTGGCCTTGCCGGATGTGACGGCACCACCAGGGTATCTCACGAATTGGCAAATGCGGCTGGTGGATTTGCAGCCATCTGAATGTGCCATGGTATTGCAACGGGCGGGAATGACCGCCGTGTTGAAGCCCGCCAAAAATGTTGGCAGTTCCTGCGAGGTTGCGGGTGCGATTGCCGTATCAGGGTTTTCGACTGCTCGTATCAAGGCTGAAGATATGCGCTGTGCCATGGCAGCCCGCTTGTATGTGTGGGAGCGGCACGTGTTGCAACCTGCGGCACGGCGGAATCTGGGGGAGGAGATTATAGAAATTCTTCACTTTGGCGCCTTCAGTTGCCGCACCATGCGTGGCAGCCGTTATATGAGCGAACACGCCACTGCGAATGCCTTTGACATTGCAGGCTTTCGCACCCGCAGCGGCAAAGTGATTTCAGTGAAACGCGACTGGGGCAAAAGTACAGCGGAAGACCAGTTTTTGCACGCAGCTCACGCGGGCTTGTGCACGTGGTTCAATTCAACACTGTCGCCCGACTACAACGCCGACCATGCCGATCATTTTCACGTGGATATGGGCTGGTGGAAGACGTGCAGGTGAAAGTGTCAGGGCGAAATTGAAATGGCACAGATGCTCGCAACACAGGCTGCTGTGGCTGCCAGTGCGCGCAAACTGTTCCAGAATGTCCAGTCTCTCACGTAGGCCGTCCAAACGTCAGTGACGTCCCTGGAACTCAATGTCAGACTGTCCAATCTATCATTCAAAGGCACATTGAAGATGATTGTTACGCCAATCGTTCCCGCAATGTAGAGCAGGGCAGCAGCAAGCCAGCACAGTGACACATTTCCAAAACCCGACCGCAACACCATGGTGGCTTTTACGGCATAGAGTATTGCCGTGCCGAAAAGCACGGCCATGAAGAGTGGATTGATCACCGTGATGTTTATCTTTTGCATGGCTGTTACGCCGTATTGTGTTTCCAGCCTTGTCAAAGCGGGCATCACGAAAGACGAAAAACAAAAGAATGTTCCGGCAATCAGCCCTGCTCCCAACGTGGCTGGCAATTGCAACAGCAGAAAGTTTCGATCAAACATCGGATTTCCTCCCTTGAATCGGACATTCGAGGCGACATAAACCGAGTTTCCCCCGCGCAACAGTACGCACAATTTTTATACCGGTAGAAAGATGAAAAAAATCAATCCGCAACTTCCCTGGTGCCCTGTCGAGGCGACCCTTGCCTTGATTGAAGGCAAGTGGAAACCAATGATCCTGTTGCAGTTGAAAGACGGGCCACGGCGCTTCAATGAATTGCGCAGGCTTTTGCCTCACGTGACCCAGCGCATGATGACACTGCAACTGCGCGCACTGGAAAGAGACGGCGTAATCTGGCGCAACGACTTTGGTGAAAATCCGCCGCATGTTGAATATGGTTTCACCGCGAAGGGCTTAACACTAGGTCCGATTCTTAGTGCAATCGAGCTTTGGGGCGAAGCACTGCGCCCAAGTGAAGAATTGCAGACCTAACTCCGCTTCACCCCAAACATCTTGCCATCCGATTTCTTGACGAAGAGGTTGGCGAGGGCGTCATCGACGTTTTCTTTGGTGAGTTGCGGTTTTATGCCTTCAAACTTGCAGGATGCCAACACCTGCTCGACTATGAATTTCGGCTGGAAATAAGCCAGCGGTGCCTGGGCGTCCTTGATACCATCAATGACCTGCTTGTAAACTTCATAGGTCAATTCAAGGCCGACCTTTTTTGCCATGCCCTCGAACACTTTGCGGAACAGGTCGAGTGGGGGTTCCACGGTTTCCAGCTTGTAGCTGATACGGCGCTGGAAGGCGGGGTCCATCAGGTCGTCGGGGTGCATGTTGGTGGAGAAAATCACGATTTCATCGAAAGGAATGGTGATGCTCTTGCCGGTGTGGGTGGTGAGATAATCGAGCTTGCTGTTCAGCGGCACAATCCAGCGGTTGAGAATGTCTTCTGGCTTGGCACGCTGGCGGCCAAAGTCGTCGATCAGGAAGGTGCCATTGAGGGCCTTGATGTGCAGCGGTGCTTCGTAGAATTTTGCGACAGCGTTATATTTGAGATCAAGCATCTCGATGGTCAACTCACCACCGGTGATGACCATGGGGCGGTAGCAGGGGATCCAGCGTAGATCAACACGGCTGCGGCGCAGGTTGGCACCGCTCTGTTGTTCGGGCAAGTCCTCGACCTGGCGATGTACCGTGGGATCGAAGACTTTCATGATCTCGCCATCGATATCCACACAATAGGGCACGTAAATGACGTTCTGGAAAATCTTGCCGACGATTTCGGCGACCGTCGTTTTGCCATTGCCGGCAGGTCCATAAATGAGGATAGCATTGCCGGAGTTGATGGCGGGGCCCAGCCTGCTGACAAAGCGCTCGGTCATCACCAGACCCGCAAAGGCCGCATCTAGGTTCTGGCGTGTCACGTGTTCATTGGTCACGCGCTGGAGCTGGATGCGCTCCTGAAAGTCGAAGAGTGACACCGGGGCCGGGCCAAAATACTGGCCGCGCTTCATCACGTCGATGGCAAATTCACGCCCGGCGCGGGTAAGGGTCAGGCGCATTTCTGCCATGGACCCGCCGCTCGAGGTGGACGCCAGTGACTCGACCAGCTTGCGCTCCTTGGCTTCCTGCAACAGCTGATTGACAATGGTGCTGGAGAGCTTGATGGCTTCGGCCAACTGCGAGGCGGTTTCCAGGTTTTCCGAATACATGCCCTTGATCACCAGCTCGAGCAGAAAAACAGAATCGATGCCCGTGTCGGCCATGGTCGCGGGTGACTGGGGCGCATCGTCCAGCACCTTGTCGATCTGTTCTTTGGTCAAAAGCCCGAGGGCGACGATGCTGTCGCCGATACGGCCGCCATTTTCACTCTGGTGCTCGATGGCCCGGTTGATATCCACCGCCGAGACCAAGCCCTTGGCCACCAGAATATTGCCCAACTTCATCGCTGAAACCCTTGCGTTCGCCCGCGTCAGCCAACAGCCACGCGAATCATGTCACCCAAACATGGGCTACAGAAAGTCGAAATTGATTAATTTCAGCTTAGGACAAGATTGGGAGAAGCGATGGTGGTGAACAACGAACAAACACGACGGAAACGCCAATTCCGCAATAATGCTCTTTTTCAAGAACAATGCGATCCGTTGTGTCCATGTCGACTCAACGCATTATACCATTCTTAAATCACGATCACCTTGGTACCCCTTGGCGTGGCGTTGTATAGGTCGATGACTTCGTTGTTCAACATGCGGATGCAGCCGGATGAGGCTGCCGTGCCGATAGACTCTGGGTGAATGGTGCCGTGGATGCGAAAGCCCGTATCGCCGCTGCCATTGTAAAGATACATGGCCCGGGGGCCGAGGGGATTGGTCGGCAGGCCACCTGGCATTCCGTCGGCCCATTTGGCGTATTTTGGCGTGCGTTCGATCATTTCAGGTGGAGGCGTCCACGTGGGGTTGACTGCCTTGCGGCCCACACGCGCGGTGCCCGACCAGGAAAAGCCTTCCTTGCCGACGGCGACCAGATAGCGCTTGGCCTTGCCGCCCCCGAGGATGCGGTAGAGAGCACGCTCGCTCGTGCGAATGATGATGGTACCTGGCCGCTCGCCTGACGCAAAGTCAACAACACGGGCACCGGCATAGGCGGCGCGATGGGAACGCTTGTGGGCGGCCGCAAGTTTGCGCAGTTTGATCTTGGCACGCAGGCTTGCGAAGCGCCTGTGGCGGGGCGCGCGGAGAAATGAATAATCCAACACCTTAGCCGCTGCTTCAGCATCCGGCACGCCGACCACTGCCGTTGTCGCCACTGCCCCAAACAATCCTGCCAGAAATCCACGCCGGTCCATGTCGCTTCCCCTTGATCCAGAAGCAGGCTGCCTAGCGAATCTGGTAAGGTTTGCAAAGGGGGGTTGTGGACAGGGTAAATTCTATAAAACGATAACCTTGGTGCCAATGTCTATAGCGTCGTAAAGCGTGGCGACTTCTTCGTTCAGCATGCGGATGCAGCCGGATGAAGCGGCGGTTCCGATGGACCAGGGTTCATTGGTGCCATGGATGCGGAACAGGGTGTCACGGCCATGGGCGTAGAGATAAATGGCGCGGGCACCCAAGGGATTTTCTTCACCACCCGGCATGCCATCCGCCCATTGGGCGAGTTCCGGCCGTCGGCGGATCATTTCGGCAGGTGGTGTCCACACGGGCCAGGCGACCTTGCGGCCCACCTTGGCAATGCCTGCCCATTCAAAACCCGCCTTGCCCACGGCGACACCATAGCGAATGGCCGCACCGTCGCCCTGCACATGGTAAAGAGCACGTTGGTCGGTGTTGATGATGACGGTGCCCGGCTGTTCAGGGGTGTTGAAATCCACCCAGAAGGCACCGGCATAGGGTTCGCGCTTCCGCCTTTTCGCGGCGTGGGCGACGCCGGATGAAAACGTTGTGGCGGCTAGTCCGAGGATTAAAGTGCGGCGGTCCATGGGCCTTCCATTGTGCGGGCAGCGCGGCAGATTTGTGGCGTTGCAGCGGCTGAGAAACTGGCATAGCTTCAATAAGAGATGGAGAGATCAGAATGAAGCGTTTATTTTCGGGTTTGGTGCTTGGCCTATGGGCTTTTTCTGCGCCCGCGTTGTCACAGGGGTTCAACTGCAATTTCGCCAAGGCAGCCGATGAACTGACAATTTGCCGCGACGACAGCTTGAAGGCACTGGACGAGCAGATGTCAGACCGCTTCTTCAAAATCCGCCAGCAATTGCCCAGCGAAGGCCAAGCACAGCTGAAGGCGGGTCAAAAGGATTTTCTGTCGCGGCGCAAGTTCTGCGGCACGGATGGCGATTGCATTGAAGGCATTTATAAGGAACGCATGGAAACCCTGTGTTCGTTGGCGAATGATTTTGGCGTGGCCTGTGACAGCGCCGCGCAATAGTTCAGTTGCGCATCATCACGAAAGCCTGCCAGGCCCCTGGTGCTTCGGCACCTGCGATGCGTCCTGCCATGGCATCGCGCTTGGTGGTGCGAAACGCCGCTTCGTAGGTCATGCCCTCTGTCAGCAAATGGCGATAGAAGGCGGTCATGAAGTTTGCCGTTCCCTCATCCGGCACTGTCCACAAAGCCAGCAGACTGCGCTTGGCACCTGACACGGCAAGGGCGGCGGGTATGCCGCGCAGGCCTTCAACATAGCTGCGTTCTCCACTTGCTGTCTCGCAAGCAGAGAGGACGACCAGATCAGTTGCATCCAACTTCCAGTTTGCCAATTCAGCCGCATAGACGATACCGTCATCAGCGGTTGTACCATCGGGCGTCGCGCTATTTGCACCTTGCAAAGCCAGACCACCGCGCCAGGGAGGCTCCAAAGACGGGTTGAAGTCTTTGGACAGAAAAAATCCATGCGTGGCCATATGCACGATCACGTTTCCGGTGACGGCGTTGCGCACCGCGGCCTCGCTGGCCGCTGCTTGCGTGACCAGTGTGGGTTTGAAGTTGTGCTGGAGGGCAATGGCGTTGATGTCGTGCACTTCCTTCAGGGCCATGGGAAGAGGTGGAAATACCAAAAGGTTTTTCGCCGTACCATAGTCAGGTTGGCCCACAAGCAGCATTGAGGCGTTATTTGGTGGTGATGCTTCAGCCTGCAACAGGCCGGTGGCGGACCGCATGAGCGTCACATCGGCAGTTTGCCCGAAAGCCTTACTGTTGGCGTCGAGCAGGCCGTCAAATGGAACGAGGAACAACTCGCCATCCGGCACGATGTAGAAATGTCTGATATTCTTAATGCTGCGCATGGCAAGCAATGGTTCCAACAGAAATTTGAAAAGCTTGCGGCGTTGGGCTGGATCAGATTCAAAACCGGGAGTGTTGACGATGGCCTTTACGTCGTCGAGCTTGCCCAGAAATTTCACGATTGCCCGGCCATCGGCCAATGTCACAAAGGCGAAAACTTCTTGGGAGATATCAGTCGAGTTTGGCAGAATACGGTCACCGATGATGAAATCGAACAGGGCCTCATCCGGATTCAACTGGGATACTACCTGTTGTGGCGTGACGGCAACGTCTTCTCTGCTGCGGCGAAAAGCTTCCGATGCCTCTGCCAGTTTCACCTCGGTGAACTGGATTTGAGATTGTATTTGCTCGGCGGATTGGCCGGGCGTGCGCAACATTTTCTGCAACTCTTCCAGCCGTGCCACGCGCTTTGCGACCTCGGGTGTGGGCGGATGGCTGCGCATTTGATTGAGCAGGGATTGCTCGACGGTGCCAAGACCTTTCCAGTCAATGAGAGTCTGAAACAGCAGATCATGGGCCTTGGGATTTTCCCGGGCGAGACGAATGATGTCGTAGATGGTGCGGTTGGCGACCCGGCGAATATCTTCGGCACGGGCCTTGCCACTGGTTGCGGCAACTTCCGTGCGGGCCCAGGCCAAGGTGCGGCGGTTGAGATCACGATAGGTGGCCAGGGCCGAGCCATCCTTGCCTTCGACCTCATATTGCGACAGCGCGAGATTACGCAGCATCAAAAGCGTGGTGGGATCAACCGGGCCGCTTTCCACAATGGAGGCTTCAAAGGCGCGACGGTGAAATAGCATGGCTTGGTTGGGCTTGCCCTGTTGGTCCAAGGCACCCGCCTGTATATTGGCCTGCAACCGGTCCAGTTTTTGCACATCTTCATTGGATAGCTTTCGGGTCGGTGCCTGTTTTGGGTCGTAGGATTTGGAGAGCGCCAGAAACTGCGCGACGTCTTTCGTCGATGGGTGGTCTTCGCCCAGGCGCTTGCGGCGTGATTGATAGAGCGCTTCGAAAGTGATGCCAGCTTCCGCAAAACGTTTCAGGCCCATCAGATCAAGACCGGTGTTCAACTGGCTGATTTCGGTGGCCTCTGCTGTGGGACCCAGGTTTTTGACGCGCCAGCCAAAGGCCGCTTGATCAATCTTCAGCGCATCCTCAAATCGGTCCAGATCACGCAAGGCGTTGGCGTAGTTGTTGCCGTACATCCAGGTTTCATCGTTGTTATCGCCGATCACCTTGCGGGCGCGTTGATAGCCTTCTTCCAGAAACTGTACGCCAGAGGCTGGCCGTCCCAGAACGGTATAGGTGTTGCCCAGACCCGAAATGGCGGCGATCGTGTCCTTGTTGTCGGGCCCCAGCGTCTTGTTCAAAACCTCAAGCGCCTTCTCATGGAATGGCAGGGCCTCGTCGCGCTTGCGCTCGGATTTCTTGAGGACCGCCATGTTGAAATAGGCATAACCGAGTTCGGGACTGACAGGTTGTTTCTCCAGACTGTCAATCAGGCGCAGATAATAGCGGGTGGCAGCGGAAAATTTTTGTGTGCCTTCAAAACTCGTCGCGACCATGTTCAGTCTGAGATGGTAGGTGCCAAGATCACCGCTTTGCAGAATGGCCTTAAAACTCCTGTCCAACAGGTCTGTGCCTTCCTGTTCGCGGCCAAGATTGACGAGGACGGTGCCATCGTTCAGTTTCGCGTCAAGCGTTTGCGGATGTGTCTCGCCGAAACGTTGGGTGTAACGGGTCACTAACGCGCTGCTGTACTTCTCGGCTCGCAAATAGTCGCTCGACTGCATGAAAATGGTCATCAGGAAATAGTTGGCGCGGTCCAGTCGTTCAGGATCGGGATGTGCCGAGATGACCGTCCATTCCTTCTCAAGCAGCTGCTGTGCCGCTACAAGGTTTGACATGGAAAGTTGTGCCTGCGCCAGCGACAAGACGATTTCGGCACGCGTGATGTTGAAGGCCTTACCCTGGTCCAGCAGCGGCAGGGCTTTTTCAAATGCGACGATTGCTTCTTGGTATTGTTGGTTGGCAATCGCCGCGTTACCAGTTTCGATTAGGCGTTCAACTTGCGGGGATGGCGTTTGTGCTAACCCAACCAATGGGAAAGTTGCCACCAGCAACAACACGAAAATCACACGCAGGCCAAATCTGGACATCAAGGATACTCCGCAGGCGACCAGCTCTATGACAGCTACGCCGCAATGTCACGCGGCCGCGTTGTAAGCGTGCGCATGAAATATACATGACTGGCGCATAAAACGGCGCAAAACATTCTGCGGCAGATTGAAGGCTGAAATTTACCGGGCTATTATTGCCGACAGCACAGGAGTCTGCGATGCCGAAAAAACCCGATGCCAAGATTGAGCCAGAACTGCAGAAAATGCTCGCGCAATTCAACCCGGCGGAACTGCTGGTTTTGCAGAAGAACATCGCGCGGCTCGCGGAAAGATTTTCCGAACCTCTGGATAGCGAAGAAGAAATGCTGGACGTCGCACAAGCGTTGATGTTCGACGCCATGGAAAGCCGCAGCAAGGCCAAGCGTATTGCCCTTGCGGAGGAGGCGCTTTTGACATCGCCCCTTTGTGCCGACGCCTTTTTGATGATGGCGGATGATGATGCGGACACTGAAGACGAACGTTTCGCGCTTCTGCAAGCAGCCGTTGCTGCGGGCGAGGACGCGATGAAATTGCTGGGCTATGAAAAAGATGCGGGGCAATATTGGGGCATTATCGAGACGCGGCCCTTCATGCGCGCACTGCATGCGCTTGGTCTTGAACATATGGTGCGAAAGGAACTGCCCTTGGCCCAAAAGCTGTTTGAGCGAATGCTGAAACTCAATCCCAATGACAATCAAGGGGTACGCTACATTTTGCTCGATGTTTTGTTGCAACTGGGCAAGGGCAAGGATGCGGCCAAGCTGCACAAAAAATACAAAGAGGAATATTCAGCGTTCTGGGGTTTCGGTGGCGCTTTGCTGTGTTTCATGAAGGAGGGCGAAGGTGCTTTGGCCACGGCTGCGCTGGCCAAGGCCCGCGAGATGAACACACACGTAGCGGCCTATCTCAGCGGCCAAAAGAAAATTCCAAAGCGGCTTCCGGCCTATTATTCCCCTGGAGCAGACAGTGAGGCGCAGAGCTATGTTGTTGACAGCATGGCGAGCTGGAAGAGCGTGACGGGAGCGCTGGAATGGATCAAGGGCGAAGTGCTGGGGAAGAAAATGTTGTGAGGTTTCGAGCAGGTTGTCCTCATGCCTTCCTGTTCTGCCGGTTCGCGACCAGTTCATCCACCACAGCCGGATCAGCCAATGTCGACGTATCGCCCAATGCGCCAAAATCATCCTCGGCGATCTTGCGCAGGATGCGGCGCATGATTTTACCAGAGCGGGTTTTCGGCAGGCCTGGTGAGAATTGAATTTTGTCGGGTGACGCCAGTGGGCCGATTTCCTTGCGCACGTGGTTGACCAATTCCTTGCGCAAATCGTCGGTTGGAGCCTCGCCCGCCATGAGAGTCACATAACAATAGATGCCCTGGCCCTTGATGTCATGCGGGTAACCAACAACGGCGGCTTCACTGACTTGCGGATGGGAGACCAGTGCTGACTCGACTTCGGCAGTGCCGAGGCGATGGCCCGAGACATTGAGCACATCGTCAACGCGGCCGGTGATCCAGTAATAACCGTCGGCATCGCGGCGGCAGCCGTCGCCTGTGAAGTACATGCCCCTGTAGGCGGAGAAATAAGTTTGCACGAAACGGTCATGGTCGCCGTAAACGGTACGCATCTGGCCTGGCCACGAGTCGAGCATCACCAGATTTCCGGAAGTTGCGCCTTCGAGGATGGTGCCCTTGTCATCGACCAATGCAGGCTGGCAGCCGAAGAACGGTTTTGTGGCAGAGCCAGGTTTTAGTTTGGTGGCACCGGGCAGTGGTGAAATCAGAATGCCGCCGGTTTCGGTTTGCCACCAGGTATCAACGATAGGACAACGGTGATCGCCCACCACGCGATGATACCATTCCCAGGCCTCGGGGTTGATGGGTTCACCGACGGAGCCCAGCAAGCGGAGGGATTTGCGCGAGGTGCGCTTCACCGGATCGTCGCCCTGTTGCATGAGGGCGCGGATGGCTGTGGGGGCGGTATAGAAGATGTTGACCTGATGCTTGTCGATCACCTCCCAGAAACGCGAGGCGTTGGGATAGTTGGGAACTCCTTCAAACATCAGTGTGGTGGCGCCATTGGCCAAGGGGCCATAGACGATATAACTGTGGCCGGTCACCCAACCCACATCGGCCGTGCACCAGTACACATCACCATCATGATAATCGAAAACATATTGATGCGTCATGGAGGCGTAGACAAGATAGCCCCCCGTTGTGTGTAGAACGCCTTTGGGTTTGCCAGTAGAACCTGAGGTGTAGAGAATGAAGAGCGGGTCTTCGGCTTTCATTTTCTCGGGCTTGCAGGTTGCGGGTACCTTTGCCACTTCCTCATGATACCAGAAGTCCCGGCCCTTCTCCCAGGCAATGGCACCACCCGTGCGGCGGACCACAAGCACGTTTGCAGACGAGCCTGTCTTGGCCAGAGCTGCGTCAGTGTTGGCTTTCAGCGGAATCTTTTTTCCGCCGCGCAAGCCTTCGTCGGCGGTAATGATGAAGTGGGACCCGCAATCTTCAATGCGGCCCGCGAGAGACTCTGGCGAGAATCCGCCGAAGACGATGGAGTGCACGGCACCAATGCGGGTGCAGGCCAGCATGGCATAGGCGGCTTCCGGAATCATGGGCATGTAGAGGGTGACGCGATCACCCTTTTTGACGCCGTGCTTTTTCATCACATTGGCGAGGCGGCAGACGTGATCGTGCAATTCCTGATAGGTGATTTTCTTGTCGTCGTAGGGGTTGTCACCTTCCCAGATGATGGCTGTCTGATTCGCGCGCTTCTTCAGGTGGCGGTCGATGCAGTTTTGAGAAACGTTGAGAACGCCATCCTCATACCATTTGATCGAGACATTGTCGTAGGCGAAGGACGTGTTCTTGATTTTAGTGGGTGCTTTGAACCACTCCAGCCGCTTGGCCTGTTTGGCCCAGAATTTCGCAGGGGACTTGACTGATTCCGCGTACATGGCCTTGTAGCCCGCGTCATCGACGTAGGCTTTTTTCTTCCAGGCTGCGGGCACGGTGTAAAGTTTTTCGGACATGGCAGATCTTCTCCCAGAGCGGTCGTGTTTGGAGACACGTCTTGATAGGAGTTGCTATAGCCTGCAACGTCACACAAGTCTAAGGCCTCCCGTTCATGACGTCACCCCGGCACTTCTTCTGGTTCATGGCACTCGGTTTGTTCTGGGGCGTCTCGCCGTCCATGTACAAGCACCTGTCAAATATCAGCATGCCGTTCAGCCATACGATTTTCATCACGGGAATTGGGGTGGGCATGGTGATGTTGCTGCTGTCGGCCTGCAAGAGCGGGACGTTCCGGCTTGATGCATCAGTTTTGCGCTATGGTGCGGTGTGTGCGTTCCTGATGAATATTCCCTTTGGCGTGAATCTGTTTCTCGCAGCTCATGTGCCGCCAACGGAACTTTCGATTGTGATCACCACCTCGCCGTTTTTCAGTTATCTGCTGGCATTGTTCACGGGTTGGGAACAGGCCACGTCGCGGCGACTGCTGGCGATTGCAGCAGGTTTCATGTCTACACTGGTTCTGATCCTGTCGCGTGATGGCATGTTGCAGGGCCATATATCCTGGTGGCTGGTAGCCTCGCTTTCCATTCCCATGCTCTACACTGTCTACAATGCCTATGGCGGACACGCCTGGCCCGCGAAGGCGGACACCTTGAAGGCGGGTGCGGCGGAGAGTTTGTTTTCCGGATTGTTTGCACTGCCGCTGGTGTTGTTTCTGGCCCCCTTCGGCACGGAGGGTTCGCCGAGCTTGAGCGGCTACTGGATCATGGTGGCGCTGGTGGCAATGTGGGTGGTGGAGCGCATCGCCTACTTTACGCTGATCCGTGACAAGGGTGCGGTGTACACGGTGCAAGCCACCTACGTCTCAACACCCGCGGCCGTGATCATCGCAGCGGCGTTTTTTGGCGGCGTGCAGGACGGGTGGTTATGGGTGTCATTGGCGCTGCTGATGGTGGCCTTGTATCTCAACAACACGGGACGTGCGGTTACGCCAGAGACCACACCGCAGTCCGCTTGATCTCGGCGTCCTCAAGATCGCGGGTGACGGGTACGGTGTATTCCATCAGCTTGATGAGCTTGTCTTGCGGCAGATAATTGCGTCCGGGATCACCGATGAGAACGTGGGTGCCGCTTTGATGTGCTTTCAGCAACCACGCATAAACTCTTGATGCGATTGACTTTTCGTAAAAAAAATCGCCCACAAGTATCACATCAAGCAGGTGAGAGTCTGATTCAAGCAGGTCATCCATTGTCACAGACAGTTCGACCTGATTGTGAATCGCATTCAGCGACATTGTGGCGACTGCGAATCTGTCAATGTCTGCGGCCCGAACGTGTTTTGCTCCAGCTTTCATCGCCGCAATCGCAACAAGTCCGGAACCTGATGCGAGGTCGAGGACGAGTTTGCCTTTCACCGTTGCGGGATGGTCGATCACATAACGTGCCAAGGCTTGCCCGCCCGCCCAGGCAAAGGCCCAGAAGGGTGGTGGCAGGCCGATCTCTCCCAGTTCTTCCTCGGTCTTTTGCCAGAGGGGCACTGCTTCATGGGCGAGGTGGAGGTGGATTTCGGGAACCAGGGGGACGGGGAGGAGTGTGGTGTTCTGGAGGATGAAGGTGGTGGGGTTCACGGCGCATTGCCCCTCATCCGCCCTGTCGGGCACCTTCTCCCGATAAAAGGATCGGGAGAAGGCTGATTGTTGTGGCCTTCTCCCGCCCCTCTCGGCGGGAGAAGGTGGCCGAAGGCCGGATGAGGGGCAGCAATCACGGTCTCACTTCAATCCACACAGCCTACATATCAGCTTCCACTCGGCGTCCGTCACGGGCTGCACCGACAGTCTTGAATTCTTCACCAGCACCATGTCCTTCAACTCTGGCACCAGTTTGATGTCGTCGAGTGACAATGGCTTCGGCAAATCCTGCGCGGCGCGAATGTCGACGCATTCCCATGCCGGAATGTCGGCAGTGGAATCGGGGTGGATGAGTTTGCAGACTTCAGCAATGCCAACCACGGCCTTGCCAATGTTGGAGTGGTAGAAGAAGCCTCTGTCGCCCAGCTTCATCTGGCGCATGTTGTTGCGGGCCTGATAGTTGCGAATGCCCGTCCATTCTTCGCCGGCGTTGCCCTTCGCTTTCAGCATGTCCCAGGAGAAAACGTCGGGTTCGGATTTAAAGAGCCAGTAGGCCATTATGCGGTCTCCGGATTCTTGATCAGCCATTTCCAGGGTTTGATGTCGACGGAGGCAAAGAGGCCCGCGACGGCATAGGGGTCTTGGGCTGCGATGATCTGCGCTTGCGTTTTGTCATCGGCGCTAATGATAACGAGGCTGCCTGTGGGCTTGTCGTCGTCGCCGACGAAAGGCCCTGCGGCTTTCATGTTGCTGCCCAGTTTTTCGAGAAAAGCCAAATGATCGGGACGGACTTTCGTGCGGATGTCGAGGCTGTTTGGTTTGTCGGTGCAGATCAGGGCGAATAGCATTTGGTTCTCCTATAAAAATTCTGCGCCAGCAGGGCGGGCCAGCAGGGCTTTGATCATCTCATCGGGCTTGGCATTGTTTTCAATGATGGCATTGACGGCTTGGGTGATGGGCATAGTGACGGTGTGCTGGATCGCGAGTTGCAGGGCGGCGTAGGCAGAGTATGCACCTTCGACTACGCCGTTCGATTCGGCGAGGGCTTGCGCGACAGACTGCCCCTCGCCCAGCCTTTTGCCGAATGAATAGTTGCGCGATTGCGGACTTGAGCACGTCAGCATCAGGTCACCAAGGCCAGACAGGCCCATGAGGGTTTCCGGTTTTGCACCCATTGCTTTTCCCAACCTTGTGAGTTCAGAAAAGCCCCGTGTGATCAGAGCAGCGCGGGCGCTGGCCCCAAACTGTTTGCCATCGGAGATGCCAGCGGCGATGGCGAGCACGTTTTTAAGCGAACCGCCGATGCAGACACCCAAGGGGTCATCGGAGGCATAGATGCGAAAATTCGGGCGGGACAGGGCCTTGGCCCACTCACGAGCGACCGCAAGATTGGATGAGGCCAGCGTGACTGCTGTTGGCAGTTTACAGACGACATCTTCGGCAAAGCTGGGACCGGAGAGGATGAGGCAATGGTGTTTGTCGCTGATGCCGCGAGCGACTTGATGCATGAAGCTGTTACTGTTGCGGTCTATGCCCTTGGCAGTGACGATGAGAACTTGCTTGGGATCAATGTCGAGAGTGGGTAAAACTGATGCAACAGCTTGGGCGGGCAAAGCGACGATGATGGCGTCGGCTTTTTTCAGGTTGGTGGTGTCCGGGTGTCTGCGTGACCAGATGGACGTGTCGTGACCGCAGTCGGTGGCAAGGCCAGCAAGCGCTTTGCCCCAAGCGCCATCGCCGAGAACAGTTATGCGGCTCATGCCTTGGCTCCCAATCGGCCAGAGCCGTAAGCCGGAACGGACACTGTATCAAGCGGCCAGCGTGGGCGGACGGAGGCGTTTTGGCCGTCTGACAATCCAAGTGCAAATCGTTCAGCGGCGGCCCATGCGATCATGGCGGCATTATCAGTACACAGATGAAATGGCGGTACTGAGAGGGTAAAACCGTTGG
>CAXTKL010000067.1:0-5192 GCA_964244825.1 uncultured Aestuariivirga sp.
TACGACGTTTCCAGATGAATTCCGCCGCAATATGCCGCGCTTCAATGCCGAAAATTATCCGCGCAACATGGCCTGTATCGATCGTTTCAAAGGTTTCGCGAAGTCCCGCGGGTGGAACACGGCAACGCTGGCCAATGCCTGGGTCCTCCAACGCAGCCCCCACATCATTCCCATTCCCGGCACACGCACAGCGGAACATCTGGCAGAAAATGCAGCGGCTTCGAATTTGGTGTTGAGTGCTGAAGATATGGCTGAGATTGAGACCATTCTTCCAGCCGGATTTGCCCATGGGAACAGGTATTCAGAGGAGCAGCAGAAGCCTTCGGAATTGTATTGCTAGAGTAATTTCTCCCTCACGCAAAGCGTGGGGGAGTACCCCGAAGGGGGGAGGGGGGTGTCAAAACGAACTCTCAAAAACCCGTTTTGTTGAAACACTCCATCCCGGCTCCGCCGTACTTTCCCATCCGCCTTCGCAAGGGCTACGGCGGACGGGGACGAGACGCTATGCCGTCTGATCCCGCCAGCCATTCGTAATTGGATACCTGCGATCACGCCCGAAATTCCGTCGCGTGATCTTCACACCCGGTGCAGCTTGCCGTCTTTTATACTCAGCCACATAGAGCAAATGTTGGATACGTTTCACCAGCGCCACATCATGCCCACGCGCAACAATCTCTGCCACCGATTGCTCCCGTTCCACCAATCCATCGAGAATATCATCCAGCACGTCATAGGGCGGCAGCGAGTCCTGATCCTTCTGGTTCTCGCGCAATTCGGCTGTTGGGGCCTTGGTGATGATCCGTACAGGGATGATGTCTGAAACCGTATTGCGCCATTCAGCTAGTCGATAGACCTCCGTCTTGTAGACATCCTTGATCGGGTTAAAGCCGCCATTCATGTCGCCGTACAGGGTGCAATAGCCCACACTCATTTCGCTCTTGTTGCCGGTAGTCAAGACCATTGATCCCAGCTTGTTGGAGATCGCCATCAGAATGACGCCGCGTGAACGTGACTGCATGTTTTCTTCGGTGATGTCCTGCGTCAAGCCCGCAAATATGGGGCCAAGCACGTCGAGAAAACCTTCGACCGGTTTCTGGATCGGCACCACGCCATAGCGCACACCCAGAAGTTTTGCGCAGTCTTCTGCGTCGGTGAGGGACTCCTGCGAGGTATAGGCAAAGGGCAGCATGACGCAGTGAACTTTATCCGCACCCAGGGCATCCACAGCCATGGCCGCGACCACGGCAGAGTCAATACCGCCACTCATGCCCAGCACAATTCCGGGGAAACGATTTTTCAACACATAGTCACGCAGGCCGAGCACACACGCCTTCCAGGTTTCTTCTTCGCGTTCAGGCAGGCGCGCGATGTCGCCTTTCGCCATCACCCAGCCGGAAGCGCTGCGGTTCCATTCCGTCAGCGCCAGTGCTTCTTCGAACATCGGCATTTGCAAAGCCAATGACCGGTCCGCATTCAAAACGAAGGACGCGCCATCAAACACCAGCTCATCCTGCCCGCCGATCTGGTTGAGATAGACCAGCGGCAATCCGGTTTCGGTGACACGGGCCACAGACAGGTTCAGCCGCACATCATCCTTGTTGCGTTCGAAAGGTGAGCCGTTGGGCGAGAGCAGAATCTCCGCTCCGGTTTCAGCCAGCGTCTCGCAGGTTTCCCCGGTCCATATATCTTCGCAGATGGGAACGCCGATGCGCACACCCTTTACCACCAGCGGGCCGGGGGCGGGGCCGGGTTGAAACACCCGCTTTTCGTCAAACACGCCGTAGTTCGGCAGATCAAACTTGTGCCGCACGGTTTCGATGCGGCCTGCATGCAACAGGGCCACGGAGTTATGCAGTTTGTCGCCTTCGCGCCAGGGCAGGCCGATCAGGATCGAGGGTCCGTCCGCAAAGTCACGGGCAAGATCTTCCGCAGCGGCTTTGCAGGCCGCCACAAATGTGGGCCGCAACACCAGATCCTCTGGCGGATAGCCTGCGAGATAGAGTTCAGGGAACAGCACGAGATCAGCCTCGCGCAGTTTCGAAACCGCATCGCGGGCCTTGGCCAGATTTGCGGCGACAGCACCCACGGTTGGGTTCAACTGGGCCAGGCCGATTTTCAGATGGGTTGTCATAGCGCCCGTTTATTCACTGCATGCCGCGCGCGCAACAGCGGCCTTGCAATTGCAGGTCTAACCCGCCAAATTTGCACGCAGTGAAGTCAAGGAGTGGGCCCCATGCGTCTCGACAATGAAAAACCATCTGACAATGTTGAGGATCGCCGCGGCCAGGGCGGCGGGGGTGGATTTGGTTTCCCCGGTGGTGGTGGCGGCGGACGGATCAATATTCCCATGGGCGGCCGTGGTGGTGGCATGTCGATGGGCACACTGGTGATCATGGCGATCATCGGTGCCGTGTTGTATTTCGGGTTTGGCATCAACCCGATTGACATGCTGAATGGCGGTGGCGGAATTCAGCTGCCCGGCGGCAATGCCGACCAATATCAATTGCCTGACGGTCAGACCGATGTGACGGAGGCCCCGGTGCCCGGCGGCGGCACCGGCAATGCCAATGTAACCACCGACGCCGGCAAGGACTTCGTGTCCCGGGTGCTGGGCTCCACCGAACGCACCTGGACCGATATTTTCCAGAAGATGGGCAAGACCTATGAAAAGCCGCCGCTGGTGCTCTTCACGGGCTTCATCCAGTCGGCCTGTGGCAATGCGCAATCGGCCATGGGGCCATTCTATTGCCCGAGGGACGGCAAGGTCTACATCGATCTCAGTTTTTATCAGGATATGAAAAACAAGCTGGGTGCCCCCGGCGATTTCGCCCAGGCCTATGTCGTCGCCCATGAAGTGGGGCACCATGTGCAGAACCAATTCGGCATCGCCGACAAGGTGAACGCCACGCGCAGCCGCGTCTCCGAGGAGGAGGGCAATGCCCTGTCCGTGCGCATGGAACTGCAGGCTGACTGTTTCGCGGGCATCTGGGCGCAGGAGGCCAATGCCCGCTCCAACATTCTGGAAGAAGGCGACATTGAAGAAGGCCTGAACGCCGCCGCCCAGATCGGCGACGACCGCCTCCAGAAAAAATCCCAAGGCTACGTCGTCCCCGAAAGCTTCACCCACGGCTCATCGGAACAGCGCGTGCGCTGGTTCAAAGCCGGAATGAACGCCAAGAGCCTGAAGGACTGCGACACCTTCGGGGCAGCGCAATTGTAAGGCCTTCGCTTCGACGCGGTCATCGCGGCGGAGGCCGCTATTGGATCATCCAGAAGCGCAGTGCCAAGCGCTTGGCAAAACAAAAAGGGCCACCTCGCGGTGGCCCTTGGTAATTTTCCTGAACTGCCGGCGATCAACCCATTTTGCTCTTGATCAGGCCGACGATGATTTGCAGCACGATGCCGCCGACGCCTGATGCGGCAAGGTTGCCAATCGAAAAACCGCCGCCTGCTGCACTGGCAAGTGCCGGGATCAAGGCACCCAGAATATTACCACCGCCGAGGCCGCCCACTGCGCCTGCGATGGTGTTGCCCAGTGGTCCAAGGCTCGAACTCTTCATCGCCGCGCCACCGACGTTGCCGCCAACTGCGCCGCCAACGGCCTGAATGATCAGAGGAAGAAGTGCTTCCATTTTGAGTGCTCCCATATTGATTCGCGCCCGCCCCCGCGGCGGGTGTGGGCAGTTGGTAGCATCTTTACCGAAATTCACAAAGCGGGGCGCAAAACGTTCAAACCAACTGCTTCGGCGCTCGCACTCAATAGGCGTTCTCTGATTTCAACAGCGCCAGCGGCGTCTTCGCCAGAATGTAGAGATCAAACCCGATCGACCAGCGGTCAATATAGTCCAGATCGTGCTTCACGCGCTGCTCGATTTTCTCGCGCGTATCCGTTTCGCCGCGCCAGCCGTTGATCTGGGCCCAGCCGGTGATGCCAGGTTTCACCTTGTGCCGGGCGAAATAGCCGTCGACCACTTCATCATAAAGCGTACCCGCAGCCTTCGCCTGTGTCGCATGCGGGCGTGGTCCCACAAGTGACAATGTGCCCAATAGCACGTTGAACAGTTGCGGCAATTCATCCAGCGAGGTTTTGCGAATAATGCGGCCCACGCGTGTCACCCGCGGATCATCCTTTGTCACAAGTTTCGCAGCACCGGCGTCGGCCATGTCCGTATACATGGAGCGGAACTTGAACACTTCGACAAGCTGATTGTTGAAGCCGAAACGCTTTTGTTTGAAAATTACGGGCCCCTTGCTTTCCCATTTCACCGCCAGCGCCACAGCCAGCATGACAGGCGAAAGCCCGATGATGGCGCAAAGTGCAATGATGCGGTCCACTGCCGATTTCATCACCACATCCCACCCCGAAAGCGGACGTTCGAACGCCGAGAGCAAAGGCAACTGGCCGAGATAGGTATAGGCCTGGCGCGACAGTTTGAGTTTTCCCGCCGCGCCGCTGATGCGAATGTCCACCGGCAGTTCCCACAGCCGTTTCAGGATGTTGAGCATGCGCGTTTCCGCCGACAGCGGAATCGCCACGATGATCAGGTTGACGTCATGTTCGCGCGCAAACGGCGCAAGATCAGTGATGGTGCCGAGCTTGCGGTATTTCTGCACGGACTCCGGCGAGCGATTGTCAAAGCGGTCGTCAAACAGGCCCAGCACTTCAATGTCTTCTGATGGTGATTGTTCGAGCAGGTTCAACGCATCCTCAGCTGCCTGTCCACCGCCAACGATTGCGATGCGCTTTCGAAACTGTCCGCTGCGTTCCGCCGGAATGGCCCAGACCTGCGCGATGAGACGTGTCATCAGAAAATGCACCGCGCACAGGCCGCACCACAGGCTGATCCACACCGGGGGTAAATTGAGTGTGGTAATCTTGACCACGGCATAGAGCGCAGCCCCCGCAAGGCAGCAAACCGCCGCTGAGATCGCCGCTGTCTTGAACCCCTTGGCCCACACGCGTGGCACATAGAGCCCAAGACCGCGCATCGCCAACAGGCTGCCAAACGTCAGCATCAAGGCGAAAAACCCAACGGCCTCCGGGTGGCCGGGCGCGGCCAGCAGCGTGGATAATACCACGGCACCGCCCATCAACACGCAGAAATCAGCCGCCTTTGCCAGCCGCTGCACCACATCCGCATCAATCGTCCGAACCACCTGCATCGCAATCCCCATGGCGCTTCCCACGCGCG
>CAXTKL010000067.1:5292-15426 GCA_964244825.1 uncultured Aestuariivirga sp.
TAAATGGTGGGAGATACTGGACTCGAACCAGCGACCCCTGCGATGTGAACACAGTGCTCTACCAACTGAGCTAATCTCCCGGGGTGGCTGGCTATAGGCGCTGGCGCAGCTGAAAGTCAATAACGGGCATCGGCTGCGCCGGAAAAGGCATCGACAGGGCTGAGGCCAGTAAACGGTGCATTGCCCACGAGCTTGCCGGCGACGGCACGCTGGACATCCGGCACGGTGGAGTAAGCGTTGACATATGTTGGCACCCGGGGCGCATCTTGCAGGTAATAGGGGTGGCCGAACGAGATGATGAGCGTCGGCACCTCGTGCCAATAACGCTGCATGATGTTGCCCTTGCCAGGCTGGTGCGTTTTCCAGTTCAGGAAAATGCGGGATTTGCCAAGCGAAGACTCTTCCGCCATCACATACATCACAACATCTGCGTTGGCGGCAGCGGGCGGATTTTTTTCATCAAAATCAGTGATCTCAAAGCCGCGCCCGGTCAGGGCGTTGCGCAAATGATCCATGTGCCGCGATGGCATGCCAGGAATGAAGCCGGGCGCACCCTGGCTGATCCAGCAGATGCGGCGGTGTTTCGCAGGGTTGAGTGGCAGAAGCTTTTGCGTGTCCTTGACCAGCGTTACGCTGTTTTCCGCCGTTTTCTGCGACAGTCCCGCGTGAGCATGTGAACCAACGATATGTTTCACATTTTCCAGCGGCAGAATTCTTTCATCAAGTGTTTTGCGGTGCAGGCCAAGTGCCGCCTTCAGCCCCAGGATACGGGTTAAGGCATCGTCAAGCCGCTGTTCCGAGAGCGCGCCAGAACGCAGGCCGTTTTCCATATGGGCAATGTCCTGCGCCTCATTCACCGTGAACAGGAACACGTCACAGCCATTCTCGATCACCTGTGGCACGACCTCAGCACGGCCAGCAAAACTGCCAAGCCCCGCCATGGGCGTTGCGTCCGATACGATCAGGCCATTGAAGCCGAGTTCGTCGCGCATTAGATCAAAATTGAGATGCTTCGAAAGCGAAGCAGGGCGGTAACGTTCAAGACCTTCCGGCACATCCTTCGTTTTCAGATATTCCGGCAAGGCGATATGCGCCGACATGACGGAGAACAGGCCACCCTCAATCAGCGTCCTGTAGATATGACCAAAGCTTCTCTGCCATTCATTTGAAGCCAGCGGATTGTGCGTGGTGACCAGATGCTGGTCGCGCCAATCCAGCCCTTCGCCGGGCCAGTGTTTGGCGGCACAGGCGATGCCCTGCGCCTGCATGGCCTGCATATGTACCAACGCCTGATCAAGAATTGTGGTTTCGTTGCTGCCATAGGAGCGTGTGCCGACAATGGCGCTGCCAGTATTCGCGTTGATGTCCACACAAGGCGTAAAGGTCCAGTTGAAACCCAACGCTGCCGCTTCAGCCGCCATGGCTGTCACTACGTCGCGGGACAGGGCAAGGTCGTTGGCGGCCGCAAGGCCAAGTTGGTTGCTGAAGGCCGTCATGCAGGAGGCGTGGTTGCCACCGCCCTCAAAGTCTCCGGTAATGAATGGCGGTATTGCGCAACGTTCCATGAAGGCGCGCGTGGCTGCCCAGTTGCCGTCAAGATTTTCGCCCATGAACCGGTGCAGGCCACCTGGCGAAAGCGCTGCCATGCGGTGGCTGTCTTCCACGCTGTCACCAAATGTCAGGTGCACAAACAGCTGCCGGATTTTTTGTGCCGTGCCCATGCCATCGCGCGTGCTGCGCACCCAGGCCAAATCCTCAGCTGACAGATGGAACGGAAATTTGGTCAGGGATTTTTCAACAGTCATCGTCTATCTCTTTGGCACTGAAGCATAGGGTCGGACGTAGCATAGGGGATGAAAAAAATTTTGACAGTGTTGGGTGTGCTGTTGCTGGTGGGGGGCCTCGCCTATCACTTTGCGGCGCTGGAAATTTTCGACGCCCTGGTGCCCAAGGATCAGGACGGCGTGCTCTGGCAGGCGGATATGGCCTATGGACGGGACCCCCGGCAGAAACTCGATATCTATATGCCCGATGTGACCAAAGGACCCGTGCCCATGGTGCTCTTTGTGCACGGCGGCTCCTGGCAGGAGGGCAACAAGCGCGGCTACAGTTTTGTCGGTCGTGCACTTGCTGCCAAAGGCTTCATGACCCTGGTCATGAATTACCGCCTGCACCCCGAGCACCGTTACCCCGCCTTCGTTGATGATGTGGCACTTGCCCTGCGCTGGGCTGCGGACAACGGAAAATCCCTTGGCGGCAATCCGGACAAGCTGTTTGCCATGGGTCATTCGGCCGGAGCCTATGACATTGCCATGGCCGTGCTGGATGAACGCTACGCCGCGTCACGTCCAAAGCTCTCAGGTGTAGTCACCCTTGCAGGCCCTTTTGATTTTCTGCCGCTTGACTCGAAAATCACCATCAAGGTGTTTGGTCAAGTGCCCGACCTGCCGTCAACGCAACCGATCAATCATGTCACGGCAGATGCACCACCCTTTTTGATTTTGCACGGCAGTGCTGACACAACCGTGTATCCAAAAAACGCCGTAGCGCTCGACAAAGCCCTTCGCGCGAAGGGCGTATCGTCAGAACTGAAGATATATGACGGCACATCCCACGTCGCCATTCTGCTGGCGATTGCCAAACCCTTTCGCAAAACACCCGTGCTGGAAGATGCGGTGAAGTTTATGAAAGATAAGTCTCAATAATCGGCCAAGCCTCATCATAGTGATCAATGATATGATCGGGATTGAAATGCGAGACGTGCTTTGCCGTATAACCAAATGAAACCGCAACCACCGGCACACCTGCATTTTGCGCCGTGCGGATGTCGGTTTCGCTGTCGCCGAACATGATGGCCGCATTTGGCACCTGCCCGAGGCGTGACACGGACTCATAAAAAGGCTTGGGATCAGGCTTGGCCACGCCCGTCGTATCAGGACCAACAACCGAGCCAAAATATTTCTTCATGTCGAGCGCATCCAGCAGCAGGTTTGAGAGGCTTTCCAGCTTGTTGGTGCAAACACCAAGGGCCAGACCCGAGTCTTGCGCCCGGTCAAGAAAAGCCAAAAGCCCGGGATAGGGTTTTGAATGGGCCGCGATGTGGCTGGCGTAATAGATGATGAATTCCTGGTACAGCGTTTCAATGGCCCGCGCATCGACTGGATCACCGGTGGCCTCGCAGCCCCGCGCGATCAGCGCCCGCGCGCCATGGCCCACAAAGGCACGCACGTCGTCCATGCTGATGGACCGCCGCTTCAATGTCGACAGCACGTGGTTCGTGGCCGCGTGTAAATCAGGTGCTGTATCCACCAATGTGCCGTCAAGGTCGAAGATCAGGGCTTTCAGGGTCATGCTGTCATGCGATTCTGGATGGTTGGTTTATGGCGTGTGACCGTGCTAAACGCCGCCCATCATTCGTGGAGCACGACAATGGACATCCGTAAAAGCCAGGCGCTTGCCGACATATTGAAAGACAAGTCGCTTCTCAAGGACAAATGCTACATCAACGGCGCATGGGTGGAAGGACCGACATCAATTGACGTCACCAATCCGGTGGATGATCGCGTCATTGCCTCCGTGCCGCGCTTCGGCACCAGGGAGACCCGGGACGCCATTGAGGGTGCTGAAAAAGCCCAGAAACTCTGGGCCAAAAAAACGGCGAAGGACCGGGCTGGCATTCTGCGCAAATGGTTCACGCTGATGATGGAGAACCAGGAAGACCTTGCGCAAATCCTGACGGCGGAACAGGGCAAGCCCCTGGCCGAGTCACGCGGCGAAATTGCCTATGGTGCCAGCTTCATCGAATGGTTCGCCGAGGAGGCGCGCCGTGTCTATGGTGAAACCATTCCCGTGCCCTTTCCGAATGGCCGCGCCGTGGTCATCAAACAACCGGTCGGCGTCATTGCCTGCATCACACCCTGGAACTTCCCCAACGCCATGATCACGCGCAAGGCCGGTGCTGCATTGGCCGCTGGCTGCGCCATGGTGGTGAAACCGGCGGGAGAAACACCCTTGTCAGCATTGGCCATGGCGGAACTGGGCGCGCGGGCAGGCATTCCCGCAGGTGTGTTCTCGGTGCTCACCGGCTCTGCCAAGGAGATTGGGGCCGAGATGACATCCAATCCAATCGTCCGTGGACTGACGTTTACAGGCTCCACGGAAATCGGCCGTCTGCTCATGGCGCAATCCGCACCCACCATCAAGAAACTGGGCCTGGAACTCGGCGGCAACGCCCCCTTCATCGTCTTCGATGATGCGGATCTGGACGCCGCTGTTGCCGGTGCCATGGCCTCCAAATACCGCAACAATGGCCAGACCTGCGTCTGCGCCAACCGGCTCTATGTGCAGGACGCGGTCTATGATGCCTTCGCCGCAAAGCTCGCCGTCGCGGTTGGGAAATTGAAGGTCGGCAACGGCGCTGAAGAGGGTGTCACAACGGGTCCGCTGATCAACCCTGCCGCCGTGAAGAAAGTCGAGGAACATATCGCCGATGCGCTGGCCAAGGGGGGTACGGTCACCACTGGCGGCAAATCCATGGGCGGCAATTTTTTTGAACCCACCATCATCACGGGTGTCACCGCCAGCATGGCAATCGCAAGGGAAGAAACCTTTGGGCCCGTGGCACCCCTGTTCAGATTCAAGACCGAAGAGGAAGTTATTGCTGCTGCCAACGCAACGGAATTCGGCCTCGCCTGCTATTTCTACAGCCGCGACATTGGCCGCATCTGGCGCGTGGGCGAAGCCCTGGAATACGGCATGATCGGCATCAACGAAGGCATTATCTCGACGGCAGAGGTGCCCTTCGGCGGCGTGAAACAATCGGGCCTTGGCCGCGAAGGCTCAGCCCATGGCATGGAGGAATATCTGGAAGTGAAATACATGCTGATGGGAGGCCTCAACACGTGAGCAAGGCAAAACAACTCACCGCCGATGACATGAAAAAAGCGGCGGCCCATGCGGTGCTGCCCAAGATCGTCAATGGCATGAAGGTGGGCCTCGGCACTGGCTCGACGGCAAATCATTTCATCCACGCGCTTGCTGAAAAGGTGAAGGCGGGTTTGCAGGTGGCATGTGTACCAACGTCGGAAGCCACGGCAAAGCTCGCGCAATCGCTTGGCCTGAAACTCACCACCCTCGAAGAACATCCATTTCTCGACATCACGGTCGATGGCGCAGACGAAATCGATGCTGATTTCCGTCTGATCAAGGGCGCCGGCGGCGCACTGCTGGTTGAGAAAATCGTGGCCTCGTCGTCGAAGTTCATGGTGGTCATAGCGGATGAATCGAAAGTGGTGAAAACCCTCGGAAAGGTTCCGCTGCCCGTGGAAATCATCGGCTTTGGTGTGAAGGCCACGGCCTGGAAGATCGAACGCGTCTACAAATCCCTCGGCATGGTCGTCGACATGCGCCTGCGCACGGTGGATGGCAAAGTGTACCGCACGGATTCCGGCAACTGCATCGTCGATTGCACGACGACACAGATCAAGGACCCAGACAAGCTGGAATACGCCCTGAACAACCTGCCCGGCGTCGTCAACAACGGCCTCTTCATCGGCATCTGCGGTGTAGCCTACATCGCCCACGCCAATGGCAAGGTGGATGAGTTGTTGAAGGGGTAGTGAAAATATTCCCTCTCCGTCATCGCTGGCGCGATGACACCTCTCCCGCAAGCGGGCGAGGAAAAAAACCATACCTCTCCTCGCCCGCTTGCGGGAGAGGTGGATCGCGCCTTGGCGCGAGACGGAGAGGGGCCTCCAGCACTTACGAAAGTGAAATGCCATGACCCAACACTACGACCTCTTCGTTATCGGCGCTGGCTCCGGCGGTGTGCGCGCGGCCCGCATTGCGGCAAAACATGGTGCCAAGGTTGCTGTGGCTGAGGAATACCGTGTCGGCGGCACCTGTGTCATTCGCGGTTGCGTGCCGAAGAAGCTGCTGGTTTACGCATCAAAGTTCGCCGAAGAATTTGAGGATGCCGTGGGCTTTGGCTGGACCTCGGAAAAAGTCTCTTTCGATTGGCAGACCCTGATCGAAAACAAGGACAAGGAAATCGACCGCCTGAACCAGGCTTATATCCGCAATCTCACAGCGGCGGGTGCTGAACTGATCGAAGAGCGCGCCACGCTGCTGGACGCCCATACGGTGCAACTGGCCTCAGGCCGCAAGATCACCGCGAAATATATTCTCATCGCCACGGGGGCCACGCCCTTTGTGCCACGTCACATGCCCGGCCATGAGCTGGCCATCACCTCGAACGAGGCTTTTCACCTCGAACGCCTGCCGCGCCGCATTGTCATCGTGGGCGGTGGATACATTGCGGTGGAATTTGCCGGCATCTTCAACAATCTCGGTGTGGAAACCATTCTGCTCTATCGCGGTGAACAGATCCTGCGCGGCTTCGACAATGATCTGCGCCATCATCTCGTGGCCGAAATGACCAAGAAGGGCATCGACATCCGCACCAACACCGACGTGCACATGATCGAACGTTCCGGTGATGGCGTGCGCGTGACCTTGACCGATGGAGACCGCATCGGCGCAGGCCAGATCATGTATTGCACAGGCCGCATTCCCAATGTGGCAGGTCTTGGCCTCGAACATGTGGGCATCACGCCCACCATGCATGGGGCCGTTCCCGTCAATGAATACTCACAAACCGAAATGCCCAGTATCTATGCCGTGGGCGACGTGACCAACCGCGTCAACCTCACCCCCGTGGCCATTCGCGAAGGCCACGCCTTTGCCGATACCGTGTTTGGCAACAAGCCCACCATGGTCAATCACGGCCTGGTGCCCACAGCCGTGTTCTCGCAACCCGAACTCGGCACCGTCGGCCTCACTGAAGAACAGGCCCGCGTGAAGCACAAAATCGACATCTACAAAACCTCTTTCCGCCCCATGAAGCACACGCTCTCAGGACGCGACGAACGCATGTTCATGAAGCTGGTGGTGGACGCCGAAACCGAAAAGGTGCTGGGCTGCCACATTGCAGGGCCCGATGCGGGCGAGATGGCTCAACTCCTCGGCATCGCCATCACCTGCGGCGCCACCAAGGCGCAATTCGATGCAACGCTTGCAGTACATCCGACAGCCTCGGAAGAACTGGTGACCATGCGAGAGAAGTGGAAGGGTTGAGGTCCCTTCTCACGCCCCCATCCGGTTCCACGCATCCAGTCCCGCAATCTTGTAAGCCTCGGCCAGTGTCGGATAATTGAACGTATTGTTCACAAAAAACTCTACTGTTCCGCCCAGATTGATCACGGCCTGGCCGATGTGGATGAGTTCCGTTGCCCCCTCACCGACAATATGCGCACCGAGCAAGCGGCGGGTTTCGATGGAAAACAGCAGTTTCAAAAACCCGGTGTTGACGCCCATGATGTGCCCACGAGACGTCTCGCGGAAACGCGCAATACCCACTTCATACGCAGCGCCCGACTCGCGCACCTGCTCCTCGGACAGCCCCACGGTCGAGATTTCCGGAACGGCATAGATGCCATAGGGAAAGGCGTCCGGCGTGGGTGGCAGTTTGATGCCGAAGGCATGGCATGCCGCAACGCGGCCCTGTTCCATGGATGTTGAGGCAAGGCTGGGAAAGCCAATGACATCGCCTGCCGCATAGATGTTGGGTACCCGCGTCTGGTAGGTCACGGGGTCAACGCTGATGCGCCCGCGCGGATCAATTTCTATGCCCACAACATCAAGGCCGATGCTTGCCACATTGCCCTGGCGGCCTGCGGCATAGAGCAGGCTTTCGCTGCGCACGGTGCGGCCATCGGCCAGCAGCGTTTCGACACTGCCGCTTTTCACCACCACCTCTTTCACGGCACTGCCGAGCCGCAACTGCATGCCACGATCACGCATCTGGTGCATGAAATCTTCGACAATTTCCTTGTCGACAAAATCCAGAATGGTGTTGCGTGGCTCAACCAATGTCACCGGCACATCCAGTGCTGAAAAAATCGTGGCATATTCGACGCCGATAACGCCGCCGCCGATGACGGTGAGTGTGCGGGGCAGGGCGGCGATATCCAGAATGTCATCGCTGTCGAACACATGCTTGCCATCAAAAGGAATGCTCTCGGGACGCAACGGCTTGGTACCGACGGAAATCAGCGCCTTGTCGAATTCAACTTCGCTGGTCTCGCCTGTCTCGGTGGTCAACGACACGGAATTGGCCGTGACAAATCGCGCCATGGCGTGGATGTTTTTCACCGCATTGCGCATGAACTGGTGTTGCAACACTTCGACTTCATGATCGAGTGTCTTGTGCAGCCGCGCGATCAGATCAGACGAGGAAATATCCTGCTTGACGCGATAGCCCTTGCCGTAAAACCCACGCTCGCGCCAGCCCGAAAGATTGAGTACGGTTTCACGCAGCGTCTTCGAAGGAATGGTGCCCGTGTGGACTGACACGCCCCCCAGCCTGCGCCCCTTGTCCACTACCAGCACGGACTTGCCGAGCTTTGCCGACTGGATGGCAGCCCTGCGCCCCGAGGGGCCGCTGCCAATCACCAGCATGTCATATCGCGTCATGGGTCACCTGTTTCTGGAGGGAGAGACTATGCAATCTTGGATGACGAACGCAAGGCGGTCTGTTAGAAGCCCGCCACCATGACTGATGCACCGAAAAAAACTGACCGATACCGTGACACCGTTTTCTTGCCGACAACTGACTTTCCCATGCGCGGCGGCTTGCCGGAGAAGGAACCGGCGATCCTCAAACGCTGGGCTGACATGGACTTGTTCGGGCAACTGCGCGCGCAATCCAGGGGCCGCGAGAAATTTGTGCTGCACGACGGCCCACCCTATGCCAACGGCAACATCCACATCGGCACGGCCTTCAACAAGATCTTGAAAGACCTCGTCGTGCGCTCACGCCAGATGACGGGCATGGACGCGGTCTATGTGCCGGGCTGGGATTGCCATGGTCTTCCCATCGAATGGAAAATCGAGGAGCAATATCGCGCCAAGGGCAAGAACAAGGACGCCATCCCCATCAACGAATTCCGCCGGGAATGCCGCGACTTCGCCACGGGCTGGGTAAACGTGCAACGCGAGGAATTCAAACGTCTGGGCGTGGAAGGCGACTGGGACAACCCCTACCTCACGATGAACCACAAGGCCGAAGCCATCATCGCGAAGGAGTTGCTGAAATTCGCCGCGAGTGGACAACTCTATCGCGGCTCAAAGCCGGTGATGTGGAGCGTCGTGGAAAAGACCGCGCTGGCCGAGGCTGAGATTGAGTATGAAGACTATGTGAGTGACGCGATCTATGTGAAGTTTCCGGTGCGAGGCAGACCATCAGTATTTGTCGTCGCTTGGACAACAACGCCATGGACGATCCCCGGTAACCGCGCCATCAGTTTTTCCTCAAAGATCAAATACAGGCTCTATGAAATTCTTGCCGCACCTGAAGGGAACTGGGCGAAGGTCGGAGAAACTTATCTGCTCGCCGAAAATCTTGCTGAGGCCGTCATGAAGGCGGGCAAGGTTGAATCCTACAAACATGTGGGTGACCTGACGCTCCCATTCGAATGCGATCACCCGCTGAAATCTCTCGGCTACGATTTCATTGTCCCCCTCCTCGAAGGTGACCACGTCACTGATGACGCAGGCACAGGCTTCGTCCATACGGCTCCCGGCCATGGCGCAGACGACTACAACATCTGGACAGCCAACCAGAAAGCGTTGCGGGATCGCGGCATTGTCACAGACATCCCCACTACAGTTGATGCCGACGGCTTCCTCACCAAGGAAGCGCCGGGCTTTGCCGGCAAACGCGTCATCACCGACAAGGGCGAAAAGGGTGATGCGAACGAAGCTGTCATCGCAGCGCTGAAAGAGGCTGGCATGATCGTCGGACGTTCGCGTCTCAACCATCAGTACCCGCATTCATGGCGTTCGAAAAAGCCGATCATTTTCCGCAACACGCCGCAGTGGTTTATCTCCATGGGCGATGGCAAACCAAATGGTTTGCGTGAGATCGCCTTGAAGGCCATCGCGGACACCGAATTCTTCCCGCCCTCCGGCCAGAACCGTCTGCGCGGCATGATCGAGCAACGGCCCGACTGGGTGATCTCCCGCCAGCGCGCCTGGGGTGTTCCCATTGCTGTTTTCGTGGAAAAGTCCACAGGT
>CAXTKL010000068.1:0-15358 GCA_964244825.1 uncultured Aestuariivirga sp.
GCAGGCGAGACAACTGTGGCGCTGCCAGAGTCGTTCAGCAAAATCGTAAAGCCTGCGAAGACACTGCTTTACACACCGGAAGAAGTGAACACCAATCGCAAAGCCTGGATAGACGAATGGCTCGCGGCTGTGGGCGGATGAGGTTCCCTCTGCGTCTCGCGCAAGCGGGAGAGGAACGAAATGCCGCTGATCCTCGCCCGCTTGCGGGAGAGGTGGCATCGCGTCAGCGATGACGGAGAGGGAAAGCTGTGCGACATCTGCTTGCCCCACTGTTCATTCTCGCCGCAATCGCATTTGGCGTGATCCCGCTTATCGCTTTTGCGCTTGAGCATGGTGGCGCTATCTGGCCTGAGGTCTATGTCTGGCGGGTGACGCGGTTCACGCTGTTGCAGGCCTTGCTGTCCACCCTGCTCTCAGTCCTGCCAGCCATTCTTGTGGCGCGGGCATTGGCGCGGCGGCATTTTGCAGGACGCAATATCTTGCTTGCACTCTTTGCCGTGCCGCAAGCACTACCTGTCATTGATGCTGTGTTTGGGATCACGGCTTTATACGGTACTGCGGGTGTATTGGGTGGCCGGTTTCAGCTCTATGGCATCACCGGCATCATTCTGGCCCATGTTTTCTTTAATCTTCCGCTGGCCACGCGGCTGTTTGTCGAGGCTCTTGCCAGCATACCCGCCGAGAACCATCGCCTTGCAGCACAACTTGATTTTTCAGACTTTGCAACGTTACGCAATGTGGATTGGCCCGCAATCAGGCCCGTTCTGCCCCGGGTATCAGCGTTGATCTTTCTGCTCTGTGCCGCAAGTTTCGTCATAGTTCTGGTGTTCGGGGGACCCTCAGCCACAACCCTTGAAGTGGCGATCTATCAATCCCTGCGGATGGATTTTGATGTGACGCGGGCGCTGACGCTCTCCCTCGTGCAGGTTCTGATAAGTGTTTCACTGGTGTTTGTAGCCGCCAGGATGTTGATCGCGCATGCGCCACAGACCATCTTACGGCTGGACACCCGTCGCTTTGATGGAAGCGGAATCGTCGCGACATTCACGGACGTGTTGATGATCGTATTGGCTGCGTTGCTCATCCTTCCAGTACTGGTTGCAATTGCGGCTGAAGGTATTGCCCACATCAATGTTGACGCCGTTTTGATCCGCGCAGGTGCGACAAGCTTTGCCATTGCGTCACTGTCCGCACTCTTGGCCCTCATGCTTGCGTGGGGCATGGGCACGGCTCAAATAACAATCCCACGTTTCCACAACACATTCGTTGCACTCGGGCTTGCAGCATTCATCGTGCCGCCTGCCGTCATTGCAACGGGGTGGTTTCTGGCGTTCCGCGCAGTCAACAATCTGATGGTCACCATGCTTCTGATCTCGGCACTGAACGCGCTTATGGCCTTGCCGTTTCTGTTGGCAGTGCTCACGCCTCGGCAACAACAAAGTGCCATGCAACATGACAGATTGTGCCAGCAGTTGAACATATCAGGATGGAGTCGATTGCGCCGGATCGACGTCCCCGCCCTGCGTGCTCCTTTGGCACAAGCGGCACTCATGGCATTTGTCCTGTCACTGGGTGATTTGACCGCTGTGTCGCTGCTGGGAACCCAGGGCCTGGTCACGCTCCCCAGCCTTGTGCAACAACAGATGGGCCACTACCAGTCCGCGGAGGCTGGTGGCACAGCATTCCTGCTGGCGTTGCTTTGTCTCGCGTTGAGTCTGGCCGCACAAAGGCTTTCAAGATGGACATGATCAATATCTCCAACGGAGCCTATCAATGGCAAGGCTTTCGCCTGGCCATGGATTTTGTTCTGGGGCGCGGAAGCATCACGGCCATACTCGGGCCAAGTGGCGCAGGCAAATCCACACTTCTCAACATCATCGCCGGTTTTGAACCCTTGCATGCCGGCCGATTGATGCTCAATGGCATCGAACACACACACACCACGCCTGCACTGCGCCCCGTGTCGCTGGTGTTTCAGGACAACAACAGCTTCGCCCACATAAATGCACGGGACAATGTAGCTCTCGGCATTTCACCTTCATTGCGTTTGAATGCGAAACAGTGGGCCGATGTTGACGAGGCCTTGACCAAGGTGGGCATCGCACACCTGGCCTTACGCAAACCCGGAGACATGTCAGGAGGTGAGAGGCAACGCATTGCACTTGCGCGCATCCTGGTCCGAAGGAAGCCAATTCTATTGCTGGACGAGGCATTTGCAGCGCTAGGTCCCGCAATGCGAAGCGACATGTTGCAACTCGTCAAAACCCTGCAAGAAGAACAACAATTGACAGTGATGATGGTGACGCATCAGCCTGAGGATGCAAGAGCCATTGCGGGTCACGTCATTTTTGTCGACGCTGGCATTGTCAACCCGCCAATGGCCATGCAGGATTTTTTCAAATCAACGGACCCCGCAATCCAAAAATATCTGCGCTGAGCTACCAGCCCGACCCGCCACCACCACCGCCACCGCCGCCAGAGAAACCACCACCACTTGATCCCGAAGAAGTGCCAGGTGCCACTCCTGACGACGAAATCGACGACGTCAGCGAACTTCCCAGATCCTGGCCAAAATTGCGTGAGTTGAAACCGCCCGATCCATAATACCAGCCACCCACAGCACCTGCCGTCGCTCCAGCAGCTGCGGCTGCCGCCAACACAGCTGAAAATTTGTTATTCCACTCATTCTCGCAATCCAGCGCCATGGCATAGGGAAGATAGCGTTCAAACAGGGCTGGGGTTTTTTCCGGTGGGTTGAGTGCGTTCAAGCGCTTCTCCTCCGCCGTGATCATATACATACGGAAACCTTCAATCTGGTCCAGCACACCACGGCCTTTCTGTGTGGGGGCCTTCAACAGCCAGTAGAACAGCAGGTTCAAGGCCGCCAAAATCACAGCCGCCGAGATGACCCATTTCACCGAGGGCGTGAGCGCATCGGCGAGGTGCATGACGGTGGGAATGAAAACAGCCGCCCCCAGGAACGGCATCAGAAACAACAGACTCAGAATTGACTTGATTCGGACCATCCAGCCCGTGCCCGCAAACAGCCCGCGCAGAGCTGAGTAGCCCACTGACAGGATGACGATCCAAAATATGGATGCGAACACGCCAGCGAATATGGCCATCTTGCCATCTTCACCCGGCAACAGCAAAGCCGACCCGATCAACCCTGCCACACTCAAAGCCGCCCCCAGAGCAAACCATTTGAAATTCTTCAAATGCATCACGCCGTCATATTCTTCATCCAGCGCATTTTCGAGGGCACCGCGCATGTTGATCACCGAGGTGTGATTGCCCTGTTCCAGGGTCAGGGCACTGTTGGGTGTTGCCTTGTAGAGAGCTGCTTCCGCACGCGTCAATGCGGGTCCAACATTGTCTTTCTTCGACAATGTATATTCGTTCTTGTCATTGCGAATCCACATCCGTCCTTTCACCGCCAACCCAACCACGGCAGCGGCAAAGGCCTTGTCATCATAACCCGCCTTGTAGACATAGCGCACACCCGCAGGCCCCATGGCATCGGGCGGGTGAAACAACGGCACAATCGTGCCCTTCGGTGGATCACGGCCCACGCGAAACCAGGCGAAGAGATAATAGAACGGCACCAGCAGCAGAGTGAGCGCCAAGCCAAAATAGCCAAGATTGTCGACGATCCAATCCCTCTGTTTGTCAGCTTCTGTCGGTGGTAACACAATGCCCTTTTGCCATGCGACGGCGACAGTGAAACCCTCTTTGGCGGCAAGCGTTGTGGTGGTCCTGGCTTCGAACCGATTTCCGGTCGTAACGGTCGCAACCGCCCCATGGCCGCTGGCACCCTGATAGCCTGTGTAAATGGAGTATTGTTTGACAGCAGCAGCCGATGGCAAATGAATAACGGTTGACGCCTTCTCGATGGGGAACGTCCAGCCATTCCCCGTCACATTCCAGTAGAGTTCGTCAAAGTCCTGAAAAAAGCCAAGCTGGCGCGTGGTGTGATAGGTGATCACATATGTGTGCTCACCCTGGTCCAGAAACACATCGGCGCTTCCGATCTTGATGCGCTTGCCATTCGAAATGCCCTCAACAGAATAGTTTTCATCGCGTCCATCGCGCTCTACGCTGACCACGTTGAAACCGACCCGCACCCGCACGTCGTTCCTGTCCTTGTAGTCCGTTGGAAAATCGCGGAGAATACCATGTCTGATCTCGCTCCCTTCAGCATTCACCGTGATGGTCTCACGCACATCCAGCGAACCATCCACATTCACCGTCACGTCGCTGACGAAGTTACGAATAGTTTCTGCCGCTGCCGCAGGGCATGCAGCACACAAAAGAAATAGAGCGACCGCTAGGATACGACGCATGATCATCAGCGAGTCTTGAAATCAACCTTCGGCACTTCGCGTTGTGCCGCATCCCCAATTTCGAAGAATTCCGCCTTCATGAACTTGAACATGTTGGCCACGATATTGGACGGAAAACTCTCAATCATTGTATTCAAGTTGCGCACCGAACCATTGTAATAGCGCCGCGACAATTGAATTTCGTCTTCGATGCCTGAGAGCTTGTCCTGCAAATCGCGAAAATTCGCATCGGCCTTGAGTTCGGGATAGGCTTCTGCCACTGCAAACAATTTGCCAAGCGCACCCGACATGGCCTGACCCACGGCCGATTGTTCATTCACACTGCCACCTGCAATGGATTTTGCCCGCAAGGCCGCAATCTCGCGGAACAAGCCATCTTCATGGCTGGCATAACCTTTGACGGTTTCAATCAGATTGGGAATGAGGTCTGCGCGGCGCTTCAACTGCACATCAATGCCGCTCCAGCCCTCAGCCACCAGATTCTTGTTCGAAACCAGACCATTGTAAACAAAGATCAAGTAGCCTGCCACGACCACAAGCAATCCAAGTAGAACATATCCAAATGTCATTCGGGCCTCCTCGCCTTGTGCCCGCAGTATTCCAGTTGCAGCGCTGCGCCGCAAGCGCGGCATGAATTGACCTTTCAACCTGCAAACGACTAGATTGCGGCAAAGGACATTTTAGATGAACGCCTACCACGGCCCGGACGGCCAGGAAGACATGCCCTATCTGCTGACAGCCGGCCCAGTGACAACGTCCCGCGCTGTGAAGATCGCCATGTTGGCGGATTATGCAGCTGATGATCCTGACTTCGCCAGCGTCATCAATTTCATTCGCAAGGACCTGAAGCGCATCGCCGGCTGTGACGACAGCCATGACAGCGTGTTGTTGCAGGGCGCCGGTCAAATCGCAATCGAAGCCGCCATCGGCAGCCTCTGCCCGGCGCGCCGCAAGAAAACACTTTTCGTTTGTTCTGGTGCTGATGGTGATGCGGCAGCGCATGTCATGGAGCGCCTCGGTCGCCCCTACCTTCGCCTCACCTATCGCGAAACCACCATGCCACGGGCCTCAGATGTCGCCAGGACGCTGGATGAGGACCGTAGCATCAGTCATGTCTGGCTCGCCCACGTTGAAACCTCAACCGGCATGCTGAACCCCCTGCAGGATATTGCACAGGTCGTAAAAGCCAGGGGCAGGATCATGATGCTGGATGCGACCGCAAGTTTCGGGGGCATCGCACTCAACATGATTGATGATGCCGTTGATGTGTTGGTTGGCACAGCACATGCTTGCCTTGAAAGCGTGCCTGGCGTCAGCTTCGCCTTGGCAAAACAGGGCATCTTGGAAGCAGCGGCAGGTCAGAGCCATTCCCCCGCGCTCGATCTCCATGCGCATTGGCAGGGTTTGAATGAGAGCGGTTGCTCTTTTCACACGCCGCAAACCCACGCTGTCGTGGCGTTGCGCGAAGCCTTGCGCGAACTGGAAGCAGAAGGTGGCGTGAAAGGCCGTAGCACGCGTTATCAGCGCAATGCAGAAACCTTGCGCGAACGCCTGAAAGCATTAGGCTTGTCGCTTTTACTGGCCGACGTGGAAGCTTCGCCCATGATTCAAACTGTCCTGTCACCGAAAGCAGCAACATTTGATTTCAAGCGGTTTCGCAATGCACTGCATGAGAAGGGTTTTGCCATTTCGCCCGGACATCTCGCACAAAGACCTTCATTTCGGGTCGGTTGCATTGGCAAGGTTGACGAAAAGATTATGCAGCAGGTTGTAATCGCCATTGAAGATGTGCTGCATGACATGGATGTGCGCAGTTTTGCGCCGGGGGACGCATGAGAAAAACCTTGCAACAAATTGAAGGCCACGTGCTTGCAGCCTTGAATGCCAAAGGCCATGGCAATGTTGCCGCCGTCGCAGCAGCCCATTGCGCGTGGCTGCATGGCGCGGGTTATAATGGCGTGAAATATATTTCGGAGGCTTTGGGTGACGCGGAGACGTCATGCGTCGTTGAAAAGGACCTGATGGGTCTCGATTTGAAGAATATCTCCTGCGTCTACATTTCAAATCAGGTCGAAGCCCTCTATGCCGAACATGGCCGCCAGTTCCTGCGCAATGTGCGGCATGGTTTGTTTCTCTTGCCCGGTAGCGTCAACGGCAACTACGGCATTGGCTGTCCCGTCGATCCCGCTTTTGCGCTGGGCGGTGAACGCATCAAAAATCCGTACACGGAGAAAATGGATCTCGCCCTGCATGATGGCGTGGATGTGGATGACGAACTCTGGCAAGCGCTGGCTGTTTGAAGTGGCGAACAACTGACCATGTCCGGTCCACTTTCAGGTCTCAAGATTCTCGATCTCACGCGCGTTCTCGCGGGCCCCTGGGCGACACAGATGCTGGCGGATTTTGGTGCCGATGTGATCAAGATTGAAAAGCCCGGCGAAGGTGACGATACCCGGGGCTGGGGGCCACCCTTTATGACCAACGCCGATGGTACGCGCGGCGACGCGGCCTATTTCCAGTCGGCCAATCGCGGAAAGAAGTCTGTCTGCATCGATATAAGCACTTCAGGTGGACAGGGCCTGCTGCGCAAACTCGCGGCGCAGTCAGACGTGTTGATCGAAAATTTCAAAGTCGGCGGACTCAAGAAATATGGTCTCGACTATGCCAGCTTGAGTACAATCAACCCTCGCCTGATCTATTGTTCAATCACTGGCTTTGGCCAGACGGGACCTTTCGCCAATCGTGCGGGTTACGATTTCATGATCCAGGGCATGGCTGGCGTTATGTCCATCACAGGCGAACCTGATGGTGATCCCATGAAAATGGGAGTGGCCTTCTCCGACGTGTTTGCAGGCCTTCATGCCGTCATCGGCATCACTTCAGCGCTCTATTACCGGGAAAAAACCGGCGAAGGACAGCACATCGATATTTCCCTGCTCGACAGCCAGGTGGCTGTGCTGGCCAATCAGGCACTGAATTACCTCGTTGGCGGCAAGGTTCCCCAGCGTCTCGGCAACGCCCACCCCAACATCGTGCCTTATCAGACCTTCGAGACCAAAGACGGACACATCATCATGGCTGTTGGTTCAGATCGTCAGTATACGGAATATTGCCGCATCATCGGCGCTGCACATTTGGCAGAAGAACCCTACACGACCAACCGGGGGCGGGTCGAAAACCGGGCCGCTCTGGTTGCGCAACTTGCGCCCCACATGAAAGAAAAAACCACGGCAGAATGGATTGTGGCATTTGAAGCAGCATCCGTTCCCTGTGGCCCTATCAACACAATTGACCAGGTGTTCGACAACCCACAGGTCAAGGCACGCGGCCTGCAACTGTCGCTGCAACGCGAAGACGGGTTGACCGTGCCAGGCGTGGCCAACCCCATCGTGTTTTCACAAACCACCAACAGCTATGCAGAGCCCAGCCCGCAGCTGGGAAATGCAACGGATCAAGTGCTGTCAGATCGACTCGGCCTCAGTGCTGAGGAAATTGTAAGGCTCAAACAGCAGGGCGTGATCGGTTAAAGCGTTCCGGCGGGCGTCATCTTGTCCACGACATCAGGCAACACCGTTGCCAATCGCTTCAACAACTCTTCGCGGCTCAGGCCCGTCTGTTTTGCAAGGCCATCTATTACGTCGCTTCCAACGCCAGCTTCGACTTCTGGTGCCGTCACCGGATGATTGTCACCTGTGCCCACCCAGCTGTCGGCCTTTTGGCCCAGGCCACTCTTGCGGAAACCGTCGATCAGTGAACCCAGTCCACCGGAGGGTGCCGTTGCATCAGCGGCCGCACCGGACTTGTCGGTCAGGCCCTTGACGAAATCGCCAATCTTGTCACGGTTCTGATAGCCTGCAACGGCAACAAGGCCCAGCAGGGCGGCGAGTGAAGGCATCGATGAAGTCATTTTGGCCATGGCAGTCTCCTGTTCAATTCAGTTTTCGGGAAGGTGGTTGATCATGCAGCAGATTTCAAGATGGAACAATTGCATAGCGATGACATTATGTTAATGTAAGCACTAGACGTCAACCGCGAGGAGCAAACCATGGGCATTATCAGCACAATCATTTTCGGCCTGGTGATCGGCATCATTGCCAAATTCATCATGCCTGGCAAAAACGAACCCGGTGGCTTTGTATTGACGGCCATTCTAGGCATCGTCGGCTCCATGTTGGCAAGCTATGGCGGCCAGGCACTCGGCCTGTACAAAGATGGTCAGGGTGCAGGCTGGATTGCTTCCATCATCGGTGCCATCATCGTTCTAGCCATTTACGGCATGGTCACCAAGCCCAGGGTTTCGTGACAGACTTTCCGAATATATCCGGCCCGGTCAGTACATCGGGCCGTTTTTTTTGAAACCTTGAGCCATTGCGTGACACATAAAAATCGTTCAAAATAACACTTCAAGCGCGGGGGCGTTTGCAAAAGGGACGATATTATGTCGAAACCAGTATTCTCCGCCCTCGCTTTCCTGCTCATTACAGCTTCTTCCACATTTGCCGCCGATCCTGTGACCTTCACCATGAAGGCCTCAATGCCGTCGTTGCGGGATGTCGAGAACAAGGACACGTTCACAGTTGGCCTTGCCGACAAACAGGTGGAGTCGAGCCTCAAAATCACCTGCCAGGGTGCCAAGGCGGGCATCATTTCCGGTCAGGCGGAGTCGTGCGCCGTGACTGGCAACGGCGCATTGATCAATCCCGCCAACGGCAAGAAATTGCAGCGCACCCAATATGCCGGGGGCTGGGTAGTGAAATCAGGCGGCTTCACTGAAGGCAGCACCTTATCGGTAAACTACCTGACGGTGGGCAAAGTGCCAGCCTCCACGGCAGCGTTTGGCGGCTCCATGATGCTGAAGCCAGAAGTCGCGTCCACGGGTGCGAGCCTGCTGCGCGACACCATTCTCAAAAGAATAAAGACCACCGAAAAAGGTCTGATCGACGAACGGGTCGACACCGTGCAATTCGTGAATTTCACCATTCCCTCGGCAGGGCTACCGTCCGACAAGGGCTGTGTCTGGAATGGTGACATGATCTATTCCTATCAGACTGAATCCTGGTTTATGGACCTGAAAGCAAAGTGCAACGGCAAGGAATTTCCATTGAAGGGCAACATGCCGTTCACCGCCACCCCCAATGTGGGCAACCAGCATCAGTATGACATCACCCTGACGCTGCCTGCAGCCGATGGCTCCACCAACGAAGACGCCTTTGCTTTGCCTGCCGACGCCAACAACGACCTGTTCGCCACCGCCGACGGCATCACCGGGCAGATCATCATGAAAGAAAGCGCATACGTGGACGTGGAAGTCGATGGCGCGACCGACAAAGTGGCATCAGAAATCGATGCGACGGGCACACTCACCGGACAGAATGTACCGATCGAGGCAGTGCGCTCCTTCGGCACCATTGTCGGTATCATGGCCAGGACCTTCTTTGGCGCATGAGCGAAACGGTCTGGACCATCATCATTGGCTTCACGGCGGGCATCATCGCCCGCTTCCTCGCCCCCGGCAAAAACAAGCCGTCAGGTTTTGTGCTGACGGTGTTGCTGGGGATTGCAGGTGCCTACGTGGCAACCTTCCTCGGGCAGTTTTTTGGCTACTATGCGCCGGGTGAACAGGCAGGCTTTGCGGGGCAGATCATCGGTGCCGTTGTGGTGCTGTTCTTATGGGGCATGATTGCCCGCAGGAAATCGACCTGAGCTTCGTCGCCGATCCCCCTTCCCGCCATGTCGGTTTTGTTCTATCTGCCGCTTTCAATCCACGGCATATGAGTCCCATGGCTAACCTTGTAATCACCTATTGGCGCGATATTCCCTCCGCAGTTTCCGTAAAAATCGGCCGCAAAGAGGAAAAGCGCATGCTCGACAACCGCTTCATGGAAGCCATCGACATGGCGGCGATGCGCGGTGGTGCCACCAACTCCGACGACTATCTGGCGGACTGGCGGCGCGGCGAACCGCTGCCCGTGTCAGATGACATGGCCGCCGAAGCCGACAAGGCCAAGGCCGATCTCGAAGCCCGTTACACCCAGGATGTCATCAAGCAAATGATCGGCAATGGAGGCCGGAACCTATCATGACCCACACTGTCGTTTCATCCGCCACCCGCACCCATATCATCGGCTTCGACAAGCCCTTCACGGTCATTGGCGAACGCATCAACCCGACGGGTCGCAAGAAGCTGGCTGCGGAAATGCAGGCAGGCAATTTCGAAGGCGTGATCAAGGATGCGCTGGCGCAGATGGCAGCAGGTGCCCACATCCTCGATGTGAACGCCGGTGTCACCGCCGTAAACCCCAATGAATCCGAACCGCCGCTGATGAAGCAGACCCTCGAAATCGTCATGTCGATTTGCGATTTGCCGCTCTGCATCGACTCGTCTGTGACGTCCGCCCTGAAAATTGGCCTCGAAACCGCAACGGGCCGCCCCTTGGTGAACTCGGTCACAGGTGAAGAAGAAAAACTCGAAGCCATTCTTCCCCTCGTGGCAAAATACAATGTCCCTGTCGTTGCTATCTCCAATGATGAAACAGGTATTTCCGAGGATCCGGATGTGCGCTTTGCCGTCGCCAAGAAAATCGTGGAACGCGCTGCCGATTTCGGCATCAAGAGCCATGACATTGTTGTAGACCCCTTGGTCATGCCCATCGGTGCCATGGGAACTGCGGGCCAGCAAGTCTTCCGCCTCGTCCGCCGCCTGCGTGAGGAGCTGAAGGTCAACACAACCTGCGGCGCATCCAACGTCTCCTTCGGCATGCCCAACCGCCGCGCGCTTACCGGCTACTTCCTCGCCATGGCCGCGAGCCATGGCATGACGTCCGCCATTATGAACCCGCTGCATGATGAAGACATGCACGCCATTTTCGGTGCCAACGTACTGAACGGCACAGACGCGCACTGCAAATTCTGGACAAACAAGTTTCGCGAAATGACCGCAGCGCCGTCAGCAGCAGCACAAGCCGCAGGCGAGATTTCGTCGAATGAGGATATCGAAGCCCGGCGTGCAGCACGTGAGGCGCGGCGGCGGCGATGATCCTGCGGCAGCGTGTCTGCAGGGGGAAGGGCTGATGAGGTCCCTACTCGACGATCTGATCACATTGTGTAGGCCAGGTCTTGGTACTCCACTTTTCCAAGGGGACAGGCTTTACCTTCGCCTTGAATGTCGGCTTTGGTGCGGGAAATTCGCCGTCGGCTCTGCTGCCCTGGCCCGTCGACAAATTGAGTTGGCAATTGCCAATGCCATTGGGATTTTCCCAAAACACATCAACACCAACAACCAGAAACCGGCCCCTGCGCCAGGCAATCGTGATCTCCTCGTCAAGGTCGTGGGACGAACCTGGTTGATAGTTCCACCCCATTTTGAGTGAACGCGTATTCACCACCCCAAGCGACTGCACCCAACCCGCATATTCCCTGTCAAGCATGTTCGATTTCAAAATCGACGGCGCCTTGGCGAGATCGAGGGGCGCATCGCCCGCCCCCAGGTAGATCGCCAGATCAACCGTTTCGCCCTCAGCCAGCGGGTAATGGCCGCGCGACAAATCCCATGTCGTGTCCCTGCCCGGCCCGACCAGTACCAATGCAGCCCGATCAAGCTTTCCATCAGCGTCCATATCTAGGGTAACGTCATATAATAGGTCCCGTTTCGGCGCGGCGCTGGCGGGTGTTGCCAGAGGCGCAAAACCAAACAGTACCGAGAACACCAAGCGCCACATCATCAGCCCTCCAAATTCAACCACCGCACCTCGTCGCCCGTCAGCTGCACGCCACAGGCCACCAGCGACGAGTCAATCTCGTCGGCCGTTCTCGCCCCCACCAGGGCGAAACTCGGAAATTCCTGCGCCAGCACCCAGGCCACCGCAATGTTGTTCGCCGTTACGTTATATTTTACCGCGAGTTCTTCCGCCCGCCGCCGCCGCTTGGCATTTGCGTGACCACCAAAACAGGTCTCAGGCCGCGTATCTTCGGGCAACCGATTGCGCAATTCTTCAGGCAGAAAATACCCCCGTGCCTGGGAAGACCAACTGAAATGGGCCGTTGCAGTGTCACGCAAATATTTCAGCGTTTCTGCGTCATTGGACGAAATGCATCCCGCCCACACAGGCTTCGTCATGACAGCCAGCGACAGGTTGTTGTTCAGAATAAGGGGCGGTTGCAACTCCCGCACCGACGCATAGGCGCGCGCCGCCGCAAAACGCTCCACCGACCAGTTTGACCCACCAAATACGCCAATCTTGCCGGCCGCCCGCAAGCCATTCAACGCATCGACAAATTCACCCACAGGCACATCCGGGTTGTCCCGGTGCATGATGTAGATCGGCGCAAAATTCAGATGCAAGCGCTCCAGCGACTCCGCCAATTGCCGCCCGATGGCTTCCGGCGTGCAGTGCGGCGTGTGGGCCCCTTTAACGGTGACGACAACCTGCTCCGCCACACCCCGCCGCGCAATCCACTCCCCCAGCGCTTTCTCATGTTTGCCACCGCCATAGACATAGGCGGTGTCAAAGCCGTTACCTCCCGCTTCCAGCCAGTGGTCCCAGACAGGTGCACCCTCTTCCCACGTGTCCTTGTTGTCACAGCCGAGAATGAGCTGGCTCAGCGGAAGTGCAATGCCGGGAAGGCTGCGGCGGGGAATTGTTGTCATGCCGAAATCATGTCGCATTTGTCCCGTTCCGGCAATCGGCATTTGCGTATAGAAGCCCCACCATGACCGAGCAGAATCCCCTCATCGTTTTCACCCCTTCCGGCAAGCGCGGGCGTTTTCCCGTGGGTACCCCGGTGCTGACTGCCGCGCGGCAGCTGGGCGTTGACATTGACAGCGTGTGTGGTGGCCGCGCGATTTGCGGGCGTTGCCAGATCAATATCGGCGAAGGCGAATTCGCCAAGCACGGCATCTCCTCGACCGACTCCCACGCCTCCCCGTTCAATGACGTTGAAGCCCGCTACCGCCGCATCAAGGGTCTGGCCCCCGACCGCCGCCTCTCATGCCAGACCAAGATCGAAGGCGATCTCGTCATTGACGTGCCGCCGGAATCCCAGGTGCACAAGCAGGTCGTGCGCAAGGAAGCCGACACCCGCGCCATTGAACTCGATCCCGCAACCAAGCTGTTCTACATCGATGTGGAAGAGCCTGACATGCACAAGCCCTCGTCGGATCTTGAGCGTGTCTATATCGCCCTCAAGGAACAATGGGGCGTCGAGAATGTCACGGCAGAATTGCCGCTCATCGCCAGCTTGCAAAAGGTGCTGCGCAAGGGCGAATGGAAAATCACCTGCGCGGTTTATTCAAGAGCACCGGGCGGCGGCAACCGCCTGGTCTCCATTTGGCCGGGCTTCCACGAACACATTTACGGTCTCGCCATTGACGTGGGCTCCACCACCATCGCCGCACACCTGACCAATCTTTCAACAGGTGAAGTGAAATCCTCTGCTGGCTTGATGAACCCGCAAATCCGTTTCGGCGAAGACCTGATGTCGCGCGTGTCCTACGTCATGATGAACCCCGGCGGCGAAACCGAAATGACTACGGTCATCCGCTCCGCTTTGCAACAACTCGCCGAGGAAGTGGCCTCGCAAGCGGGCATTGCTCTGAACGACATCATGGAAGTTGTGCTGGTCGGCAACCCCGTCATGCATCACCTGTGGCTTGGCATCGACCCCACGGAATTGGGCGGCGCACCCTTTGCTTTGTCAACAGGCCTGCCTCTCACCTTCCCTGCCCGCGAAATGGACTTCAAGCTCAACGCGGGCGCCTATGTCTATGTGTTGCCCTGCATTGCAGGCCATGTCGGTGCAGACGCAGCGGGCATGGTGCTGTCTGAAGCGCCGCACGAGTCCGATGAATACATGTTGTGCGTGGACGTTGGTACCAATGCGGAAATCGTGTTGGGCACCAAACAGCGCCTGCTCGCCTGCTCCTCCCCCACCGGCCCTGCCTTTGAAGGTGCGCAAATCTCCTGCGGCCAACGCGCAGCACCGGGCGCCATCGAACGCATTCGCATCAACCCTGTAACCCTGGAGCCACGTTACAAGGTCATCGGCTGTGATTTGTGGTCAGATGAAGCGGGTTTTGAAGAGGCCATCACGCAAACCGGGGTTACGGGCATTTGCGGCTCCGGCATTATCGAAGCCATCGCGGAAATGTATCTGGCGGGCATCATCAGCCAGGATGGCCTGGTGGACGGCGCGCTCGCAGGGCAGAGCCCCCGCATCGAACCCCACAAGCGCACTTTTAATTACGTCATCCGGAAACCTGCGGATCAGTCCAACGAACCGCTGATCCGTGTCACCCAGAACGACGTCCGCGCCATTCAAATGGCCAAGGCTGCGCTCTATGCGGGGGTACAACTGCTGATGGACAAGCTTGGGATCAACCACGTCGACAAGATCCGCCTCGCCGGAGCCTTCGGCAGCCACATCGACATGAAATACGCCATGGTCCTGGGCCTGATACCCGACTGCGATTTAACGAAAGTCCAAAGCGCCGGAAACGCTGCGGGTACGGGCGCGCGGATTGCATTGTTGAATAAAGCCGCGAGAGACGAAATCGAATCCGTCGTCCGCCACATCGAAAAAATCGAAACCGCCGTTGAACCCAAATTCCAGCAACACTTCGTCGAAGCCATGGCCATCCCGCACAAGACGGCAGAGTTCGCGAATTTGAAAAAGGTGGTGACCCTGCCCCCGTTGAAAGATGTGGTGACGCTAGGAGACGATGGCGGAGCGCGGCGGGCGAGGCGGCGAGGCTGAGAGTCACCTTTCTCCCTCGGCCCTCTTGCCGGGGGAGTACGGCGAAGCCGGGAGGGGGTGCATCAGCGTGACGGATTTGCCCTGTGTATGTGAACGTGACGCTGATATTCGAAACACTATTCTCCATGGTCAAACCACCTCACGGGAGGAAGACAGCTTTGCCCTGCCCCCTTCTCGAACTCGGCATTATATCGCCACAGTGCCAGTGGACCTTCGTCTTAAGTCGGGTCAGTGCAACACGGCGACAGGCGTGCGAAAAACAG
>CAXTKL010000069.1:0-12855 GCA_964244825.1 uncultured Aestuariivirga sp.
TGCGCATTCCAGCGCTGGGTGAAGTGCCATACCCTGTACAGATGGAACCAAACCTTGTGGTGGAATTCTATTCACGCTGAGGTTTGACAACAGAGATTTCGAAAAGGCGGGACTGGTTCCCGCCTTTTTTATTGCAGGAGGGCCGATGCGGACCCTTTCTGTCCCAACAAAAAACCCGGCTCACACCGGGTTTTGCGTTTCAGATCGAAGCAATATCTACTCTTCCCCGTCCATATCCTCTTCGACCATGGCTTGCAGTTCGGCCTTGGTGACCGACTTGTCGGAGACTGTGGCTTTGCCAACGATGTGGTCGACGACCTTTTGTTCAAAGATCGGTCCACGCAGTTCGATCAGGGCCTGGGGGTTGTTGCGATAATAGTCATAGACCTGTTTTTCCTGGCCGGGGAACTGGCGCACACGGGCGATGAGCGCCTGCTGCAATTCCTGTTCGTTGACCTGAATGGCTTCTTTTTCACCCAGCGTTCCGAGCACGAGGCCCAGACGCACGCGACGGGCGGCGATGGTCTTGTATTCTTCGCGGGCCTTTTCTTCCGTGGTGTCTTCATCGGCGAAGGACTTGTTGGCCTTCTTCATTTCGTTCTGCAATGCATTCCAGATGCCGTTGAATTCAGCGTCCACCAGCTTTTCCGGCAATTCAAATGCATATTGCTTGTCGAGGGCGTCCAACACATCGCGCTTCATTTTCATGGCGGTCATGCGGCCATATTCGCGCTCGAGGTTGGACTTCACCATCTCACGCAGCTTCGACAAATCTTCGAAGCCGACCTTCTTGGCAAGCTCTTCATCAATGGCGGGAAGCTTCGGTGACTCCACGCCGGTAACCTTGGTGGCAAATTCTGCGGCCTTGCCCGCAAGGTTTGCAGCACCGTAGGTTTCGGGGAAAGTAACATTCACGGTCACGTCGTCGCCGGCCTTCTTGCCCGTGAGTTGTTCTTCAAAGCCGGGAATGAACTGGTTGGAGCCAATTTCCAGCGGAATGTCTTCGCCCTTGCCGCCATCAAAGGCCACGCCATCGATCTTGCCTTCGAAGCTGATCGTCACGCGGTCACCTGTGGCGGATGGACCGTCCTTGCTTTCCCAGGTCTTGTATTGCGTGGCAAGCTTGGCCAGGGTTTCGTCAATGTCAGCATCAGCGGCGGACACAACGTGCTTGGTCAGGGTCAGGCCGCCAGCGTCCTGCAGTTCGAATGTGGGGATGACTTCGGCTTCAACCGAGAAGGAGAGATCGCCCTTGCCGTCGATCACGGCGTTCACTTCGCCTTCGGCCTCAGGCAGTTTCACGTCAGGCTGGTAGGCGGGTTTCAGGTTTCGGTCGGCGAACACGGAACGGGCATGGGCATCAACCGTTTCCTGCACCACTTCGGCCATGACGGATTTTCCATACATGCGCTTCAGGTGATCGACGGGAACTTTACCGGGGCGAAAGCCCTTGATCTGAGCCTTGCCAGCCATGTCCTTCAACTTGGCATTGGCCTTGGCGGAAAGGTCGGCGGCGGCCACCGTGACCTGATAGCCGCGCTTCAAACCGGAATTCACTGTTTCTGTAACCTGCATGTTTCTCGCTCACTTCAAAATACGGTCCGGTTCAGGCCAGGCTGGTGCGGGCGGAGGGACTTGAACCCCCACGGGTTTCCCCACAGGAACCTAAATCCTGCGTGTCTGCCAATTTCACCACGCCCGCGCATGTCCTGAAAGCAATATGGCTTTCCGGTTGGGTTGGCGCGGCTATAGCAGAGGGGTTTCAGGCTGGGAAGCGGGAAATCAGGTGGCCTTTGGCCTGAAATTTTCCCATGCCGACGTGGCCAACCCCGTAAGAATGAGAGCAGCCCCCAGCCAGACTTGCCACGGATAACTTTCGCCCAGGGCCAGCGTGCCAATCGCAAGACTGATAGCAGCGGCCACATAGCCGATCTGGCTCAGATAGGTGGGGCCGCTGATCCATTGCAGGCGGAAGAACAGCCCGACATTGACGAGCGCCGCAGCCCATTGGGCCGCAATCAGCCAGGGGCTTTGCAGCAAGGACGACAAATTAGCCCCGTCCCACAAGGCGAGGGCGGCAAACAGCGGCACGACGGAACTGTTCACCACAACGCCGATCTGCACGGGTGATGCGCCCTCCGGCCACTTTGCGGTGCGATAGACATTGCCGATGGCCAGCGACAGTGGCACCAGCAGGGCAAGGAGCAACCACTGAGGTGCGGCGGGCAAGGCGAGGCTGTTGCGGCCGGCCACCACAATGACGGCACCGGCGAAACCCATGGCGACGGCGAAGAGCAGGGCGCGGTTGGGAGGCCGCACTTTCAACAGCACGGACAGGCCCGCCGTGACCACGGGTGAGAGTGCGAACATCAACCCCGCGAGGCCGCTGCCAATATGGGGAATGGCCAACAGCAGAATGCTGCTGGGAATGAAGTTGGCGAGAAGCCCACCAATGAAACCGAACTGCCAGAGTGAGGGCGAGGTCCACGCCACATGCTGTGTCGGCACAAACCAGAATAGCACCAGGCACGGCGCAAGAGCAATCACACCGGCCCAGAGAAAGGGGTCAATACCAGTTGCAAGGGCCAGCTTGCCCAAGGGCGTGATCATGGCAAGACCCGCGCCCGTGCCGATCAGCAGAAACAGCGGGTTGGAAAATAGTTTGGACGGGCGTTGCATCACCAGCCCCTCATCCGGTCTACGGCCACCTTCTCCCGTTGGAAGAAACGGGAAAAGGCCAGAGTGACTTTCGCCTTCTCCCGCTCTTCCAACGGGAGAAGGTGGCCGTAGGCCGGATGACGGAGTTTGTTCGCAAACGTGATCATGACGACCACCCCAACTCCGCAATTAAATCCTCAGCGATGAGCGTGCGCCTCTTACACCTGTTCGCGGCGTCGCCATGCAGCCACACCGCTGCACTTGCAGCGTTGAGTGCGTCCATGCCCTGCGCCAGCAGCCCTGTGACGATGCCTGCCAGAACATCGCCGCTGCCTGCTGTGGCAAGCTTCGGTGGGGCGTTGATGTTGACCTTGGCAATGCCATTGGGATTGGCAATTACAGTATCAGACCCTTTGAGAATGACGCGGGCACCGGAGCGTTGGGCGGCCGCAATCGTCCGTTCAATCTTTGAATTCGTTTCATTGCACAAGTCGCTGAACAGTCTTGCAAATTCACCCTCGTGCGGTGTCATCACCACCGCACGGTCCGGAAGAGACTTGATGGCAGTGAAAAGCACTTGTGGTTCTCCGGCGAAAACCGTCAGTGCATCCGCATCCAGCACGGTGTCGATACCAGATTTCAAAATGCGAAGAACCGCCTTGCGCGTTGTGTCGTTGACGCCAGCGCCAGGACCGATGCAGATGCAGGTGACGCGTTTGTCTGCCAAAACTTGCGTGAACGCATCAAGATTTTCGACGGGCTTCAACATGATGGATGTGAGGTGTTGGGCATGAACGCGCAGCGCATCACTTGAGCCGACAATCGTGGTCAGGCCAGCACCGCTGCGCGCCGCCGCCAGGGCCGTGAGGCGGGCGGCACCCGTGGCCAGCTCAGGTCCGCTCCAGATCACGGCATGACCACGGCGGAACTTGTGTGTATCGTCGCGCAGAACTGGCAGGTCGGGCTTGCTGTTTTCGTAAATGCGGACGGGGAGTTGATCGGCAACGTCATCCGCAATGCCAATATCGGCAACAACAATTTCGCCACAAAGCCGGCGGCCGGGTTGCAGCACATGGGCCGGTTTCTTGCGGAAGAAGGTGACGGTGAGATTGGCGATGACCGAGCAGGGACGTGGTTGCCCCGTGTTGCCGTCAACGCCGGAAGGCACATCGATGGACACAACGGGCACACCGGCGCCATGAATGCCATCGGCGAGATAGCCCGGAAAGTCCCGGTTGAGGCCTGCACCGAAAATGCCATCGACAATCAGTTTGTGTCCCGTCTTGCCGCCGTGCTTGTGTTCAAAGTCAGCGAATGTGCCGATGGGGCCTTTCCACTTGGCCGCCATCTTCGCGGCATCACCTTTGAGCGCCTCTCTGTCACCCACCAGATAAACCCGCACGGGCCATTTCTTTGCGGCAAGCAATCGCGCCACCACGAAACCATCGCCACCATTGTTGCCGGGGCCGCAGATCACGGCGACGGCACACTTTTTAAACCGCTTCTGGATTTCTTCAGCGACAGCACGGCCCGCATTTTCCATCAGCTTGATGGACGTCATACCGCTGGCGACCGCAAGTGCATCAGCCTGATACATTTGCGCGGGCGTCAGAATCTCGTGAAGGTTCATAGGCGCAGTGTGGCATTTTGTGCGGCGGGATCGCAATTGAAATGCAGCGCGACGCGGCGGATGAAATCATTTCCTTCCACATGCGATCTCCCCCGCCGCATGGGGCAGGAGAGAAATGCTGAATGAAAAGTTTCAGATTGACTGCAAGAACGAGCGGGAGGGTGCGAAGAAATATTCGCCGCCTTTCATGTGCACGCAATCTGCAAAGTGGGATGTTTCGACGGGGCAGTTGGGGACGTTCCAGCGCAATGGGTGCTTTTGCGGGTCCGGATTGCCTTGCCCGATAATGGGATCGGGTCCTACACCTGGTTGCTGAAAGCCGCTGTTGTTGGCCCAGCTGTTTTGCGTGAATTCGAATTGTTCCGCAATATCCACATTATAGGCCATGAACAGCAGTCCGACATCTTTGCTGGGCTCTGGCGCTTGTGACAAGGAGCCATCAGCGTTCAGCTTGCGTTTGCCGTAGGTGATGCCGCGCCTGGCCATGATGCGGGACCGTTCCGACACACTTGTACCCCGCGGGTTGGTTTTGCGGATGTGGGCATGGAACGGGCACTTCGCGCCTGCCGCGTCGTTAACGTAGGAAAAGTTGTTGCTGACAAAGGCACCAGGCGTTGCCATGTTTTGCGGAACGCTGGTTGATGTGATCGGCGTGCCATTTTCAAAGCGGCCGACGATCATGGCCCCCGCCACTTCGTTTGGCAGTGTTCCCGGGAATGGATGTTTCACTTTGTTGTTCAGTTCCGCTTGGAGCGCATCTTCAGCCGTTTTGAAGCGCTTCACATCCTGTTCGAGTTTCCGCATCACAAAGAAACTGCCCATGGAATGTTCGCCCGTGCCACCTGGATCGCGGAACATCAACCGGTTCAAATTGAAGGTAGGGTCCCAGCCTGTCACGCCCGGTGGTAGCATTTCGTGCTTTAATTCATCAACAATATCCCCCTTGATGAACAGGGGCTGGCTGCGGCCGTCGACATATCCGAAATGCTCGAGGCCCTGATTGCCGTCCTTCAAGGCATTCTTGATGGCCCTGCCGGTTTCACTGTGCACCACAGTGCCGCAGTTCTTGAGCAGACTGCGCACCAGCTTTTCCTTGTCGTCGGCCTGTTTGGAGGTCCATGAATTCTTTGGCTTGTCAAGGTTGCCGCCGATCAGAACCAGGGCGTGAACATCGTCGCGCAGGTTCTTGGTCCATTCCGATGTGGGTGGATCCTTGATCTCGGTCCGGCGTGCTTTCATGCCCTGCCGGTAGGGCAGGTGATTTGGCGAGTGGCCGTCATGACCAAGCGCTAGGTAACCTTTGTGGGTGAGAAAAAACGCCAACACGGGATCTGTCATGGGCCGTGGCACCACATCCTTTGTCGCCTTGAAAAATGCAGCACTTTCCAGTTGCTGTTGCGCCGAGGTGACAATGTTTCCCATGGCCCTGGCGAAATTGCGCGCGGCTTCTTTGGCAGCGGCACCCGGATTGAAGGTGATGAACAGCAGCTTCACATATTCGCGGCCATGGCCCTTCAGAATGTTGACTTGCAAATCACCAAGCATGGCGTGATCGGCAGCTGTGAGGTTGGCAAGATCAAGGGTGCGGTTGAGGTCGAACATGATGTTCTCCTGTCATGAATCTCCCCCGAGGTTTGGTGATCCCACGTGCCGCTGCTGTGAACTGTGATTGAAGTTACATTCGCAGGTTAAAAGATTTGCGCGCAAACTGCACCCTTTCCATCGCGCAACATTGTTGCGTATAAGCCCGCCCATGGACAAGCACGGCAACCCTGACACCATCGACTGGAAAATCCTGCGCGAGTTGCAGCGCGATGGGCGGGTCACCAACGTGGAACTGGCCAACCGCGTGGCCCTGTCGCCACCACCCACCTTGCGGCGGGTGCAAGCGCTGGAACTGGCGGGCTACATTGCCGGTTATCGCGCACAGCTGGACCGCGACAAGTTGGACTATGGCGTCAAACTGTTTGCGGCCATCGGCCTCAAGAGTCAGGCGCAAGCGGAGATTGCCGCCTTCGAGCGGCAAGCCAAAACCTGGCCGATCGTGCGGGAATGTTATGCGGTTTCGGGTGCTGCCGATTTCATGCTGGTGTGCGTGGCCCGCGATCTGGCATCCATGCAAAGCTTCATTACTGGCGCGCTGAGCAAGGCTGCAAATGTGGAGAGTGTCAAAACCTCGCTGATCCTGCATACAGCCAAAAACGAACCGGAAGTGCCCCTGCCTTGAATTCGCAAACAGCCAACAACTGGGTGTCGCTGACATCAGCCGCGACAGCTGCGGTGGTCGTGGGTTTTGCGTCCACCATTCTCGTGGTCATCGAAGGTGCCCGGGCCGTTGGTGCAACGCCAGCGCAACAAGCGTCGACGGCGGCTGTTCTGTGTTTCGCCATGGCAGCGGCTTCAGCTGTTCTTGCTTTTCGCTACAGGCAACCAATCATGGTGGCGTGGTCAACACCGGGTTCGGCGTTGATGGCCACGGGTGCGGTGGGCATTGCGTTTCCGGACGCTGTGGGGGCTTTTGTGGTCGCGGGATTGCTAATGGCACTGACGGCACTGATCAAACCCTTGTCAACGGCGATCAGCAAATTGCCGCCTGCACTTGCTGCTGCAATGTTGGCAGGTGTACTGCTGCGCTATGTGTTGGGTGTACCAAACGCGGCCCTTGAGTTGCCGGTTTTCGTGGTGCCGCTGGTGCTGGCTTTTTTCGCTTTGCGTATGCTGGTGCCGATGTTCACGGTGCCGGTGATTGTTTTGCTGGGATTGATCTTCGCCGGGTTGGGCGGAAGTTTTTCGGGGCCCGTGCATCTGGGGGTGACACCGCTTGAATGGGTCTGGCCCCATTGGAATGCGCAAGTGATCATCGGGCTTGGCCTGCCGCTTTATCTCGTCACCATGGCATCGCAAAATTTGCCCGGATTCGCAGTTCTCAAAGCCAATGGCTATCAACCCCCGATCACGGCGTGCCTGCTGGTCACGGGACTGGGCAGTGCCTTGACAGCACCCTTTGGCACCCATGCGGTGAACATGGCGGCAATCACAGCAGCCCTGGTGGCAGGCCCCGATGCGCACCCGGATGCGACACAACGCTGGAAAATGATTTATCCGTACACGGTGCTTTATCTCGTGTTTGGATTGGCGGCTGGCACCTTCGTGTCATTGTTGGGGGCCATGCCGAAACCATTGGTGACGGCTATCGCGGGCCTGGCCCTGTTCTCGCCCCTGATGGCGGGCGTGGCCGGAATGGCGAAGGAGCCGAAGGACATTGAGGCAGCCATGGTCACCTTCCTGGTCACTGCGTCAGGGATTACCATTCTTGGCGTGGGTGGGGCTTTCTGGGGCTTGTTGGCGGGCTTGCTGGTATGGGCGGTGAAACATGTGGGTACACGCTGAAGTCTTGATTTTATTGCAGGCGCAAGCCACATTGTTTGAAGGAGATCGAAATGAAATTCAAGGCAATCGTTCATGAGGCGGAAGAAGGCGGGTTCTGGGCTGAGGTGCCATCGATTCCGGGTTGCGCCACGCAAGGTGACACGATGGACGAGTTGCTCGTGAATTTGCGCGAGGCGATTGACGGTGCGCTATCGGTTGAAATTCAACCGCCGCAGATCGGAAAGAATGACCGGGTGCTTGAGATTGCGATGTGAAGTCGATTTCGGTTAAAGCGCTTGCGAAGGCTCTTGAACGCCATGGATGGTTGTTATTGCGGATTAATGGCAGCCACCATATTTATGGCAAGCCCGGTCGGATTGAACGGATCACTGTACCAATTCACGGAAATCAAAGTCTCAAAACCGGACTCTTGTACCACATTTTGAAAATAGCTGGATTGAACGAGGCCGATGTGTGATCTGCGTCAGCGGCAAAACCGTTTCTATGTCATGTTCAAAATTTATATCATTCTCATGACACTGCTGGCAGGTTTATCGGTGGCTCACGCAAAATCTCTCCACGACTTCACGCTCACGGGCATTGATGGCAAGGCCATGCCGCTGCAACAGTTTGATGGCAAGGTTGTCCTCCTTGTGAACACAGCGTCTGAATGTGGCTATACTCCGCAATATGAGGGGCTGGAATCGTTGTGGAAAGCCTACAAGGACAAGGGCCTGGTGGTCGTGGGCGTCCCCTCCAATGATTTCGGTGGTCAGGAGCCAGGAAAGGCCAAGGAAATCGCAACGTTTTGCAAGCTGAACTATGGCGTGTCATTTCCCTTGGCGGACAAGACTGTCGTCAAGGGCAAATCTGCGGATCCGGTCTATATTTGGGCTGGCGAAAAAGCGGGCATGATGGGTACGCCGAAATGGAATTTCCATAAATATCTCTTCGCCAAGGATGGCCACTTCATTGATTGGTTTTCTACACCAACGGAGCCGATGAGCGACAAGATCAAATCGGCGGTGGAAAAAGCTCTTGCGGAAAAATAGCTGACGCGCCATTTCAGGCGTGACATGAAATCTTCTGAAACTGATATTCTCATCATTCCTGGTTATGAAGGTGCAGGCCCTGTGCACTGGCAGATGCGCATGGTGGGCAAACTTTCGACAGCGAGAATTGTAGATCAACCGGATTGGTTGCATTCTTCCTTGCAGGTTGCTGTGGCGCAAGTCGTGAATGCTGTTGCAGAAGCGACGCGCCCTGTGGTTTTCGTTGCGCATTCCCTCGGTAATATTCTTGTGGCGCAAACTATTCCCGCTTTGCGAGATGCACATGTGCTGGAGCGCGTGAAAGGGGCCTATCTCGTCGCTGTTCCAACGGGCCGCGCCCTCGCCGAACTGGCGTCCGTTGATCCCGCCTTTGCTGACATTCCGCGCGATCCACTTCCGTTCCCGTCGGTGCTGGTGGCCAGCAGCAATGATCCCTTTGCCACGTTGGAAGAGGCAGCAGATATTTCTGCGGCCTGGGGTTCAAAACTGATTGAGGCAGGCGAGCAGGGACATATCAACACCGCCTCGGGCCATGGTCCATGGCCGGAGGGCATGATGAGTTTTGCTGGCTTCCTGTCACGGCTTTCCGGTTAGTTGAAGGCGACTTTCTCGATCTCGTAGGACTTGCCGCCCCCCGGTGTGTTCACCTCAACACTGTCACCCTGCTTCTTGCCGATGATGGCGCGGGCCATGGGAGACGAGATAGAGAGGCGGCCTTTTTTCACATCGGCTTCCATGTCGCCGACGATCTGATAGACTGATTTTGCATCCGTATCGCCATCGATCAACGTGACCTTCGCTCCGAATTTCACGGTGTCGCCGGAGAGTTTCGACACATCAATGACATCAGCGCGGGAAATCTTGTCCTCAAGTTCAGCCACGCGGGTTTCATTCCAGCCCTGGGCTTCCTTGGCGGCATGATATTCGGCATTTTCGGACAGGTCACCATGGGCGCGCGCTTCTTCGATCGCGCGAATGATGCGCGGGCGTTCAACGGATTTCAAATGCCTGACCTCATCCACCATGGCGTTATAGCCACTCGCGGTCATCGGTACTTTTTCCATGGTCGTCACGTCCAAAATGGTTGATTTCCCGGCCCGCAAAGGGCCAAGCGAAAGCAACGCCTGTTCAAGAAAACACCCGGCGCGAGGGAGGCAACTCCCAGCCGGGTATCACCTAATGTGGAACAGAACGGGTGATTTTGCAAGGGTTGCGATTGCAGGGGAAAAGTGATATCAAATCGAAACATTTTGATATCAGGAGACTGAAATGGCCGCGATGACCATTCGAAAATTATCGGAGCAGACCGCAGTCAACATCAAACGACAGGCCAAGGCCAACGGACGTAGCGTGGAAGCCGAAGCCCGCTTGGCTTTGGAAGCGCTTTTTGGGAACCAACCACAAGTCAAATCAGTTGCTGATGTCATAGACGACTGGAAGAAGCGGAATGGTGGCGGTCTGAATCTGCCACAGATGCAGAGAAATCAAGACCCGGTTGAGCCTGTTGAATGCGGATGATCATATTTGATACAAATGTCATCTCCGAACTTACCAATGACAAGTGTCACCCCAATGTATGGGCATGGGCAAAACGCCGTATCGACAATAATGCTGCAACGACTTCAATAAATTTGGCAGAACTGCTGAGTGGGCCCGCCATGATGCCCGACGGCAAACGAAAAACCGAACTGACGTTGAAAATCCAAAGCCTTGTCACTGACGTGTTTGCTACTCGCATCTTGGATTTCAACATGGAGGCTGCGATAGTTTTTGCGATTATAGCAGGAGATTTGAAAGTGCGAGGCAGAGCAATTGGCTTTGCGGACTGCCAGATCGCGGCCATCGCAATGGTGAACGATTGCGCAGTGGTGACCAGAGATGTCCAGCCCTTTATCGATGCTGGACTGCGTGTCATTAATCCGTGGACGGATGAATAGGCCGTGCTTGTTTCACCCCGGACGATACACACGCTTGGCCTCTGGATCGTCCACATCGAAGGGGACGGCTTTTAGTTCGATCCACAGGGCATCCGGTATCGGATGATTGGCCCAATCAACTGTTTGTTGCACACGCTCTGGTGACGTCACGCCGCAAATTGTCGAGGCCACCAGTGGTGAGTTCATCGAAAACTGCAAGGCCGCAGCCCCCATGGGAACGCCATGTTTTGTGCAAATCGATTCAATCCTGTTGGCGCGGGATTTGATGTCATCATCGGCTGGCATATAGGCAAAAAGTGGTTGCTTGGCGGCACCCTTGGCCAGAATGCCGCTGGCATAGGGGGCGGCGTTGATGACGGCGATGTTTCGAGACTTCGCAAATTCAAACATCTCCGTACCCTGACGATTGAGCAGGGTGAAACGGTTGTGGCTGATCAGCGCGTCGAAATTATAGTCGCGCAACAGCGGCATCATGATGTCTGTGCGGCCAGCGGCAAGGCCCACGGCCTTGCACAGGCCCTGTTCCTTCATGCGGAACAGCGCATCCAAGGCGCCGCCCTTTTTGGTGATGTCATTCAGGTCAGAAGCATATTCTGGATCGTGCAGATGCAGCAGGTCGATGTGAGTAACACCGAGTGCCGCAAGGCTTTCATCCAGGGATTCCCGTGCGCGGTCACCGTCGAATTTACGGGTATCCATGTTGCGGTCGAGTTTCGAGGAAATTACAAAACCTTTTGGCATGCCTCCGCGGGCGCGAATAGCATCGCCCATGCGTTTTTCGCTCTCGCCCATACCGTAGTTGCGCGATGTATCGAGAAAGGCAATGGGGCCATCAAAGATCGCATTCAGGGTGGCGCGGGCGCGCTCGGCACTGACGCTGTAACCGTAGGTATCGGGCATGTCACCCAGCGCCGAAGTGCCGAAGCAAATCGCGGGAATAGTGAGACCCGAAGGAGAAAGTGTCACGGTTTGCTGCGCTGCTGTTGGCATGATGGCCACTCCGGATGAGGTTACTTGAAGTAGTCTTGCAAGGGCCTGACCTTGATCGTATCGGCCTTGTGGGCCGCGATGGCTTTGGTGGCGCTGATGATGCCGGGCAAGGTCGTGTAATAGGGCACCTTCTGCATCACTGCCGTTTGGCGAATTGATTTTGAGTCGGATTCCGACGAGCGGGTTTCCGTGGTGTTGAGCACCAGTTGAATGTCACCATTCTTGATCGCATCGACAACATGGGGGCGGCCTTCCAGCACCTTGTTGATCTTCGAGGAAGGCACGCCCTTTGATTCAAAGAATGCATGATTACCGCCCGTGGCCTTGATGTGGAAACCAAGTTCCACCAGCTTCTTGACCGAGGGCAGAACCTTGGTACGATCGGACTCTTTCACCGATACGAATACGGTACCCGCCTTTGGAATGCGCATGCCAGCGCCCAACTGGGCCTTGGCAAAGGCCATGTCATAGCTCTTGTCGAGACCCATGACTTCGCCGGTGGAGCGCATTTCGGGGCCGAGCAAAACGTCGACGCCAGGGAAGCGGTTGAAGGGGAAGACAGCCTCTTTTACCGCCACGTGATTGAGCTTTTTGGTTTTCAGTTTGAAGTCCGCAAGTTTTTCGCCAGCCATGACGCGGGCCGCGATTTTCGCGACTGGTTCTCCAATCACCTTGGCTACGAAGGGTACGGTGCGGGAGGCGCGGGGATTTACTTCGAGGATGTAGACGACATCGTCTTTCACCGCGAACTGCACATTCATCAGCCCCACAACATTCAGGGCGAGAGCCAGTTTTTTCGCCTGCTCTTCAAGTTCGGCAATGACGGCGGGTTTCAGGGAATAGGGCGGCAATGAGCAGGCGCTGTCGCCGGAGTGAATGCCCGCTTCTTCAATGTGCTCCATGACACCTGCAATGAAAACGTCTTTTCCATCGCAAATGCAGTCCACATCAACTTCGATGGCGTTCGATAGGTAGGAGTCGATCAGCACTGGCGAGTCACCCGACACAACAACGGCTTCGGTGATGTAACGCTGAAGCTGTATATCGTCCCGCACGATTTCCATGGCGCGGCCACCGAGTACGTAGCTCGGGCGGATGACAACAGGGAAGCCTATTTTCTTGGCGATCTTTTTTGCTTCTGCGCCTGAGTAGGCGATGCCGTTCTCAGGCTGGCGCAGTTTGATCTTGCGCACGAGTTTGGAGAAGCGGTCACGGTCTT
>CAXTKL010000069.1:12955-15066 GCA_964244825.1 uncultured Aestuariivirga sp.
TCAGGCTGGCGCAGTTTGATCTTGCGCACGAGTTTGGAGAAGCGGTCACGGTCTTCGGCAAGATCAATCGCATCTGGCGTGGTGCCGAGGATGGGCACGCCTGCGTCTTCAAGGGCTTGCGCAAGTTTCAGCGGAGTCTGTCCGCCGAACTGCACGATCACACCGTGCAGGGTGCCTTTGCGTTTTTCCGCATGGATGATTTCGAGCACGTCTTCGACTGTGAGGGGTTCGAAATAGAGTCGGTCCGAGGTATCGTAATCTGTCGATACGGTTTCCGGATTGCAGTTGACCATGATCGATTCATAGCCCGCATCATGCAGCGCGAAACAGGCGTGGCAGCAGCAATAGTCAAACTCAATGCCCTGACCGATGCGGTTGGGACCACCACCCAGGATGATGACTTTTTTCTTGTCGCTGACCTGAGCTTCGTTGCCGTGCGATCCTGCGAGACCTGTTTCATAGGTCGAGTACATATAGGCTGTGGGCGAGGCGAATTCGGCGGCACATGTGTCGATGCGCTTATAGACCGGGCGCACTTTCAACTTGCGGCGATGGGCTGAAACGCGGGCTTCCTTGATCCGAACGAGTTGGGCCAGTCGCTTGTCCGAGAAGCCCATGGCTTTCAGCTTGCGCATATTCACAGCGTCATTGGGCAGGCCCTTCTGGCGAATGGTGTCTTCCATCTGCACCAGTTCCTGAATTTGCCGGAGAAACCAGGGCTCATATTTACAGCTTTCATAAATCTGCGAAACCGTTGCGCCGTGGCGGAAGGCTTGTGCGATTTTGAGCAGGCGATCTGGAGTGGCCAGACCGAGTGCGGCGCGGATGGCATTCTTGTCATCGCCTTCACCGATACCGGGAATGGCGATTTCATTCATACCGGAAAGACCGGTTTCAAGGCCGCGCAAAGCTTTCTGGAATGACTCCTGGAAGCTGCGGCCTATGGCCATGACCTCGCCCACGGATTTCATGGCGGTGCCGAGATAGGGCTGGGCACCAGGGAATTTTTCGAAGGTGAAGCGCGGAATTTTGGTAACGACATAATCAATCGTTGGTTCAAACGAGGCGGGCATGGTGCCACCCGTGATATCGTTGCCCAATTCATCGAGCGTATAACCCACAGCGAGTTTCGCCGCGATCTTGGCGATTGGGAATCCGGTGGCTTTTGAGGCGAGCGCGGAAGAACGCGATACACGCGGATTCATTTCGATGACGACCAGTCGGCCATCAACCGGGTTGACGGCGAACTGAACATTCGATCCGCCAGTTTCGATACCGATTTCGCGCAGCACCGCAATCGAGGCGTTGCGCATGATCTGATATTCTTTGTCGGTCAGTGTGAGGGCAGGGGCCACGGTGATGGAGTCGCCCGTATGCACACCCATGGGGTCAATATTTTCAATCGAACAGATGATGATGCAATTGTCGGCGGTGTCGCGCACCACTTCCATTTCATATTCTTTCCAGCCGAGAACAGACTCTTCAATCAGCACTTCGGCGGTGGGAGACGCGTCGAGACCCGTTTCCACGATGTTGAAAAATTCATCGCGGTTATAGGCAATGCCGCCGCCAGTGCCGCCGAGCGTAAACGAGGGGCGGATGATGCAGGGCAGACCGATGGCCAGCATGCCTTCGTAGGCTTCGACCATGGCGCGGTCGCGGTATTTTTTCTGCCGCTCGGGTTCGCCTTCATCCCATTTCCTTTCGAAGGCTTCGAGGTCCGCAGCCTCGGCTTTGCCCTTGGCGTAGAGTTCCTTGTCGCGGTCTTTTTCGACGGAGGCATTGGCCAGTTTTGAGCGCGGACTTTCCAGACCAATCTTGGTCATGGCGTCGCGGAACAATTCGCGGTCTTCCGCCTTGTCGATGGCTTCGGCCTTCGCCCCGATGAGTTCGACGTTATATTTTTCGAGGATGCCCATCTTGTTGAGCGAGAGGGCCGTGTTCAGCGCGGTCTGGCCGCCCATGGTAGGCAAAATCGCGTCGGGCCGTTCTTTTTCGATGATCTTGGCCACCACTTCAGGGGTGATGGGTTCGATGTAGGTGGCATCCGCCAGTTCCGGATCGGTCATGATGGTGGCCGGATTGGAGTTGACGAGGATGACGCGATAACC
>CAXTKL010000070.1:0-14851 GCA_964244825.1 uncultured Aestuariivirga sp.
CGACGGAGAGGACTGAACCTCCTACAACTCCGGCGAAGCCTGCAAGGCCAGCACCAATCGCAAACACAGCGGCGAAGATCAGCTGCACGTTAACACCGGACGCCGAGAGCATGGCGCGGTCGTCAACGCCTGCGCGGATCATCATGCCGATTTTGGTGCGATTCAGCATCAACCAAAGTGCTACGCCAATGACGATGGCTGTCATCAACACCATCAGGCGATAGAAAGGATACTTCATGTAGATAGCGTCGCCATTGGATTTGACGGCGGTGATGATGGGTGTTGTGACGGCACCGTCCAGCCACTCCGGCACCGAGAATTGATAGGTGTTGCCACCCCAGATCGCCAACATCAAGTCAGCAGCCACAATGGAAATACCGATGGTCACCAAAGTCTGGCGGAGGTCATCCCCTTCCAATTTGCGGAAGACAAAATATTGCAACAACACGCCAGCGACTGCCATCGACAGCATGCCCCCCGCAATGCCGAGCAACCAATAGCCTGTCCAATTGGCCACCGTGTATCCGATATAAGCGCCCAGCAAATAGAGAGAGCCATGGGCAAGGTTCACATTGCGCATCAAGCCAAACACCAGCGTGAAGCCGCTGGCGACGAGGAAATAGAGTCCGGCCACCGTCACGCCATTGAATACGGCGTTGACGAACGTCTTCTTCGGCCCAACCCAGTGGACCAGGCCTTCAGGCCAAACCGCCAGGAACAACCACAGCACCGCCGCTGCAAGCAGCAATGCAAACAACCCCCAGGCTTGCCTGGACGTCATGCCTTGATCGGTGTTGGCGTCTCTGATGCTCATGCGCTCAATCTGCGGGCCTGGGCATTCATTTTCGGTTCCTTGTGGAACTTGCCGTCTTTCATGATGGCGAGAATGCGCGACTTGTCTTGCAACACACGGATGTTTGAAATCGGATCGCCATCGATGAGAATCATGTCGGCGAGCCAACCCTGCTTCAACATGCCAAGCTCATCGCCCATGCCCATGATCTGGCCACCGAACTTGGTGCCCGCCATAATGGCTTCCATGGGCGACATGCCCACCATGTCGACGAAATATTCAAAGTCCTTGGCGTTGGTGCCCTGCGGCGTCCAGGCAAAGCCATAGTCGCCACCAATGCACACACGAATGCCACGCTTGTGCATCTTGCGTGCGGTTTCAACGGCGGCTTCGAGTTCCCGCTCGTACTCAAGTGACAAAGGCGAGCCGGGCTTGATGCCCCATTTCTCCGCACCCCGTGCCGTTTGAATGAGCCACGCAAGACCGGGTGCCACAAAGTGTTTGTCCTTCACGGCCTCCAGCATGTCGAGTGCTTCTTCATCGGCAAAAGATGCATGAAAGATGTTTTGAATGCCATGGCGAATGCACTGCTTCACGGATTCGGAAGAACGCGCATGGGCGGCAATCACCTTGTTGCGGGCGCGGGCCTCATTGCAGGCCATCGCCACTTCTTCTTCTGACATCGGTGTTTCTTCCGCCCCCATGCCCGTGATGGATTCACCGGAAAGGTTGAGCTTGATCGAGTCCACGCCATATTTGATGAGTTGGCGCACGGTGCGGCGCACTTCTTCTGGCCCGGATACGACGATGCCGAGGTTCAATCCCTCATGGTCGATATGGGGTGGCGACGAATCACCCAGCCCGCCGACGGTGGTGATTTCCGGCCCGGCTGCAAGATAGCGCGGCCCTGGTATCATGCCGGAATTGATGGCATCGCGGATCACTACATCAAGCCGCATCTTGGCGGCAGCGGCACCGCGCCCCGCCGTGAAGCCCGCATCCAGCACAAGCTTGGCCATCTGCGCCGTCCACAATGTGTGTTCTTCCGGCGGCATGCGTTGAATGGGATCAATGCCCGGCGCATTGTTCCAGGAGAGATGCAAATGTGCATCGATCATGCCGGGCATCAAGGTGGCACCCGCACCATCAATGACTGTTTGGCCACCCGACGAAGTGGCGGATGAAAATCGCGATGAACCCTTGGTGATGCTTTTGATGCGGTTGCCCTGCACCTGCACTTCACCCGTGTAAGGATATTCGCCCGTGCCATCGAGCACGCGCACATTGGTGAACAGGATGCTGTCAGAGCCACTGCCCCAATTTGTGTCTACCATTTTTAATCTCCCATCGTGTGCCGGCGATTTTTGTTTTTGTGCCGGATTGTTTCAGTGTTGCGTGGCCCTCAAGAATTCCGAGAGCAGTTTTGAGCATTCAACAGGCTTTTCAATCATGGTCCAGTGGCCGCAGCGCTCCAGAACCTTGACAGTTGCATGTTTCATTTTTTCCGCCATGGCGTGAACGGCTGAAGGAGGTGCCACCGCATCCTCATCGCCTGTCACCAACAGCACCGGACATCGGATCATGCGCAGATCGGCCGCGGTGGCTGAGGCCAACGCCTCGCAAGACTGGGCAAAACTCTCGGCATCCTGCCGCATGTGGCTTTCCCGCACGAAAGCTTCCGCCAGCGGGTTCTGTGACCGTGTATGGGACGAAAGCCCCGCCGCCACGACCGCATCTGCCACAACGCACATGCCACGCGATTCCGCCGTGACAGCGCGATCGCGGATGCGCTGGCGCGCCGCATCGCCCGGTTCAAGGATCGGCGCAAACAAAACCATGCCCGTCACCGCCTCAGGGACCGTGACCGCAATGTGCTGGCATACAATGGTGCCCATGGAATGGCCCACCAGAAAACCAGGACAAGCGCCGAGACTTTGCGCAGCATCAACAACGGCGCGGGCCATATAGGCGATATCGAGTTTCTCATGCGGCAGCCGGGAACGGCCAGAACCCGGCAAATCCACCCGCACTGCGCGATGACCTTGAAGCGCATTCATCACCATTTGAAAGCTGTTGGAAGTGCCACCAAGGCCGTGCACGAGTGTGACGGGGAAACCTTCCCCATCAACTTCCGCCTTCAGCATTGTGGTGGCGACGGTGCTCACGCAGCTTTCTCCTGCAACTGGTTCTCCAGAATGCCAATGCCAGTAATTTCAACTCTCATCACATCGCCCGATATCAAGTATTTGGGCGGCTTGAAGCCAATGCCGACGCCCGCCGGCGTTCCCGTCGCGATAATGTCGCCCGGTATCAGTGTGATCCCTTCTGACAGGGTGGCAATCAGCGTAGGTACGTCAAATATAAGCGCCGCCGTGTTTGAATTCTGGCGCAACTCGTCATTGATCCAGCACCGCACATGGGTATTAGACAAATCGATTTCATCGCGTGTCACGGCCCAGGGCCCCATCGGACCAAAGGTGTCCTGGGATTTGCCGATCAACCATTGACTATGTTTACCCTGGAGATCACGCGCCGTCACATCGTTGATGATGGTGTAACCCCAGACATGATCAAGTGCATTTTTCTTCGGAATGCTCTTGCCGCCCTTGCCAATAATGACCGCCAGTTCTGCCTCATAGTCTATGGCTGACGAGATGGTTTTGCTGAAGTAGACGGGTGCCCGGTGCGCCACCACGCATTCCGGCACTTTTGAAAAGATGATGGGATGTTGTGGAACCGTGCCCTGCGCAGCGCTTGAGTCAAAGCCGCTCGATGCAAATTCCCTGGCATGCTCATGATAGTTCTTGCCCACACAAAATATGTTCCTGCGCGGATGCGGAATGGGTGCTTCCAAAGTCACTTCGCGCAAGGGGATCGGGTTGAGCTTTGCTGGCAATTGATCGCGCTCGATCAGGGCAAGCAGACCCGATTTCGCGTCTTCAACAGACAGATCAAACGGGGAAACCGTCTGCCGCTTCTCGTCGACAAGACCAACGCGACGCTCACCTCCGATGTGGAAAGTTGCAATTCTCAATCTGTCCTCCCAGACTGTACCAATTTTAACATTGGTTCACTTTACAAGATGATTGCACAACGAAACGAAGGGTTTCAAGCACAAAAAGTTGCTTGGACAGCAGAATTTCCACTGGTTTGATGAACCAATTCTGATATTGGTTTACTTATTGGTATAGTTGGAAACCCTGTATGGCGCGTCGCAAAGCCACTGACATCACGACAATTCTGCGCGCTCGTATCGAAGACGGCGAGTGGCGGACGGACGAGGCGCTGCCCAATGAACGCGACTTGGCTGAAGAATTTGGTGTGGCTCGGAACACCGTGCGCCGTGCGTTGCAGAGACTAGAAGAAGAAGATCTGATCAGCCGCGAAGTGGGTCGCGGCACCCTTGTCAAACAACGAACAAGTGATGAATTGCGCCGCGTGCTTGACCGTATTTCAGGTGCAAGCCCGCTCGATATTCTCAACTTGCGCTTGATCATTGAACCACAAGCGACGGCCTCCGCCGCCATTCACGCAACCGCCCGTGACATTTCAGCCATTGAAGAAGCCAACGGTTTTGCTGACGCAGCAACAGAGCTTCCACTATTCGAACGGTGGGACAACGAGTTTCATGCGCGAATCTACGCTGCGACTCACAACGAGTTCTTGATCGATTTTTTCAAACTGCTGATTGTCGTTCGCTACCGCGAAGCCATGATGGCCATCCGCCAGCGGGCCTTCACCGAAGAGAGGCGGCAGGAGTATTGCGCGCAACACGCGCTGATCATGCAAGCCCTGAAGTCACGCAATGCAGCGGGCGCAAGTGATGCCATGCGCAATCATCTCGCGACAAGGCGGCGGAACTATTTCGGTGAGTGAAGATCAGACCATGACGTTGAAAACCGCACCCCACAGAGTCGAACCCAGGCAGGCTGAAAACGCTGAAATGCTCGGACTGCTGCAACGCATATCGGGCTCCAGCCCGGTTGATGTCATGGCCGCGCGTCTGATGGTGGAACCACATGCTGCGGCCGCCGCCGCCGTCAACGCAACAGCGGCTGATCTCGCCAACATCCGGGAGGCCCATGAGGACGCAATGCGGGAAAATGATCCTACGAGCTTTGAAAAACTGGATGCGGAGTTCCACGTGCGGATTTTCACTGCAACGCGAAATGAATTGCTCTTGAGCCTGCACGACATATTGCGTGTCATCCGCAACCAGCCCGCCTGGATTGAGATGAAGCGCCGCCGTTACACAGAAGCCCGAAGGCGTTCCTATTGCGAAGATCACGAAGCGATTGTTCAAGCACTGTTCGCCCGCAATTCCGATCTTGCCTCAGAAACCATGAGGACACATCTGGTCAACGTGCATCGTAATCTTTTTGGCAGTTTTCCCTGATCGCGGCTGGGCGTGGATCATTGGCAATCAGCAATGGATGACTTTCACGCCGGCTGGCCCAACCTGTGCTTTCAAGGCCTCAAACTCTTGTTGCAGCACGGGGAAATTTAAGACCCACTTTCAAGCCTGGTTCATTGTCTCGGAGTTCCAGTTGAATGTCGTGCAGTTTTGCGATGGCGGCGACGAGGGACAGCCCCAGACCGTTGCCGACTGTGGCGCGGGCGGTATCGAGACGGTAGAAATGTTCAAACACCTTCTTGCACTGATCTTCCGGTATGCCCGGACCCGTATCTGAAATCATTGCCACCGGGCCACTAGCTGTGTTTTCAAGCACCAGCGAAATCCGGATTCCCTTGGGTGTGTGACGAATGGCATTTTCCGTGAGGTTGGCCACCATCTGCAGCAGCAGTTCGTTGTCGCCGACAAACCTCACACCATGCTCAAATTTTATATCGATCATTTTATCCTGGTCTTCCGCCACGGCCCGGTAAGCGTCGGCCACGCGTTCAAAGATTTTCGTTAAGTCAATATCCTTGAAACCGGACTTGCGGGAGCCCGATTCAATCTGGGCAATGCGCAGCAGGGCGGCGAAGGTTGCCAGCAACTGGTCTGACTCGACAATGGCACCGTCGATAGCCAGTTCATAAGCCTGTTTGCTTCTGGATGTGGCGCGGGCCTCCTCAAGACCTTGACGCAAGCGGCTGAGTGGCGTTCTGAGATCATGGGCGATATTGGCACTCACCTGTTTCAGGCTTTCAAGCAGTGACTGGTTGCTGTCAAACAATCGGTTCAGATTGGTGGAGAGACGGTCAATCTCGTCCAAGGTGCCGCGTACCGGGATGCGCTCTTTCAACCGGCCGTCAATGATGGCCAAGCTGGTCTGGTTGATGTTGTCGATGCGGCGCAGGAACCCCCGGCTGATGGCGAGACCCGCTAACGCCGCCAGCAGAAAGGCCAGACCAGCAGACCAGCCAAAGGTATTGATGATGGCCTCCTGAGCCGAAAGCAGCCGATCAGCGTCCTGGCCCACCAACAGGAATGATCCATCGGGCAGATGCATGCCCTGGCCCCAGATTTGGTGGTCTTCATCACCTGTGGATGTGAGTTGAGAGGCTGCGGCATCGCCAATACCAGATTCGCGCCAACCATCAACCGGAACGACGCCATCCAGATTTCCAGCACGTTTATTTCCAGCGGGGTCGCTCAGAAAATAGAATCCTGTCGGGCCAGTGGTTTGTGCGAGATGTTCGCCGATATCACGGATGATGGAGGAGAGACCATCAGTTCTGGCCTCTTCGGCCATGGCATTTAATTCTTCACGGACTTCAGTCTGCATCTGACCGCGCAGGGCCGCAGTTGTGGTGAGGTAGGTGGTGATGAGCAGGGCCAGAAAGCAGGCCGCGAATATCAGGCTGTGCAAGGCCGTCAGTTGAAAACTGAAGGTCTTGAAAATGCGGTTAGTCGGCACGGAGCGTGTATCCCACACCGCGGGTGGTTTTCAGCATCTCCTTGCCGAAGCCCTTGTCGATCTTGGCGCGGAGGCGGCTGATGTGGGTTTCAACCACGCTGGTTTGCGGATCGAAATGGAAATCCCACACGTTTTCCAGCAACATGGTGCGCGTCACCACCCGGCCTTCGCTGCGCATGAGATATTCAAGGAGTTTGAACTCCTGTGGCTGAAGGTCTACGAATTTTCCAGCGCGGGTGACAACGCGTTTCAACAAATCCATTTCGAGCTCGCCTACCCGGATTTCGGTTTTGACATCGCTGACTGGCGGACGCCGCATGAGGGCACCCAATCGTGCCATGAGTTCCGCAAAGGCAAAGGGTTTGACCAGATAATCGTCGGCCCCCGCTTCCAGCCCCTCAACGCGGTCATCAATGCCTGCCAGTGTTGTGAGGAAAATCGCAGGCGTGAAGTTTCCGGTGGAACGCAACATTTTAAGAATGCTCAAGCCATCAAGACCGGGCAGCATGCGGTCGATGATCAGCGCGTCATATTTTTCGCCGGCGGCCAGAAACAATCCGTCCTTGCCATTGTCCGTGTGATCAGCCACATGGCCCTGTTCCTTCAGACCCCGCACAACGAAGTCGGCCATGCGCTTGTCGTCTTCAATCAGGAGAAGTTTCATCATTGTCACATAGCCTAAATGTTGCGGATTGAAAATGACAGGGGTTCCGCCCGTTTGCGCAGGTGCAACAGCACACTGATACAAACCGCCGCCAAACCTGTGAGGGCCAAAAGGGCCAGAAAACTCCATGGTACCGACAGTGTGTCCGGCGGTGGGTCAAACACGTGGGTCATCATTTTTACCAGCACGAAGGCCAGGACCGTGCCGATCGCCAAACCGGCGGCCAGACCTGCGGCATAGATCAGCAAGGCTTCGCTCCAGAGAAACGCGCCGAGATGCCGGGATGTGGCACCCAGGGCCAGAAGAATGGCAAAGCTGCGCCGCCGCTCCTCCAGGCCCAGGGCAAACACAAGGCCGAGGGCTCCTGCAATGATGGGCAAGGCGAAGCCCAACTCAAGCGCCGTCAAGCGCCCAAGATCAACCGCCACCAGGGACGACCCGATGCGATGTACTGCCTCACTGACGTCCGTCACCTTGAGAGCCGTTGCCGTGCCTAGAGCCTTGCGCAAGTCTGATGCCAGCGCAGAAGGATCGCGTGACGTTTTCACCAGCACCGTTTCGGCAGCACTGTTTTTTGTCATCGCCGCGATATAGGACGCATTGGCCACCAGAAAGGAATCCGTGGGTGCGGTTGGAAATTCGCGGACAACGCCGATGAAGGTGAATGGCACGCTGTGCCAGGCCTGATCGCCATTACTTTGCAGACGCAGATTGACGGTATCTCCGGGGTTCAGTTGGAAATCCGACACGGTTTCGTCTGACACCAGCACGCCATTCGGGGTGGCCTGCAACTGGGCCAGAGTTGCTGCTGCGTTGCCACTGGTAAAGTAAGCGTTGGACATGGGCGTGGCTTTGCCAATGCCTGCGGGATCGATGCCGTACAGATCCTGCAAATCGGTACCGACATAGGCAAAGCGGTGCTGCATGGCTTCGGCCCAGGTGACACCATCCATGTTTTTTATGTCGTCAAGCGATGACGACGCTGGTGCCAGCCCTGTACCTGTCACAGCAACATCTGCACCATTGGTCAGAGTGGCGTCAATATTGGCCTGCTGCTCGTAGGTGGCGTTGAAGATGGCTGTTGAGGTGGCAAAGGAAAAGGCCAATGCCACCAGCACAACGCCGCTGGCAATGCGCCCGCGCTCCCGGCTCATTGCGGCTGAAACGATGGGCGAAAAACCGGCGGCAAGAGGTGTGATCATTCGGGTCAGCACCGATTTTCCATGCAGCATGAATGCGGTCCAGCAGCGCAGCAACAGCAAGCCCAAGCCGATCCACAGCAGGGCGGGGGCGAGATAGGCCTTGTAATCAACGGTCGCTGTGGCAACACCCTCGGGCGCCGTGACAACGCGATAACCTGTAACTGAGGATTGCCAGAACACTGCGCCCGCAATCAACAAGCAGGCAATATCCAGCCAGAGTTTTTTCCACGCTTGAATTGTTGTTGGCCCTGTGATGACAGCCTGCATGTTTTGTTGTGAATTGCTTTTCATCACCGCCCAGGACGGCACCCAGAAGATCAAGGCGGCGGAGAGAAAACCAGCAAGTGCGGATGCGGCATACCACCAGACTTCGGCAAATCCTGCGGGCAGCTTCATGGCAAAGTGTGCAATCAGCCAAGCGGCAACAAGTCCAGCAATGGAGCCTCCGCCTGCAACAAGCAGTGCTTCGGCACCCACCAGTGCGGCACTGCGCCCGAAGCCCGCACCGCGGAGCTGTAACAGAGCAATGTCGCGGCGGCGGCGCCCGGCGCTGGATTGGACAATGAGCATGGTCAGCAGCACTGCGACCACGGCACCCGGCACACCCAGAAACATGAACAGCACCTTTGCGAACAGGGCATCTTGCCGGGCACCGTCCAGACGGGCGGCGAGATTATTGGCAATCAGACCCTCACCCGCGAGCTTGGCCGAGAGGTTGTTGGCCAATCCGGTTGCCTGGATATAGGACGTCACGGGATCGCCTGAAAATGCTGCATGGTCCACGCTGACGTGGATTTGCCGCATGGCCGTCTGTGGCATGGTTTCAAGTTGTGACTCGAATAGATTGCGCCACTGTTCACTGGAGATCAGAATGATGTTATCCGGCGGGGCCACGGGGGCAGACTGGCTTGTGCTGCCAATGATCTGGAAAAACTGATCGGCACTCGGCATCTCGACAATGCCTGCAATCATTATGTCAACCGGTGCTGCGCCCAACCGTTGCACCGTCACTGTGTCACCTGGTGCTGCGTGAAGATTGGCGGCCGTCTGTTGGGCGATCAGAGCGCCATCAAAGCTGCCGGCCAACAAGCGCATCTGACGCGGAAATTGCTGGCGATAGTCTGGATCGATGCCAATGATTTTGCCAACACCCGTGGTCTGGGCAGTGCCACCCGTGTTCGCTGAAAATCCTGCGGAGTCGGCATAATTTACAATCTGGGTTTTTGCTGTTGATGCTGTTTCATGTATCGCATCCAATGCTGGTGTTTCGTCGGTTGTGCCCACCAGTTGCACCTGCCAGTCAGGGGTCACTGCTAACACGGCCCTCGCCGTCATGGTTTCGGCACTGTGTGACACAAACAGGCCAAGCACCGTCAACAAGGCAACGGCGAGGGCGATGCCGGCGCTTGCCGCTGTCAATGGCCAGCCACGTGTCCGGATGAGACCTTTGATCCATGCGGACATCATGTTTCGAGCCTTCCGTAACGCATATGCCAAACCGTCGTCATGCGTTGGGCAACAGTTTCATCGTGGGTTGCAATGACAAGCGCTGCGCTGTTCTGCTCTGCCCACGTGATCAAAAGTTGAATGAGTTGCTTTCCTGTGTCCTGGTCCAGTTGCCCCGTGGGTTCATCAGCCAGCAGGAGCCTGGGTTTGGCAACAAGGGCCCGCGCCATGGCAATGCGTTGAGCCTGGCCGCCCGACAGCTGTTCGGGCAAGCGGCCGGCAAGTTCTGCCAGACCGATCAAAGCCAGCACCGCTTGTGCCCTGTATCGCACATCATCGTGCTCACCCATGATCAGCAGTGGCACTTCGATGTTTTCAAGTGCCGTGAGGGAAGGAATGAGGCTTGCCGTCTGGAAGGCAAGACCGATGTAGCCCGGCCGCAGACCTTGCGTCGCTTGCAGTTCCGGCCATGCCATTTTGCCAGCTGTCGGTTCATCAAGCCCTGCCATCATGGCCATCAGGGTTGACTTGCCGCTGCCTGACGGACCCATGATGGCAATGCGATCATCTGACCGAATGTTGCAGCTCACATTATTCAAAGCTGTCAGCGTGCCACTGCTGACCTTGAATTGCCGCGAGATGTTGTTCAGCGTGACGATGGTGCTATCCATGCATCACCTTGCCGTCCTGCATGGTCAGCATGCGATCTGCCATGGCTGCAACGGCGGGATTGTGGGTGGCAACGATGACCGATCCGCCTGTCTTGCGAAAATCTTGCAGGATTTTGAGGATCACGGTTTCCGTTTCCGCATCGACCTCGCCTGTCGGCTCGTCCAGCAACAGGGCTTTCGGTTGGGACGCCATGGCCACCGCCAGGCCGACGCGGGCCCGTTCTCCGCCGGAAAGCTGCGGCGGAAGTGAACTGCCCCTGTCCGCCATGCCCATGCGCGCCAGGGCGTCTGATCGCCCACTTTGCCGTGAAATGAAGCGTGCGAGCTCGATGTTGTCATCGACCGTGAGATGGGCAAACAGATTGTCCTTCTGCCGCATGATACCGAGATGCTGCGACCGCAGTTTCAATTTGTCTGCTTCGGGTTTCCTGCTGATGGTTTCACCCATCAGCATCACGTTGCCACCGTCGGGTTCGTCGAGGCCTGCAAGACACATGAGCAGGGTGGATTTGCCACTGCCTGAGGGCCCCATGAGTGCGATCATTTCCCCGGCACTGACATCAAGATCAACACCGCGCAGCGCTTTCACCTCTTCATCGCCGGTGTGAAAGAAGCGATAGAGTTCACGGGCCTTGATGACCTGCATGTCAGTTCCACCGGAAGCTGGATGAAATCAGTTTCCACTGGTCCACATTGTCCGCGCCCTTCGGAGCTGACAGCTGCAGGGTGACGCGCTTGCCATCTTTGACGAAATAGAAAATCTCGTTCTCTTCGCGCACCTGCTTGTTGGTGACCGCATTGGGTTCCGAGTTGGAATCAAATGTGATTTTCACTGTCTTTCCGGCCTTCAGCTTGACCTCGGAGATTTTGCCGATTTTTACGGCATGGCCTGATTTTTCAATTTCCGGAACAAGTTTTGCTTTGGCGACCGATATATCAATGAAATCCGAAGCAGTGGCTGTTGTGAGGGTGATGTGATTGTATTTGTCGGCAAATACAGTCTGGTCTGGCTGGTCGGTGCGGGCCCAGCCCTCGGGCACCTTGATGGAAAAACCAAGGCTGGATGTGAATGTGATGAAAGCCTGATTGTCGGGAATATCACCCGGAGGCGAAACTTCCGGTGCCACGGCGGTTTCGGGACTTGCGGCGAGGACAGGTGAGAGAGGAAAAGACAACAGAGCAAGAATGAGCGTAACAAAACATTTCATGGCAAACTCCCAAAGCATGACGCGCAATGCATTGATTGTGCAACACTGCCGCTTGGTGGGAGCTGGCGCACACATTACTTCGAGGTAATCTCGCTGGGGTATAAACCAACACACGAATGTCATGATTTGCGCTATGAAGGCTGTTTGCACCGTTCTGGATTTGGACATTTCATGGCTGACCATATTGAAGACCTCACAAGAGACCCGCCTGCGGCGATGGAGCGGCCGGAGCAACTGGTGCTGGTTCTGCAGGGGGGCGGTGCGCTGGGCGCCTATCAGGGCGGTGCCTATGAAGCCTTGCGCAGCGGGGGCAAGGAGCCGGAATGGTTTGCCGGTATTTCGATTGGCGCCATCAATGCCGCCATCATCTGTGGCAACCGGCCGGCAGACCGGGGATTGAAACTGCGGCAATTCTGGGATGGCATTTCATCGGGCCTGTTGGGCAATCAGGTGATCCCAGGTGATGCCGGGCGCAGCCTCTTCAATGAGACGAGTTCCGCCCTGGCGACGATCATGGGCGTGACTGGTTTTTTCTCGCCACGGCTGCTGCCACCGCTATTCCAGTCCCGGGGGTCACTCGAGGCCTTGAGCTATTATGACACGGCTCCGCTGCGGCAGACTTTGGAGAACCTGATTGATTTTGAGCTGCTGAATGACAAGGCCGGACCGCGCCTCAGCATTGGGGCGGTCAATGTGGAAACGGGCAATCTGATTTATTTTGACTCCACGATGACTCTTATCACCGTTGATCATATCCTGGCGTCATCGGCCTTGCCGCCGGGATTTCCGCCAGTGTTGATTGAGGGTGCCTATTATTGGGATGGCGGGCTGGTGTCGAACACGCCGCTGCAATATGTCATCGACAACGCGTCCCCTGCGTGCGATCTCACCATCTTTCAGGTCGACCTGTTCAGTGCCACGGGTGCCATGCCGCAGACCATCATGGACGTGGCAGAGCGGGAAAAGGAAATCCGCTATTCCAGCCGCACACGCCTCAATACCACATTGAATCGCGAGATCATGGAACTGCGCAAGACTGCCAAGCGCCTTGCTGAGCGGCTGCCCTCTGCAATGCAGGACGATGCTGATCTGAAGGCGCTGATCGGCAATTCCAGCGATGGGGCGATTTCTATTTTTCACCTGATTCACCGGCCTACGGTCTATGACACACAATCCAAGGATTACGAATTTTCGCGGATCAGCATGGTCGAACATTGGGCGGCAGGCCATGCCGATGCGACGACCACACTGCAACATGCCGCCTGGATCAACAGGGCCAAGCAGCGCAATGGCGTGTCGGTGTTTGACCTTGCCAAAGTCATTAGCGAAGGCACTATAAAATGAATGTTGATGATGTCCGCGCCGGGGCTTTTGCCATGCCGCTCACCAATCCCTCCTTTCCACGCGGGCCCTATCGTTTCATCAACCGGGAATATCTGATCATTTCCTACCGCACGGACCCGGAGGCCCTGCGGGCGGTTGTTCCGGCTCCGTTGGAATTTTCAGAACCCATTGTGAAATATGAATTCATCCGCATGCCAGATTCAACGGGCTTTGGCGATTATACGGAATCAGGCCAGGTCATTCCCGTGACATTCCAGGGCCAGCATGGCGGCTTTGTGCATTCGATGTATCTGAATGACGATGCCCCCATTGCCGGTGGCCGCGAAATCTGGGGCTTTCCGAAAAAACTGGCGCAGCCAAAACTCAAGGTGCGCAAGGACACGCTGGTAGGCACGTTGAAATATGGTCCGGTGCAGGTGGCCGTGGGCACAATGGGCTATAAACACAAGACCATGGACCTTGGTGTGGCAAAGGCTGCCCTCGAGGCACCGGGTTTTCTGCTGAAGATCATTCCCCACGTGGATTGCACACCGCGGATTTGCGAGTTGGTGCGTTATTACCTTGAGGATATAACGGTCAAGGGTGCCTGGACGGGTCCTGCGGGGCTTGAACTGTTTGACCATGCGCTGGCACCTGTGGCGGAATTGCCGGTGCTGCAGGTGTTGTCCGCCACCCATATTGTTGCCGACCTGACGCTGGGTCTTGGCGATGTTGTCCATGATTATCTCGCTGCATAAAGGAAACCACCCATGAACCTGCAAAACAAGATCGCCGTTGTCACCGGTGCCGCCAGCGGTATTGGCAAGGGCATTGCTGACCGCTTTGCTGCCGAGGGAGCCAAAGTTGCCATCGCTGATCTCAATCTCGATGCGGCGAAGGCTGCGGCTGACGACATCAATGCCAGCCATGCCGGCTGTGCCATGAGCATTGCCATGGACGTGACGGATGAAGCCCAGGTCAATGCTGGAATAGAAGCTGTGGCCACAGCATGGGGTGGCATTGATGTTCTGGTCTCGAATGCCGGCATCCAGATCGTGCACAAGATGGAAGACTATCCATTCGCTGACTGGAAGAAGATGCTGGCGATCCATCTTGATGGTGCCTTCCTGACGTCAAAGGCCTGTCTGCCCCATATGTACAAGAAGGGATCGGGCTCCATCATTTTCATGGGATCGGTGCATTCAAAGGAAGCCTCACCCCTGAAATCCGCCTATGTCACGGCCAAGCATGGTTTGCTCGGACTGTCACGGGTGATTTCCAAGGAGGGTGCTTCCCATGGTGTGCGCGCCAACGTGATCTGTCCAGGGTTCGTCAAAACGCCACTGGTGGAAAAGCAGATTCCGGAACAGGCAAAAACCCTGGGCATCAGCGAAGACGAAGTGGTGAAACGCATCATGCTGGGCGGCACCGTGGATCAGACATTCACGACCATTGAAGACGTGGCTGAAGTGGCCTTGCTTTTCGCGGCCTTCCCCACCAATGCCCTCACAGGTCAATCGCTGATCGTCAGCCATGGCTGGTTCATGGAATAAATTGCTTTGAGGCCGGCTCTTAAGCATCGGACGCTCAAATGGATCCAAGTTGCCCGTCATTCCCGCGAAGGCGGGAATGACGAAGTCATCGGAGTGAGTTCAATTGAGCGTCCAACGCTTTAATTGT